>JBCDGG010000075.1:0-25117 GCA_038757905.1 Pseudomonadota bacterium | reverse complement strand
CGCACCGCCCAGCGCACTGGTGGTCAGGAACGCGATCTTCACCAGTTCATCGACGCCGAAGATCGACTGATCGAAGGGGCGCAACAGAACCTTGGCGCACACGATCACCAGAAAGATCGCAAACAGAACGACCATCACGGTCTCGACGATGAACGTCAGCCAGGCGTCGAGCGCCGCAATCGTCTTCATGGCCGGGCCCCTGCGGAGAAGGTGAACGCGCGAGGCACGCTAAGCGGCCCCGCGCGCTCTGGGAGGATCACATCAACCGCAGGATTGCGCGGCCGCACGCGCGGCCGCAATATCATCCGCGCTGAAGTGACCGGCCTCGATCATCTGCTGATAGACCGGCTGCACACGGTCCTGAAACTCCGCCAGTGCCTCGGGTGTCAGCGTGTTGATCTCCATGAAGTCGGCCAGGTCTTCGATGACCGAGGTCTCCGCCTCGCGGTAAAGCTGATCGGACATGGCCAACGCCTCGACGGCAACCTCGTCGAAGATCTGCTGAAGGTCCGCGGGAAGGCCGTCGTACCAAGCCTTGTTCACGATCAGCGGATCCGGGCCCGTCATGTGATTGGTCAGCGACAAGTAGTCCTGAACTTCGTGAATGTTAAAGTCCCAGATGTTCTGCGGCGGGTTATGCTGGCCGTCGATCACGCCCTGCTGGAAGGCCTGGTAGGCGTCCGAGAATGGCATCGCGACGGGCACAGAACCCAGCGCCGTCCCGGTTGCAATCATTAGGTCGGATTGCGGCTCGCGGATCTGCAAACCTTCCAGGTCCGCGACCTGGGTGATGGGACGCGCATTGGTCGTGTAGGCGCGGAAGCCCTGGCTGATGCCCGTGGCCGGAATGTGATAGCCGTTCTCGGCGGCGCGCATCTGCACGCCGTCGGTGAAGTCCGAGCCGACAAGGCACTCCATCTCGTCCCAGCCCGAGACGAGGAACGGAAGCTGGTAGAGGTTGAACGCCCCGGACGCATCGGCAAAGAACCCGCCCCGGGTGCCCTGAAGCAGGCCCGACGTGACCTGGTCCATCATCTCCCGTTCATTGCCGAGCGTGCCGCCGAAGAAGTTCTCCACCTCGATGCGTCCGCCCGAACGGTCTTCCAGCTGTTCTTCGAAGAACACCATGGATTGCGAGCGAATGGCGGTCTCCGGCTGCGCATTGCCGTAGCGGAACGTAAAGTCCTGGGCCGCGGCCGCGGATGCAAACAGAGCCACGCCGGCGGCGCTTGCCGACAGCAAGGTGATGTATGACATGTTTTCCTCCCTTGGCCCGTTGAGGGCTCATCGTGCGGCGCACTGTGCAAAGTGGGTGCAGCGGGGTAAACCCAAAAACCACCAAATGGTGGTATTGATTGCTTTTGATGTGTAAGCATGGCGGAGGAGCACGGCATTGATGGGATATGATGGGAGACGCCGACGATAACGCCCCCGGCCAGATCAAGCGCCGGGCCACGGTCGCACAGATCGCCAAGCTTGCGGGCGTGGGCGTGGCCACCGTCGACCGGGTGCTGCACAACCGCGCGCATGTCGGCTCGGCGACCCGCCAGCGCGTACTGCAGGCGAAGGACGCGATCGAGTCGGGCGCCGTGCCGGACCGGCGGGCGCGGCCCTGGCGGCTGCGGGTGTTCCTGCCGGAAGACGCCGGCCCGTCGACGGAGTTCCTCGGCAAGTGCTTTCTGGAGTTTGGCACGCGCGGCACTGCGACGGTCGAATGCGTCTACACCAAGAAGATGGAGCCCGGCATTCTGGCGCGCAAGCTTCTTGCCACGGCCGGGCATGGCATCGATGCGGTGGCCTTCCAGGCGCTCGACGACCCGCGCGTCCACGACGCGGTGCGCGAACTGGAACGGATGAAGGTTCCGGCGCTGACGCTGCTGTCCCAGATCGAGAACCCCTCGCTGATCGGGTTCATCGGCCTCGACAATCGCGCCGCTGGCCGCACCGGCGGCTACCTCATGGGCCGGCTGACCGCGGCGCCCGGCGCCGCCGTCGTGGTCACGTCCGGCCAGTTGTACCGCAGCCACGAGGACCGCGAGATGGGCTTTCGCCTTGCCCTGCGCACCGAGTTTCCGCAGATCCGCGAAATCGTCACCTGCAATGCGCAGGACGACGCCGAAGGCAACTACCAGGCGGTGCGCGGGCTGCTGCAGGAGCGCGACGATATCGTCGGCATCTACAATGTCGGCGGCGGCAATCTGGGCATCGCGCGCGCCCTGGGCGAGGCCGGGCGCGCCGACGACGTCGTGTTCATCTGCCACAACCTGACATCCCGGACGCAGGGCTTTCTGATGGATGGCACGATCGACATAGTTCTGCATGTCAACATGCGGCTGGTGGCCGAAGAAGCGGTGGAGGCGCTCTGCGCCCATCTCGAACACCGGCCGTTCAAGCCCCGCACGCTGCTTACCGGCGTCATCACCCGCGAGAACATCCTCGGCGCGACGTTCGGCTAAAGGCTCTCCACCGTCAGCACCTCGAAGCGTTCCGGATCCGGGGCGGGCGCCGCACCGCCAAGGCGCATCGCGTCCGCCATGCACCTCACCAGAGTGTCCGCGATCCGGTCGAAGCTGACGGACACCACCAGATCGGCCGTGCCGGCGCGCAACGCCGCCTCGCTGTCGGGGGTGCGCGCGTGACAGATATATGTGATCGCCTCCGCCCGGCCGGATTCCTCGATCGCGCGCGCAACGCCCCCGACGCCGCCGCCCGAGTGATAGAGACCGACCAGGGTATCGCTCTGGTCCAGAAGCTCCTGCGCCGCGCCATAGGCCACCGCTTCGTCATCGAGGTAGACCATCGTGTCACGGATCGGCCGGTGCGGCGCATACTTGGCGAAGGCGGCGCGAAAGCCCTGTTCGTTGGCCTCCTGGCCAAGGTAACGGTGTGAGCCCAAAAGAACGCCGATCTCGCCCTCCGCCGCCGCAAGACGCGCCATCGCCCATCCCGCCGTCCGGCCCGCGGCGACCCCGTCGATCCCGACATATCCCGCGATATCGGGCGCGCTGAGCGGGCTGAGCAGCGCATACACCGGCACCCCGTGCGCGGCGCATCCTGCAATCGCCGCCGATACGGCCGGGTGATCGACCGAGACGACCGCCAGCACATCGACCTCCGCCCCCAGGCGTTCGATCTCTTCGGCCAGACCGGCGGCGGAGAGGCTGCCCACGAAGGAAAACACCGGGTCCGCGCGGACACTGCGGCACGCCGATGCAGCACCCCTGAGGGCCTCGGCAAGCCGCTGGTAGACCCACTTGCCCTCTTTCTGAAGCAGGAACCCCATCCGGCAGGCCGGAGCAAGCTCCGCAAGCCGGTGCCGCAGCATTGCCTTGCCATGGTAGCCCAGCGTCTCGGCCGCGGCGACGACCCGCGCCGCCGTGCCGGGCGCCACGGGGGCCCGCGCGTTCAGAACCCGGTCGACCGTTGCGACGCCAACCCCGGCGCGGGTGGCGACATCGTGCATCGTGACGCGGCGCTTGCCCGGCATCTGATGGTTCCTATCACGGCATGGCGGGCGCATGGTGATAGCACTGATAGAAACTATCAAGCGCCGGATTGACCCGCCACACCGATGCCTCCCCTTCTTCCTGCGTGCCGAGGGAGGAACCGCATGCTGCAATCCAGCCACGTCCGCGACTACAGTCTGACGGGCGAGAACTCCGCCAGGGGGTTCGAGTTGTCAGATTGGTACGCCACACAGATTCCGCGCAAACGGCTCAAAGAGCTGATGCGCCGCTCCGACAGGCCGGGCCTGATCAATTACGGCCTCTGGCTCGGCTGCGTCGTCGTATTCGGGGGGCTGCTGATCGCCACCTGGGGCACGTGGTGGGCGGCGCCCGTTGCGCTTGTCTATGGGGTCTTCTACGGCTCCGGCGCCGACAGCCGCTGGCACGAGACCGGCCACGGCACCGTCTTCAAGACGCCGTGGCTGAACGATGCCTTCTATCAGCTTACCGCCTTCATGTCGCTGAGAAACCCCAATCTCTGGCGCTGGAGCCACACCCGCCACCACACCGAAACCGTGGTCGTCGGACGCGACCCCGAGATCGCGTTTCCCCGCCCGCCCAGCCTTTGGCAATGGGCGCTCAACCTTCTCTACATCCCTGCGCTGCTCACGGAACTGGGCAAGATGGTGCGCCTGTCCTTCGGCCGCCTGACAGAGGCAGAGAAGACGTTCCTTCCCGAGGCCGAGTGGCCCAAGACATTTCTCGCCTCGCGCATCCAGCTGGCTATTCTCGCGGCCGTCGCGGGCCTTTCGCTGGCCCTGCAAAGCTTCCTGCCGGCGATGCTGATCGGGCTGCCGTCCTTCTACGGGTCGTGGCTTCACCACCTGCTGGCCACCACCCAGCATGCCGGTTTGGCCGAGGACATCCCCGACCACCGGATGAACTCGCGCACCGTCTATCTCAACCCGTTCTTCCGGTTCATCTACTCGAACATGAACTACCATGTGGAGCATCACATGTACCCGATGGTGCCGTTCTACGCCCTTCCGGCCCTGCACGCCGAGATCAAGGCCGATTGCCCGGCAGCCTATCCCTCGCTCTGGTCCGCCTACCGCGAAATGATCCCCGCCGTCATGCGTCAGCAGACGGACGCCAACCACTACATCCGGCGCCCGCTGCCCGACGGCGCCCGGGCGACCCCGGATTATCGCCGCCCGGCCATCGCAGCGGAGTAAGCCCCATGAAAGCCTGGACAAAGGCCTGCGCGGCCGACGACATCGACACCGAGGATCTGATCCGCTTCGACCATGATGGCCGGACCTTCGCGATCTACCGCAGCCCGGACGACGAGTTCTTCTGTACCGACGGCTATTGCACCCACGAGGACGTGCATCTCGCCGACGGGCTGGTGATGGACTACGTCGTCGAGTGCCCCGGCCATAACGGCCAGTTCGATTATCGCACCGGAGAAGCAAAGCGCGCACCGGCCTGCGTGAACCTGTGCACCTACCCCGTCAGGGTCGAGGGCGACGACGTGTTCATTCAGATCGACGGGCCGTCATGAAGCGCATCTACGATTGGGATGCCCGCCCCGTCCGGCGCACCCATACCGTGGCCGATCTGCGCGCCCTCAAGGGCACGCGGAAGCTGACCCAAACCACGGCAAACACCGCCGAGGAGGCCGCGTCGGCCCGCGATGCCGGGATCGATCTGATCATGGGCAACGCCCAGAACACCGCGGACGTGCGCCATGGCGCGCCGGACCTCTTCTTCACCGCCGCCTTGGGCCTGCCCGACCATCCGACCGAGGCCGATGTGCTGACGGCCGCCTTCGCGGCCATGAAGGCGGGTGCGGATTCGATCTACACCGCGCGCGGCCCCCACATTGTCGAGCTGCTGGCCCGCGAGGATATCCCCGTGATGTGCCATCTGGGCCTCGTGCCCCGAAAATCGACCTGGGCCGGCGGCCTGCGCGCATTCGGCAAGACGGCCGATGAAGCCGTTCATCTGTGGCAGGCGTTCCGCCGCATGGAGGACGCAGGCGCCTTTTCCGTAGAGGCCGAAGTGATCTGTGCCGAGGCGATGGCCGAGATCACGCGGCACACGTCGCTCCTCACAAGCTCCCTCGGCTCGGGCCAGGGTGCCGATGTGATCTATCTCTTTCAGAACGATATCTGCGGCGAAGGCACCGACCTGCCCCGTCATGCGCGCGCCTTCGGCGACATCCGGCGCCTGGAGGAGGAGATCCGCGCCGAGCGCCGCCGGGCGCTCGCGTTCTTTCGGCAGGCCGTGATCGAGGGATCGTTTCCCGCGTCCGGCGAAAGCGCCTCCATGGCACCCGGCGCGTTCGAGGCCTTTCGGCGCGCCCTGGACACCGACAAGATGTAAAGCCCCGACATGCACAAGCGCATCCTCGTCCCGATTGCACCCGAAGACATCGAACACGAAGTCCCGGCCATCGCATTGGCCCGCTCCCTGTTGGACCACGACGGCGTGCTCCATGTCCTCACCGTGCTGGAAGTGCCGCCGCGCTACCTCACCGAGTACCTGCCAGACCGGCAGGCCAACGATGTGATCGCCGGGGAGGCGGATCGTCAGGCGCAGCAGATCGCCCGCTTCGCCAAGGTCGACCCGATCATCGTGACCGGACATCCGGCCAGCAAGATCCTCGAGGAAGCGCAACGCCTCGACGTGGAGTGCATCGTGATCCCGTCGCACGCCTCCGGCATGCGGGAGTTCCTGCTCGGCTCGACCGCCGCGCGCATAGCCCGGCGCGCGCCCTGCTCGGTGCTGATCGTGCGTTGACGCGCTGGGTGGCGCGCCGCTGTCACCGGCGGTCTGGCCCGCGCGAAACGGCGCAGCGGCCCCCTTTCGACGATAGCTTATGCGACAAGTCCTCAGGCCGGGCAGCGCGACGAAAGGGCGAAACCTAAGCCGGGAAAGGCCGTCTTGGCCTCCCCTTCTAACTTCAAGCACCGAGGTCATCCCGGTTTGCCCGACCCTGCCACACTAGATGTGGCTCGGGAGACGGTAGCCGCGGAAAAGCTTGATCAAGTCTGGCCAGCGCATGTTCCCGCGACCTCTGGGCATGCGCGGGCGAGGCTGCTGTCGAAGAGGGTGGCGTTGCCTGATTGCAAGCCAAAGCAAGGCGCACGGGGCTTTTGGCCCCGAAGCCCGGATAGGCTAGACAATTCTGTACCGCAACCCGAACGCAAAGGCGAATACCCTTGCTCCAACGGACCAGATACTCGAACTCATATTGCCGTCAATTGCTTGTAGGAGACGTGGCGACCCGGGAAGGACTCGAACCCTCGACCTGTGGCTTAGAAGGCCATTGCTCTATCCAGCTGAGCTACCGGGCCACGCCGCCTCCATAACCGCTCCGCAGGTCGATGCAAACCCCGGGCCCGTCCCCGGCACTGTTGGCGGTGTGCACAACCCGCCAAGTGGCCGTGGAGGCGCAGTCCGGCAGCGGGAGCGAGTGCGTTTTTTTTCTGAATGCCAATGCTCTCAGGTCGCGCAGTGGTCGACCGCCGACCCGATATCAGCCCGCGGAACAGCCGCACCGCAAGGTCGCGAGCAATACGCATCCCAGCCGGTTCAACCGATGCGGCCTAACCCAGCGCCGGATCTGTTACGCGGCCATCCGCGTTGCCGTGACTGTCAAAGAAGATCCGTGATGCGCTGCCCCGACTGCCCCTGGGTAAGAGCGCCGGACATGCCCAACCTCCGTCGGAGCTTGGGCGGGCCGGGAGCACCGGCTGCCCGCAGGCGGGCCGTGGCGCCCCCGGTGGCACCGATCTGCACGCATTCCCCCGCCATATCGGCGTGGAGGCTTTGCCAAATTGCAATCTGACTGTATAGTCTGTGGATAACTAACGTCCGAAAAAACGGGCAATCGAGCAGTCTGGCCGCAGAGCGGTTTGAAGAGCGCAGCGCCGCTGCGTTTGAAAGGGGCGAAAATGGGCAAGTATTCCACCGTTGCGACCGGTATGTCTTGCGGCTTTCTCATGCTTGCGGGGTGTGTCGAAAACACCGGCCTCGGGTCGTCGCGCCCGGAGGCCGCAGCGACGGCCGCCGCGGACCGGCCCGCGGCCACGGCCCTCGCGGATCGCGACATCGAAGCCCCGGAGGTGTTCCAGAAGAGCGAGGCGGGCCTCTGGGACGGGCGCCCCTCCCTCGGCGGGGTCTGGGTGGCGCATCCCGACGCCACGGACCCCGAACGCGTTCTAATCCGCAATGCCTCGAACGGACAGACGATCATCGGCGCCCTGTTCCGGCGGGAGCGCAACAACCCCGGCCCGCGGTTCCAGGTCTCCTCGGATGCCGCGGCCGCGCTCGGCATGCTGGCAGGCGCCCCGGTGGAACTGAGCGTCACGGCGCTGCGGCGCGAGGAAGCGCCGGAGCCGGAAACGACGGGCGCCGAGGCCGCGGACGCACCCCTTGCAGATGCGGACGCCGAGGCAACCGATGCCGCCGCGGCCGAAGATGCGCCCGACGCCATCGCGTCGGCAGCCGCCGCGATCGACCGCGCCGAGGATGCCCCGGCCGACGCCGAAGCCGCGGCGGACCCGGTGGCGATCGCAGAACCCCAGAAGCGGCGCGGCTTCTTGGGTGGCCTCTTTGCCCCACGCGCCGCCTCCGAGCCTCTGAATGCCGTCGGCGCCGAGGCCGCCCCCACCGAAGCGGGCGTTGCGCTCGATGCAACCGAAGTGGAGGCCGGAACGGCGACACTGCCGGAGCCTGCGCCCGCCCCGGTCGCCGAGGCGACGGATGTCGAGGTCGCCGACACGGCAAGCGCCGCCGCGCCTGACGCCGCCTCCGCCGCAGAGACCCAAAGCAAGCCGCGCCGGGGCTTCCTCGGCGGGCTCTTCGCGCCACGGGCCAGCCAGGAGCCGCTGAGCGCGGTCGGAGCCACCTCGGCCGTCGCGACCTCCGGCACCATCCTGGAGGGCGGAGAGGTGATCACCGCCACAGCGCTGCCCGCACCCGCTACGGCCCCTGCCCCGTCACGCCAGAGCGCGGCGCTCGACACGCCATACCTGCAGGTGGCCACGTTCCGGAGCGAGTCCGATGCCAAGGAAGCGTCGGTCCGACTGCGTGAGCGCGGGATCGTCCCGATGATCTTCGAGCAGCCCGCCGGCAGCGACAGCGGCTGGCGTGTCGTCGTCGGGCCTGCTAGCAATTCTTCTGAACAGTCGATGCTGCTGCGCCAGGTCAAGCGGCTCGGCTATGACGATGCCTACGCTGTCTCGCGATAAGGGACTTCAAACGCTGCCATGATCCGATCCATCTGTCTCGGCCTCGCCGCCGCTCTGCTTTCGATTGCACTCACCGCCAACGCCGCCCGGGCGGCGTTCGAGACCCGCGCGGGCGCCGCATGGGTTTACGATCAGACCACCGGCACGGTGCTGCTGGAGAAGAACGCCCACGACCAGCTACCGCCCGCGTCGATGTCGAAGCTCATGACGCTGAACATGCTGTTCGAGGCATTGCGGGATGGGCGTGTGACGCTGGACACGCAATTCTCGGTGTCGTCGAAGGCACGCTCCATGGGCGGCTCGACGATGTTCCTCGACGAGACCGACAGGCCCACGGTAGAGCAACTGATCAAGGGTATCGTCGTGCAATCGGGCAACGATGCTTGCGTCGTCGTCGCGGAGGGCCTCGCCGGGTCGGAGGAGGCGTTCGCCCGGCTGATGAACGAACGCGCGCGGGCGATCGGCCTGGGCGACAGCAACTTCGTCAACTCCTCGGGCTGGCCCGCGGACGGCCACGTCATGTCGATGGCCGATCTCGGCAAGCTTGCCGTGCGCCTGATCGAGGAGTTCCCCGATTACTACACGTATTTCGCCATGTCGGAGTATGAGTTCGACGGGCGCGCCCCGTCGAACACGCGCAACCGCAACCCGCTGCTGGGGCTCGGGATCGGCGCGGACGGTCTGAAGACCGGCCACACCCAAGAGGCCGGCTATGGCCTTGTAGGATCGGCGCAGCAGGGCGACCGCCGGATCGTGTTCGTCGTCACCGGCCTCGACACCGACAGGGCCCGCGCCGAGGAATCCGAGCGCATCGTCAGCTGGGCGTTCCGGCAGTTCGTGCAGCGCACGCTGGCCACGCAAGGCACCCGGCTGGCCGAGGTTCCGGTGCATCTGGGGGCCCAGCGGACGGTCGGCCTTGTCGTACCCGAAGACCTCGACCTGCTCGTGCCGGCCATCGTGCAGGACGATGTGCAAGCCGAGATTTCTTACGAGACACCGGTGCGCGCGCCGATCCGGGCCGGTCAGCAGATCGGAACGCTGAAGATCGCCCTGCCGGACATGATCCCGCGCGAGCTGCCGCTGACGGCGGAGGTCGATGTGCCGGTTGGGGGGTTCCTGCCCCGCGTCCGCACGGCGGCCATGGTGCTCTTCCGCGATCTCGTCGGTCGCGCCTCCCCCCTCTGAGGACGCCATGGCCGAGACCGGCCCGCCCGGCATGTTCATCAGCTTTGAAGGCATCGACGGGTCCGGCAAGTCGACCCAGGCGCGGCTGCTGGCCGAGAACCTGCGCGCGCGGGGCGAAGACCCGCTGCTGACGCGCGAGCCAGGCGGCTCCCCCGGCGCCGAGGAGATCCGCCAGCTTCTGCTGACCGGAGATCCGGCGCGATGGTCGGCGCATACCGAGATCCTGCTGTTCACGGCCGCCCGGCGGGATCATCTGGAACGCACCATCGCCCCTGCCCTGGCGGCGGGCCGGACGATCATCACGGATCGCTTCGCGGATTCCACGCGCGTCTACCAGGGCGCCACGCGCGGCGATCTGCGCGCTCTGGTCGACAGCCTGCATGCACAGATGATCGGAACCGAGCCGGACATGACCTTCGTGGTGGACATGGAGCCGGAGGTGGCCCTGAAACGCGGGCTTGCCCGCGGCTCGGGCGAAGATAGGTTCGAGGATATGGGCCTCGACTTCCAACACCACTTGCGGGCCGGTTTCCTGGCCCTGGCCGAGAGCGCGCCGGAGCGCGTCCGCGTGATCGACGGCAACCGGTCGCCCGACGCGGTCGCCGCGGACGTGCTGGCGCAGGTCCTGCTCCGACGAGCGGCATGATCGGCCGGCGGGGCGGGGCGCCGGGGCGATGACGGACGACATTCCAGAGCCGGACAGGTTGCTGGGCGCGCCGCACCCCAGAGAAACCAGCAGCGTGCTCGGCCATGGCGAGGCCGAGCAGGTATTCCTCGATGCGTTTTCGTCCGGTCGGATGCACCATGCGTGGCTGATCACCGGACCGCGCGGGATCGGTAAGGCGACACTGGCCTGGCGACTCGCGCGTTTCCTGCTCATACAACCGGTGGAGGAGGAAGACGGCCTGTTCGGCGCGCCCCCCGCGCCGGCGACACTGGACATCGCGTCGGACCACCCCGTGGCGCGGCGCGTGGCGGCCCTGTCCGAGCCGCGGCTGCACCTCCTTCGGCGGCCCTACGATCCGAAGACGAAGAAGCTGAAGCAGGACATCACCGTCGACGCGACGCGAAAGCTGAAAGGGTTCTTCGGCCTTTCGGCGGCCGACGGAGGGCGGCGCGTGGTGCTGGTGGACGCGGCCGACGAGCTCAACGCGAACGCCGCGAATGCGATCCTGAAACTCCTGGAAGAACCGCCCGACAATGCGGTGCTCCTGTTGGTGGCGCATCAGCCGTCCCGTTTGCTGCCGACGATACGCTCCCGCTGCAGAACCCTGCGCCTTCGCCCGTTGAACGCGGCGGGCTTGTCCGACGCCCTGGCACAGGCAGGTGCCGAGCCCGTGGAAGGGCCAAGCGCACCGGGGCTTGCGGCCTTGGCCGAAGGCTCCGTCGGTGCGGCGTGGGCGCTGATCGAGCATGAGGGCCTCGCCTTCTACGGCGGGCTTTTGCAGCTTCTGACGCGCGCGCCGGGGATAGACCGCCCCGAAGCGATAGCGCTTGCCGCCACATCGGGCGATCTCTTCGAGGAGCGGCTGCATCTGATCGAGACGTTTCTTGCGCGCCTCGCCCGAACCGGCGTGCACGGCCCGCCGGATCCCGAAGCGGCCCCGGGCGAAGCGGCGCTTCTGGCCCGGCTTGCGCCCAACCCGGCCGCTGCCCGTCGCTGGGCCGCGCTGTTGCAGGACCAGAGCAACCGCGCGCGGCATGGGCGGGCGGTGAACCTTGACCCCTCCGCGCTGCTCCTAGATACCCTGCTCGCAATCGACCGCGCCGCGCATTCTCCGGTGCCCGCCTGATCGCAACCCCGTCTGACCCCCGAAGGAGGCCCGTGCTCCGTGCCCGACAACGATGCCGCGCCCCTGATCACCGACAGTCACTGCCATCTCGACTTTCCCGACTTCGAGGGACGGTTGCCGGAGGTGGTTGCCCGCGCGCGGGACGCGGGCGTTCACCGGATGGTCACGATCTGCACCAAGCTCCGCACGGAACCCGCGGTGCGGGCCATCGCCGAAGCGCACGATCCGGTGTTCTATGCCGCCGGCACCCATCCGATGTCTGCCGGGGACGAGCCGATGGCCAGCGTTGCGGAGCTTGTTCAGTTTGCGCGGCATCCCAAGATGGTCGGCATCGGCGAGAGCGGGCTCGACTATCACTACACCGCCGAAACGATGAGCGCGCAGCAGGAAAGCCTGCGCATCCACATCGAAGCCGCGCGCCAGACGGGGCTGCCGCTAATCATCCACGCCCGTGACGCCGACGCCGACATGGCGCGGATCCTGACGGAGGAGCACGGCGCCGGGGCCTTTTCCTGCGTGATGCACTGCTTTTCCTCGGGCGCGGCCCTGGCGGAGGCGGCGCTCGGCCTCGGCTTCTATCTGTCGATGTCGGGGATCGCGGCATTCCCGAAGTCAGACGAATTGCGCGCGATCTTCGCGGCCGCCCCGATCGACCGGATTCTGGTGGAGACAGACGCCCCCTACCTCGCCCCGCCCCCGTTTCGGGGCAAGCGCAACGAACCCGCCTATACCCGGCACACGGCGGAACGCGGCGCACAGACGATGGGGCTGAGCTACCCGGAGTTTGCCGCCCAAACCGAGGCGAACTTCGCGCGTCTCTTCGCCAAAGCGGCCGCCTGGACGGCCACATGCGAGGCGCTTCGCGCCTGATGGCTGAACTGCGCTTCACCATTCTGGGCTGCGGCTCCTCAGGTGGCGTGCCCCGGCTCGGCGGGCATTGGGGCGATTGCGATCCGGACAATCCAAAGAACCGTCGCTTGCGCTGTTCGCTCCTGATCGAGCGGCTCACCGAGGCCGGCGCAACGCGCGTGCTGATAGACACGTCGCCCGATCTGCGCGCGCAGTTGCTCGCGGCCGACGTTGGCACGCTCGAGGCGGTGATCTTCACCCATTCCCATGCCGACCACACCCACGGGCTCGACGATCTGCGCATGGTGGTCTTCAACAAGCGCGAGCGGCTGGCCGTCTGGGCCGACGGCTACACCCAGCGGGACCTGCTGACGCGATTTGCCTATGCCTTCGTTCAGCCGCCCGGATCGGCCTATCCCCCGATCCTCGACATTCACACAATCGACGGCGAGCTGTCCGTCGATGGCCCGGGCGGGGTCATCTCGCTCACCCCCTTCGAGGTCCGGCACGGCACCATCGACGCGCTGGGATTTCGCGTGCGCGATGTCGCATACCTGCCGGACGTCAACGAGATCCCGGACGATGTCTGGCCCCTCCTCGGCGGTCTGGACTGCTGGATTGTGGACGCACTCCGCCGGACGCCGCATCCCAGCCACGCCCATCTGGCGCAGACGCTCGAATGGATCGAGCGCGCCGCCCCCCGCAGCGCCATTCTGACGAACATGCATATCGATCTCGACTATGCGACCGTTGCCGCAGAGACGCCCGAGCACATCGTGCCGGCCCATGACGGGCTCACGCTGTCCTACCCGGATTAACCCGCCGTGAGCGCGCTCCTCGAAGTTATCGTGCCGGTCTTCCTCGTCATCGGGGCGGGGTATGCGGCCGTCTGGGCGAAGCTCTTCACCGACGAGTGGGTCGACGGGTTGATGATCTTCACCCAGCGCTTCGCGATTCCGTGTCTGCTCTTTGCGGCGCTATCGCGGCTGGATCTCGGACAGGAGTTCGACTGGCGCCTGCTCACCGCCTTCTATGTCGGGATGACGGCAAGCTTTTTCGCGGGGGTCTTCGGCGCGCGGCGCTTCTTCGCGCGTCCCTGGACAGATGCGGTCGCGATCGGCTTTGCGTGCATGTTCTCGAACACGGTGCTTCTGGGACTGCCGATCACCGAACGCGCCTACGGGGCAGAGGCGCTCACCGGGAACTACGCCATCATCGCGCTGCACGCGCCCTTCGGATACGCGCTCGGCATCACCGCGATGGAGATTGCGCGCGCGGGCGGCGGCAAGATCGGCAGCCGGGCCTTCGCGGCGAATGTGCTCGGGGCGATGTTCTCGAACGCGCTGATCATCGGGATTGCACTGGGTCTGGCCGTCAATCTGAGCGGCGTCACCCTGCCGGGCCCGGTGACGGAAGCGCTCGACCTGATGGTGCGCGCCGCACTTCCGGCCGCGCTCTTCGGACTGGGCGGCGTGCTCTACCGCTACCGGCCGGAAGGAGACCTGCGCCAGATCGCTTGGATGCTTGGTGCGGCGCTTGTCCTGCATGCCTCCGTCACATCGCTTCTGGGGCTCGGTCTCGGCCTGTCGACGGAGGCGTTGCGCTCGGCCGTCGTGACGTCGGCCATGCCGCCCGGGGTCAACGCCTATATCTTCGCCAACATCTACGGCGTGGCGAAACGCGTCTGCGCGTCGGCCGTTCTCATGGGCACGGCCCTCAGCCTGCTGACCATCTGGGCCTGGCTGGCCATTCTGCCCTAACGCCTACCATCGCGCTATGGATTGGCCCGGGGCGGGTTGCCTTCGCTGTCGAGCAAGGCGCGCAGACCTTCGCGATAGGTCGGATACCGCAGCTTCACCCCCAGCTCCGCCTTGATGCGATCGTTTCTTACGCGCTTGCTCTCGGCGTAGAAGCTGCGTGCCATCGGGCTGAGCTCGGCGGCTTCGAACGGCACTTCGGGCGGCGGCGGCAGGCCGAGCAACGCGGCCGCGTGCGCCAGGACATCCTGCGGCGGGGCCGGATCGTCGTCGCACAGGTTGTAGGCGCGCCCGCCCGGCACCGGCGCCGCCATCGACGCCGCGACGATCTGGGCGATGTCGTCAACATGGATGCGGGAAAACACCTGACCGGGCTTCACGATGCGCCGGGCCTCGCCCCTGCGCACCTTCTCGAACGGCCCGCGCCCGGGCCCGTAGATCCCGGCGAGGCGAAAGATGTGCAGCGGCCACCCCGCGTCCGCCGCAATGGTGCGCCACGCAGCTTCTGCCTCCACCCGGCGCTGGCCGCGCTCGGTGGCGGGCGTGAGCGCGGTGTCCTCGTCGACCCAGGCACCGGCGTGATCGCCGTAAACCCCCGTGGTGGACAGATAACCGACCCAGTGCGGGCGCGCGCTCCGCAGCGCATCGGCGATCTCCGGCAGGAACGGATCCCCCGCCGGGCTGGGCGCGGCGGACGCCAGGATGTGGGTGGCGCGCGCGATCTCGCCGGTCAGATCCGAGCCCGGCCAGACCAGTGGGGTGACCCCTTCGCTCCGCAGCACCTCGGCTTTCTCAGGGGTGCGGGTCGTTCCGATCACGGTCCAGTCCGCGCCGAAATCGCGCGTCAGCGCCCGGGCGGAAAACCCGTGTCCAAGCGAAAGAAGTCGATAGGTCATGGGGTAAGGCGGTCCTTCGTCTGGGCGCAACCGGCCCCCTCATAGAACGCATCGAGCAGCGCGCGAAAGACCCGCGCCTCCGGCGCGACATGGGCAAAGAGCGTGGCGCAGGATCGCAGCTTGAGCGCGTCGACCGCGCCCAGGATCTCGCCGGCGGAGAGCACGCCGGCATGCGACAGCACGAGTTCGGAGGCCGCGCGCAGCCGCGGGGCCAGTATCGGATGGGCGGCATAGGTTTCGGCCTCCCCTGCCCCGTCAAGCCCGTAGAAGCGGGCCCGCTCCGAGGTGCCGAGCCCGCGCAGTTGCGGAAACACGAACCACATCCAATGCGTCTCCTTCCGTCCGCGTGCCAGCTCGGCCAGAACGGTGTCGAAGCAGGGCGCCTGGGCGCGCACGAACCTTTCGATCCCGTCGGGGCGCGCGCCGGTCATGTCGCGTAGTCGCTGCCCTCGGCATCGAGGATTTCGCGCAGCTCCCGCAGGTGATCCTCGCCCGCGGAGGGGTAATCGTTCAGCTCGGCCGCCGTCTTGGATGCGACCGCGTCCGACAGGATGCGCAGCGGCCGCCCGGTTTGCAGGGCACGGATATACGTCTCGGCCGCGCGTTCAAAATAGTAGAGACGGTCGAACGTCTGAGCCACGGTCTCGCCGATCACCATCACACCGTGATTTCCCATGATCAGGACAGAGGTTTGGGGATCGGCCAGCAGGTCCGCGCAGCGCTCACCCTCCTCCTCCAGCGCGAGGCCGCCATATTCCGTGTCGATGGCCTGCCGCCCGAAGAAGGCGCATGCGTTCTGATCGAGCGGCGGCAGGCGCGGATCCTCGAGACAGGCGAGCACGGTGGCAAAGCTAGAATGCACGTGCATGGCGCAGCGCGCACGCGGAGACTTGCGGTGGATCGCGCCGTGCAGGCCCCATGCCGTGGGATCGGGCGCGCCGGGCCGGTCGAGCGTAGCGGGGTCATCGGCGTCGAGTTCCAGCAGATCCGAGGCGCGGATGCGCGAGAAATGCCGCTTGTTGGGGTTGACCAGGAACCGCGTGCCCGCCTCGTCAACCGCGAGGGAGAAATGGTTCGCGACCGCCTCATGCCAATTCAGGCGCGCGGCCCACCGGAACGCCGCGGCCATGTCCACGCGTTCGGCCCAATGGGTCATGTTGGCAACGGGAGCATTCATCGGCGCCTCCTGTCCGCAGCAATTGGCCTATCGGAGCATGATGCGCGGGCGATGGCCAGCCCTCGCCTTGCATCATCGCACCGGATCAGAGAGGTTGTCGCCAGCAACGGGCGCGGCCCCGTACGAGGCACCTCTGACATGACCATCAGCGACAGGATCATCCCCATTCACGCACCGGACGAGCGGCCGCCGGTGCTCTGCCGCGACCCGATCGAGGCCGTGGACGTGCTGCAGGCCCTCTATGACGAGGCGATCGCCTTCCTGCGGGCAAGCTTTGCCGCCACCGTCCGCAACGGACGCCCGTCGAGCCGCTACCGCGCCTTCTATCCCGAGATCCGGCTGACGACGACGAGCTTCGCCGAAGCGGATTCGCGCCTCGCCTTCGGCCATGTCATCCAGCCAGGCACCTACTCGACGACGGTCACCCGGCCGGATCTGTTCCGAAACTACCTGATCCAGCAGATCGGGCTGTTGATCCGGAATCACGATCAGGGGGTCGAGATCGCCCCCTCGGCGACGCCGATCCCCATTCACTTCGCCATGGCCGGAGCGGAAGACCCGACCGTCCCGCAGGAGGGCGCGCTCGATTTCCCGCTGCGGGACGTGTTCGACGTGCCGGACCTTGCCACCACGAACGACGATATCGTCAACGGCTATGCCTTCACCCATGAAGACGGCTCCGGCGCGCTTGCCCCCTTCACCGCGCAGCGCGTGGACTACTCGCTGGCGCGGCTGGCGCATTACACGGCCACCGATCCCGAACACTTCCAGAACCACGTTCTGTTCACGAACTACCAGTTCTACGTGCAGGAGTTCGAAGCCTACGCCCGTGCCGCCCTGTCCGATCCCGAAAGCGGATACGTCGCCTTCGTCGGCCCCGGAAATCAGGTGATCACCGATGGCGACAGCGTTCTCACCGCACCGGCGAAGCTGCCGCAGATGCCCTCCTACCACCTGACGCGGGAGGGCGGTCAGGGGATCACCCTCGTCAATATCGGCGTCGGCCCCTCCAACGCCAAAACCGCAACGGATCACATCGCGGTCTTGCGCCCCCATGCCTGGCTGATGGTGGGCCATTGCGCGGGGTTGCGGAACACGCAGGCGCTGGGAGATTTCGTGCTCGCCCATGCCTATCTGCGCGAAGACAAGGTGCTGGACGACGATCTGCCCGTCTGGGTGCCGGTTCCGCCGCTCGCCGAGGTGCAGGTGGCGCTGGAGCAGGCGGTGGCGCAAGTAACCGAGCTTCAGGGCTTCGAGTTGAAGAGCATCATGCGCACCGGCACCGTCGCCACGGTGGACAACCGCAACTGGGAGCTGCGCGATCAGTCGGGTCCGGTGCAGCGCCTCAGCCAGTCCCGCGCGATCGCGCTCGATATGGAAAGCGCAACGATCGCCGCCAACGGATTTCGTTTCCGCGTCCCCTACGGCACGCTCCTATGCGTCTCTGACAAGCCGCTCCATGGCGAGCTGAAGCTGCCCGGCATGGCGTCAGAGTTCTACACGACGCAGGTTTCGCGCCACCTGCAAATCGGAATCCGCGCGATGGAGCGGCTGCGCGACATGCCGTTGGAGCGATTGCATAGTCGAAAACTCCGCAGCTTCGAAGAAACCGCCTTTCTCTAGCGGCAATCACGGCGAAAACCCTTGTTTTCTTGGGCCGTCTACCACTAAACCTTGGGGGCAAACTCTAGATTGCGTAGAATCACGAGGGACCACCCCAACGACGGGGCAGAGCGAGGAGACCAGACATGGCCGCCAAACCGATGACGAAAACGCAGCTTGTCGCTGCACTTGCCGAAGAAATGGAAGCCGACAAGAAAACGGCTGGGGCCGCCTTGGACGCGATCTCCGGCATCATCACCAAAGAGGTGGCCGGCGGCGGCGCCGTGACCCTTCCGGGCATCGGCAAGATCTACTGCCGCGAGCGCCCCGAGCGGATGGTCCGCAACCCGGCCACCGGCGAACAGATCAAGAAAGACGCCGACAAGCAGGTCAAGGTGACCATCGCCAAGGCGCTGAAGGACAGCGTGAACGGCTAAGCTTGCCCTTGCCGCGCGAATGCGAAAGGGTCGCCCCGAGGCGGCCCTTTTCCTTTTCCCGGGCCGCGGGTCAGGGGGGCATCGGGATGGCGTCAGCACCGCAAGTCACCGGTATCGGCGGCCTCTTCTTCCGGGCGCAGGATCCCGCGGCGCTGAGCGCCTGGTATGCAGAGCATCTGGGCGTGGGCGGAGACCCCGACGGCACCCCCTGGCGGCAGGATGCGGGCCATACCGTCTTTGCCCCGTTCAAGGCCGACACCGAGTATTTCCCGGCTGACCGGGCGTTCATGCTCAACTTCCGGGTGGACGACCTCGACGCGCTGATCGCCCGGCTCGACGCCGCGGGGATCGTTGTACGGACGGAGCCCGAATGGGACACCCAAGGGGTCGGGCGGTTTGCCCGCATTCACGACCCCGAGGGCAATCCCATCGAACTCTGGGAACCCGCTCTCTGATCCATGGATGTCCGCGCGCTTCTCATGGGCCTTGCCTTTGCGGCCATGTGGTCCTCCGCGTTCACTTCGGCGCGGATCATCGTGGCCGACGCGCCGCCCATGGCGGCGCTGTCCATCCGGTTTCTGATCTCTGGGTTGCTCGCTGTCGGCATCGCGGCCGCCCTCGGGCAGACATGGCGCCTGACACGGTCGCAGGCCCGTGCCACCATCCTCTTCGGGATCTGCCAGAACGCCCTCTATCTGGGGCTCAACTTCATCGCCATGCAATCGATCGAGGCCTCGCTGGCGGCGATCATCGCCTCGACGATGCCCCTGCTCGTGGCGCTAGCCACCTGGCTGGCCTTCGGCGAGCGGCTGCCGCTGCTCGGGGTTGCCGGGCTCGCGGCAGGCTTTGCGGGCGTCGCTCTGATCATGGGAACGCGGCTGCAGGGTGGCACGGATGTGGGCGCGGTTATGCTGTGCATCCTCGGCGTTCTCGCGCTGACCTTCGCGACCCTCGCCGTCCGGGGCGCCGCGTCCGGCGGCAACGTGTTGATGATCGTCGGGCTGCAGATGCTGGTGGGCTCGGCGGCGCTTCTGGTTCCGGCGCTGCTGTTCGAGACCTGGGAGGTGACGCCGTCTTGGACGCTGGCGGCCGCGTTCGTCTACACCACGCTGATCCCCGGCCTCGCGGCGACCCTGGTGTGGTTCCTGCTGGTGGGGCGGATCGGTGCCACCCGCGCGGCGACGTTTCACTTCCTCAACCCGTTCTTCGGGGTGGCCATCGCGGCGCTCATCCTGGGCGAAGCCATGGGCTGGACGGATGTGGCCGGCGTCCTCGTCATCACGGTGGGCATTCTGGCGGTACAGCTGGCCCGGCAAGCCCCCGCTGACAGGGCCGTGAGCGATCGCGTGCCAGAGGTGAAGTGACAGCGCTCCTGCGCCACGGCATAACGCCGCCATGGAACTGCTTCTTGCATATGGCGCCGGGCTGCTGACGCTCATCAACCCGTGCATTCTGCCCGTCCTGCCGCTTGTGCTGGCCTCCGCCGCGCAAGGCTCCCGCCTGGGTCCTTTGGCCATGGCGGCCGGGCTCTGCACGTCTTTCGTCGTCCTGGGGCTGGGGATCGCGACGCTCGGGCGCGCGGTCGGGCTGACCGAGGACATGGTGGGGGATGCCGCGGCGGTCATGATGATCGTTTTTGGTTTCGTGCTGATGGTGCCGCGCCTGTCCGAGGGCTTCGCCACCGCAACCTCCGGCTTTGCGGCCGGGGCCGACGCGCGGTTGGACGAGGTCGACCGTTCGGGCCTCGGCGGCCAGGTGCTGGGCGGGGCGCTACTCGGCGCCGTCTGGAGCCCTTGCGTCGGGCCGACGCTCGGGGCTGCGATCTCGCTTGCCAGTCAGGGAGAGTCGCTCCTGCGCGCCGGCGCCATCATGCTGATCTTCGCGCTCGGTGTCTCGACGGTGATCGTTGCACTGGCCTATGGCGCGCGGTCCGCGCTGAGCCGCCGCCGGGCCTGGATGCAGACCGTCGCCGTTCGCGGGCGTCCGATCATGGGCGCGCTCTTCGCGGCCGTCGGGCTGGCGCTGTTGTTCAACCTGCACCACATCGCCGAGGCCTGGGCGCTCGACCATATGCCCGTGTGGTTGCAGGACCTTTCCGTTTCGCTCTGACCCCGTTCCCATCCCCAATCGAACAAGGGAGACACCCCATGCTTCGTCGTACCTTCCTCGCCGCCTCCGCCGCGACCCTTCTCGCCGCTCCGGCCCTGGCCGAGATGCTGGAATACACCGACGGTCTCGTCAGCCAGCGGCTCGCCGCGGGCGAGACGGTGTTCGTCGACTTTTCCGCGGCGTGGTGCGGAACCTGCCGGGCGCAGGGCCGCGCGATCGAGGCCCTGCGCGCCGAGAACGCGGCCTATGACGGCGCCATCACCTTCGTGAAGGTGGATTGGGACACGTGGAAATCCGGCCGCCTGGCGTCCGATCTGGCTATTCCGCGCCGCTCGACGCTCGTTGTCCTCAAGGGCGATGCGGAACTGGGCCGGATCGTCGCCAACACCCGCAAGAGCGACATCAAGGCGTTGATGGACACCGCCCTCGGCGCCGCGGCCAGCTAGCGCCGCGCCAGCAGCCCCTGCGCCGCTGGCGGGTTCGGCCCCAGACTCAGCCGATGGGCGCGCGAACGCCGCCCGTCTGCGCCCGGTCGAGCAAGAGATGGTCCAGCAGAACGCAGGCCATCATCGCTTCGCCCACGGGCACCGCGCGAATCCCGACGCAGGGATCGTGACGACCCTTCGTGACGATCTCGGTCGGCTCGCCCGCCTTGGTGACGGTGCGCCGCGGCGTCAGGATGGACGACGTCGGCTTCACGGCGAACCGTACAACGACGTCCTGCCCGGTCGAGATCCCCCCGAGAATCCCACCGGCATGGTTGGAGGTATAGACCGGCCCGTCCGGGCCGAGCGCGATTTCGTCGGCATTGCCATCGCCCAGAAGGCCGGCCGCCGCCATCCCCTCACCGATCTCGACCCCCTTCACCGCGTTGATCGACATCATCGCCGCTGCAAGATCGGTGTCGAGCTTGGCGTAGACCGGCGCGCCCAGCCCGGCGGGCACGCCCTGCGCGGTCACCTCGATCACAGCGCCGACCGAGTTGCCGGACTTGCGCAGCCCGTCGAGATAGGCGGCCCAGTCCTCCACCGCTGCCGCATCCGGCAAAAAGAACGGGTTGTTGTCGATATCGGACAGGGTCATCCGGCTCCGGTCGAGCGTCTTGGCGCCCATCTGAACCATGTAGCCCGTGATCCGGAGGCCCGGTACGAGATGGGCCAGCGCCGCCCGCGCCACGCCGCTCGCGGCGACGCGTGCAGCGGTTTCCCGGGCCGAGGACCGGCCACCGCCCCGATAGTCGCGGATGCCGTATTTCTGCCAATAGGTGATGTCGGCATGGCCCGGGCGGAACTTCTCGGCGATATCCCCGTAATCCTTCGAGCGCTGGTCGGCGTTGCGGATCAGCAGCTGGATCGGCGTTCCGGTGCTCTGGCCCTCGAACACGCCGGACAGAATCTCCACCGTGTCGGGTTCGCGCCGCTGCGTGGTGTACTTGCTCTGGCCGGGCTTGCGCCTGTCGAGCCAGACCTGCAGCGCGTCGGCGCTGATCGGCACACCCGGCGGGCACCCGTCCACCGTTGCGCCTAGGGCGGGTCCATGGCTCTCGCCCCAGGTGGTCACACGAAAGACATGGCCGAAGGTGTTGAAGGACATATACGCGTCTCCTTTGCGCGCCGCTTAGCGCGGTGGCGGCCCGGGCTCAAGCCGCGAGACCGGGGCGGGACGGCTATAGTCAGGCGCTCCGGTCGGGCGCCCCGGTCAGCCGCCCCGGGCGACCCGCCCGTCAGTCGAACGTGAGCCCGCCATCGATCAGCAGTGTCTGCCCGGTCGCACTGCCGCCAAGCGCGAAGGCGCAGATCTGCGCGGCGACATCCACGGGGTCGGTCGTGCGTTGCAGTGCGGCGGCCTCGCGCCACTCGGCCACGAAGCTTTCCGACGCGCCGCTGCTGAGGCCCGTGCCCTCCATCAGGCCGGGGGCGACGCAGTTGACCGCAATGTCGGGCGCGAGCGTCGCCGCCAGGTAGCGCGTGAGCGGGGCGATTGCCGCCTTCGACGGCGCGAAAGGGTAGAGGGCGCCCCAGCGGCCCATGCCGACCGTTGAGCCGACGAGGACGATCCTTCCCCCGCCCGGTGCCGCACGCAGGTAAGGCGCGGCGGCCCTCGCGGCGAGGAACGGCCCGCGCAGATTGACCGCGATGAGCGTGTCCCAGAGATCGGGGGTGAATGCGGCGATGTCGCCCGGCGGCACGGGAGCGGCCGCGCGCGCAATGCCCGAGGCCACGACCAGGATATCGAGCCGACCGAAGGCCGCCGCGGCGGCATCGGTCGCGGCGTCGACGCTTGCAGGGTCGGCCACGTCGATCCCGACGGTTCGGACGGCGCGGCCGGCCGTCTCCACCTGCGCGCGCACCGCCTGCGCCCGCAGGACGCCCTCGCCCGCCGGCCGGTGTCCGATCACCACATCGCAGCCCGCCTCGGCCAGCCTGCGGCAGACTAGGCCGCCAAGGGTGCCGCTGCCGCCGATGACGAATGCGACGGGGGGCGTGAGATCGGGCACGAAGGGAGCTCCAGAGAGATCGGCAAACGAAAAAGGGGCGCCCGCTGGAGGCGCCCCCGATCCGGGTTATGGGCCGGGTTACTCGGCCGGGGTCGACTTTGCCCGCGCCTTGATCGGCGCCCACAGGCGCTTGTTCGTCAGGTAGAGCAGCACCGTCAGGACCGACAGGAAGACCACGGCGACGAAGCCCGTCTGCTGGCGCGCCATCATCTTCGGCTCGGCAGCCCACATCAGGAACGCGGCCACGTCCTTGGCCTGCTGCTCGATGGTGGCGGGCGTTCCGTCCTCGTAGATCACGTCGTCGCCCCAAAGCGGCGGGCCCATCGCGAGGTACGTGCCGCTGGCAGCGTTGCCGTAAAGCAGCGCGCCCGCTTCCTCTTTCTCGCTTCCGGTGTAACCGGTCAGGAGCGAGGCAATGTACTCCGCCCCCCCCATGCCGCGGAATAGCTGCGCCAGACCGGTGCCGTAGGGGCCGTGGAAGCCCGCGCGGGCCTTGGCCATCAGGCTGAGATCCGGTGCGTTGGACAGGCTGGATTCGGGGAAATGGTCGACGGGCGTGGCCGGGCGGAAATCGCCGAACCCATCGTCGAGCGTCGGGTCCCAGACCTCGATCATTGCGGCGTAGGCGCGAACCTGATCCTCGGGCAGTTCCGGGCCGCCCGGGTCGCCGAGCGTCCGGATCGGAACGAACTTCATGCCGTGGCAGGCCGCGCAGATCTCGGTGTAGACCTGCAGACCGCGTTGCAACTGCATCTGATCGAACGTGCCAAACGGTCCTTCGAAGGAGAACGAGTAATCCTCAACATGGCCCGCGCCGCCGGCGGCATGGGCGCCCCCGGCCGCAAGGCCGAGCGCAGTGATCGCGGAGATCGCGAGGGTTCTAAGCATAGTCTTTGCGTCCTTCTCGCTCATTCCGCCGGGGTCGGCGCGGTTGCGCCGCCTGCTCCGCCACCCTTCGAGGCGGCGACATGGGCGTTGAAGTCCTCCTCGATGGTGGAGGGCTGCGCGAGCGGTTTCTCGATCACGCCGAGAAGCGGCAAGATCACCAGGAAGTAGGCGAACCAGTAGGTCGACCCGATGAGCGCGATGTAGGGATAGATCCCTTCGGCCGGCATCGCGCCTGCCCACATCAGGACGAAGAAGTTCACCACGAAGACAGCGAACCACCACTTGAACATCGGGCGATACCGGCCGGACCGCACGGACGACGTATCGAGCCAGGGCGCGAGCGCCATCACTACGATCGCGCCGAACATCGCCAGCACGCCGAAGAACTTGGCGTCGACGATGCCGAAGGTGATCCAGTTGACCGCGATCACCAGCCACACCTCGCCGTCGAAGGCGCGCAGGATCGCGTAGAACGGCAGGAAGTACCATTCGGGCACGATATGCGCGGGCGTCGCCAGCGGGTTCGCCTCGATATAGTTGTCGGGGTGGCCCAGGTAGTTCGGCATGAAGCCCACGATAGCGAAGAACACCACCATGATGAGCGCCAGCGCGAACAGATCCTTGATGACGAAGTAGGGCCAGAACGGCAGCGTGTCGCGCTCCGCTTCCTCCTTCGACGTGCGCCGCACTTCAACGCCCGTGGGGTTGTTGTTGCCCGTCGTGTGGAACGCCCAGATATGGACGATCACGAGACCCGCGATGACGAACGGCAGCAGGTAATGCAGCGAGAAGAAGCGCTGCAGCGTCGCGTTGTCGACAGCCGGACCGCCCTGCAGCCATGTCAGCAGCGCATCCCCGACGAAGGGAATGGCACCGAAGAGGCCGGTGATCACCGTGGCGCCCCAGAAGGACATCTGGCCCCAGGGAAGCACGTAGCCCATGAACGCCGTCGCCATCATCAGCAGGTAGATCAGCATGCCGATGATCCACGTGATCTCGCGCGGCGCCTTGTAGGAGCCGTAATAGAGCCCGCGGAAGATATGCGCGTAGACAGAGATGAAGAACAGCGACGCGCCGTTCATGTGCAGGTAGCGGATCATATGCCCGCCATTGACGTTGCGCATGATGTGTTCGACCGAGGCAAAGGCATGGTCGACATGCGGCGTGTAGTGCATGACCAGCACGATGCCCGTGACGATCATCAGGACCAGCGTAAAGGT
>JBCDGG010000074.1:0-25720 GCA_038757905.1 Pseudomonadota bacterium | reverse complement strand
CCGATGTCATCAGGGCCATCAGGCGCGGCGACCGCGCCGCGAGCGCCACACGCCGGTGGAAGGCTTCGTTGGCCTCGATCAGACGATGCTGCGCGGCCTCGTCGGCGGGCGGCGTGTCGGCGGCCATTACGGCGTGGATGCGCCACAAGGCGTCGATGTCGGCGGCGCTGGCAAAGCGCGCGGCCCGGCGCGCGGCATAGGTTTCGATCAGACGGCGGAGTTCGTAGACCTGCTCGATCTCGTCCTCCGGGAAGCGGGCGACGCGCGTCGTGTAGCCCCCATGGCGCTCGACAAACCCTTCAAGGACAAGCCGCCCGATTGCCTCGCGTACCGGCGTTCTGCTCAGGTTTAGATCTTCGGACAGGCGCGCCTCGGTCAGGCGCTCGCCCTCCTCCAACGCGCCGGACATGATGTCCGCCCGGATGGTTCGGTAGGCCAGTTCCGTGGCATTCGGTTTGTGGGCCTCATCTTCGGCCATTCCGCCTGACGCTCCTCATCGCGATCCCCGGGGCAACATAGCGTGCAAGGGCGGCGCGCCACGAGCCCAAACGCCGAGCCGGCCTTGGCCCCGTGGCCCGCAAGCCCCAGCACTGATGGTGCTGCGTCTTGGCCTTCGCGCCCCTGGCGTGGGCGGCAAGCGTGCGCTGCGCTAAGGCCGCAGGTGCAAGCAATGCCTATGCGGTGGACCGCCCCCCGCGCCATGGACATGCGCAGCGGAACAGGACCCCTCAGCTTGCCACGGGTTGGAACACGTCCTGGTACTGGGTGCGGAGTTCGTTTTTCTGTACCTTGCCCATGGTGTTGCGCGGGAGCTCGTCCAACAGAACAAGGTGCCGGGGGCGCTTGAACCCGGCCAACTCCGTCCGGGCCGCATTCTCGACCGCGTCGAGGTCGATGCTCTGGCCTGGCTCCGGCACCAGAACGGCGATCACGCTTTCGCCGAAATCCGGGTGGGGCGCGCCGATCACGGCGCTTTCCTTGACGCCTTTCTGGGCGTCCAGAAACAACTCGATCTCCTTGGGATAGATGTTGTATCCGCCGGAGATGATGAGGTCCTTGCCCCGGCCAACGATGTGCACATAGCCGTCGCCGTCGATCAGGGACAGATCGCCCGTCAGAAAGAACCCGTCCTCCCGCAGCTCCTCGCGCGTCTTTTCGGGCATCCGCCAATATCCCTTGAAGACATTGGGGCCGCGGACCCACAGCACGCCGATCTCACCCGTTGGAAGCTCCGCGCCCGTTTCGGGATCGCAGACCTTGACCTCGACGCCCGGCAGCGGGTGGCCCACTGTGCCGGCGCGCCGGTCCCCGTCATAAGGGTTCGAGGTGTTCATGCTGGTTTCGGTCATGCCGTACCGTTCGAGGATGCGGTGGCCGGTTCGGTCGGCGAAGCGCTCGTGCGTTTCCGCCAGAAGCGGGGCAGAGCCCGAGATGAAGAGCCGCATATGCGCGACGAGATCCCGCGTGAATCGGGGGTCGTCGAGCAAGCGGGTGTAGAAGGTCGGCACCCCCATCATCGTCTTAGCCTGGGGCAGACGGTCCAGCACCGTCTCCACGTTGAACTTGGGCAGGAAGATCATCGAGCCGCCGGCGAGAAGCGTCACGTTGGTGGCCACGAACAAGCCGTGGCTATGGAAGATCGGCAGCGCATGGAGCAGCACATCGTCCGCCGTGAAACGCCACGTGTCGAGCAGCGCCTCGGCATTCGAAGACAGGTTTCGGTGCGTCAGCATCGCCCCCTTCGAGCGCCCGGTTGTGCCAGAGGTGTAGAGCAGGGCCGCCAGATCGTCGGGTCTGCGCGCCACCGTCTCGAACATCGGCTTCTGCGCTGCGGCCAGGGGCATCAGCGTGCCCTCGCCGTCGGGCCCCAGCGTCTCCAGCCGGGCGCCCGCGGCCTGTGCGATGCCGTCGAGTTCGGCCGCTTCGCCCGGGTCGCAAACAAAGAGCGTGGCTTCGCTGTCCGCCACGAAATACGCGAGCTCGCTCGGCGTGTAGGCGGTGTTGAGCGGCAGAAAGACCGCGCCCGCCTTCACGCAGGCACCGTAGAGGGCAAGCGCCTCCGGCGACTTGGCGACATGCACCGCGACACGGTCGCCGGGGCCAACGCCCAGCGAGACGAGCGTGTTGGCGATCCTGTTCACGGTCTCCAGAAACGCAGTGTGGCTGAGGGTGCGCCCGTCGGGCAGGTGCAGGAACGGGGTGTCGCGCCCCTCGTGAGGAGCGAAGAGGGCATCGTAGAGAGGGTTCGTCATGGGGGGATCTGTCCTGCGTCTTATGCGGGCGGGGCGGTTCAGGCGGTGCCCGGTTCTTCCTGGTCTACGAGCTTCATGTAGCGTGCGAAGCCCGATGTGATGTGCTTTTCGGCTGCCGCGCGCGCGGCTTCCGCCGCGCCTGACGAGACGGCTTCGGTGATTTCGCGATGTTCGTCGATCGACCGTGCGATGTTGGTGGCGATCGAGAGGCCCCGGCGCCGGAACAGGTGCATTTCCTTGACGAGCTTGTCGTAGAACGTCTTGGCGCGCGGGTTCCCGGCCGCGTTGAGCAGCATATCGTGAAAGTCGATGTTCAGCTGGTAGTAGGTTTGCTTGTCGTCCGTTTCGTGCGCGCTGCGCATCTGCTGCAGATTTGCCTGGAGCGCGTGCGCCAGTTCGGGTTCGGCTCCCTCGGCCACGCGCCGGGCGGCCGCAGCGCAGGCCATCGCGAAGATCGCGCCGCGCAGGTCGTAGAGGTTGCGCACCTCCGACAGTGTCGTTTCGTGCACGAAGGCGCCGCGATTTGCGATGAGGTCGATCAGGCCGGAATCTGCCAGCGACCGGATCGCTTCCCGCACCGTGCCCCGACTGACCCCCATCGCGGTGGAGAGCGCCAACTCGTTCAGTTTGTCCCCGGCCACGAGGTCCCCTTCGACGATCATGCGCTCGATCTCGCCGCGCACCTCGCCTGCGAGCGTCGCGCGCCCCTGGCCGATTGATCTTGCCGTTAGCGTCATGCCCTTCCCTCTCGCAGACGTTCAATTTTGTCAACAATTAACATTTATATTGCCAATCCCCGACACATCTTCTACATCTCATACCGCCAAGCGAGACACCGGAGAAGCACTATGGCGCAGACCGCGAACCACACGTCCGACGACACGCGCCCAAGTGCCGGTTTCGGCGGGGCGAGCGAGGCGCTGGGCGGCTTGCGTGTGCTCGACCTGACGCGCGTGCGGTCGGGGCCCACCTGCGTGCGCCAGCTCGCCGATTGGGGCGCCGACGTCATCAAGATCGAAGCGCCAGTGGATTCCGCGCAGCTTGGCGGGCCGCGCTCCGGCCCGGACTTTCAGAACCTGCACCGCAACAAGCGCTCGCTGACGCTGAACCTGAAGTCCGACGCGGGGATGGAGGTGTTCCGCCGCCTCGCCAAGTCGGCCGACGTGATCGTCGAGAATTTCCGCCCCGGTGTGAAGAAGCGCCTCGGGATCGACTATGAAACGCTGTCGCAGGACAATCCCGGGTTGGTCTATGCCTCGATCTCTGGCTTCGGCCAGGACGGGCCGCTGGCCGCGCGCCCGGGCTTCGACCAGATCGCCCAAGGCATGGGCGGGCTCATGTCGATCACCGGAAAGCCGGGCGAAGGGCCGATGCGCGTGGGAATTCCAATTGCCGATCTGTGCGCGGGGCACTTCGCGGCGCAGGGCATCCTGATCGCACTCCTGGAGCGGCATCGCTCCGGCCGGGGGCAGTGGATCCAGACGTCGCTTCTGCAGGCGCAGGTATTCATGCTGGATTTTCAGGCCGCGCGCGTTCTGATGGACGGCGACGTGCCGAAACAGGCGGGCAACAACCACCCCACCTCGATCCCGACCGGCGTGTTCCGCACCCAGGACGGGCACATGAACATCGCCGTGGCCGGGCAGGACATCTGGCGCCGGTTCGCCGCTGCCATGGGGCGCGAAGACTGGCTGGAGGATGAACGCTATGCCACGGCCCAGGCCCGGTCGGAGAACCGCGATGCGCTCGGCGCCGAGATCGAGGAACTGACGGTCGCCCGCACTACGGAGAGCTGGGTCGCCCTGATGAACGAGGCCGGGGTGCCCGCGGGCGAGATCAACGACATCGGTCAGGTCTTCGAAAACCCGCAAGTGCGCCATCTCGGCCTCGCGCAGCCCGTCACGAGCCATGAGCGCGGTGCCTCGGAACTGGTCGGACAACCCATTCTGATGAGCCGCACCCCGAGCCGCATCGCAAGCCCCCCGCCCCTCGCGGGGGAGCACTCCTCGGACATCCTGAGCGAGCTTGGCTACAGCGATGACGAGATCGCGCAGATCAAAGCCGCAGGCGCCACCTGACCCAACGGATGAGAGCATGACTGACAAGATCATCACCGAACAATCGGGCGAGATCGCCCGCATCGTCTTCAACCAGCCCGAAAAGCGCAACGCCGTCTCGCTCGAGATGTGGGAGGCGGTGGAGGCCGCGGTTGGCCGGTTCGCCGAAGACCCCGCGGTGCGCATCCTGATCCTGTCCGGCGCGGGCGGGAAAGCGTTCGTCTCCGGCGCAGATGTCTCGAAGTTCGAAAGCGAGCGCGCGAGTGAGGAGGGCGTGGCCCATTACAACGCCACGACGAAGCGCGTCTACGATCTGATCGAGGCTTTCCCGAAGCCGACCATTGCCCAGATCGACGGCTTCTGCGTGGGCGGCGGCGTCGCGCTGGCGCTGTGCTGCGATCTGCGGATCTGCGGCGCGGGCTCGCAATTCGCCATCCCCGCGGCGAAGCTCGGCCTTGGATACGGCTTTCCCGGCATCAACCGGCTGGTGACCGTGGTCGGACCGGCCTTCGCGAAGGAGATCTTTTTCACGGCCCGCCGCTTCGATGCGGAGGAGGCGCGCACCATGGGTCTGGTCAATCGCGTCGTCGAGGATGGCAAAGTGGCCGAGGCGGCCGAGACGACCGCCAACATGATCGCCGCGAACGCACCCATGACGGTGGCGTCGGTCAAGTACATCGTCGGCGAGACCGTCAAGGACGAAAGCGCGCGCGATCTGGCCGAGTGCGACCGCCGCGTGAAGGAATGCTTCGACAGTCAGGATTACATCGAAGGCCGGCGCGCGTTTCTGGAAAAGCGCACCCCGAACTTTCAGGGCGCCTGATGGAGGACGCCCCGCTGCGCCGGGTGGACGAAGGCGCTGCCCGAGCCCGGTTCGAAGACGCGCTTGAGGGACATGCGCAAGCGTTCGAGACGTTCTTTCTGGCGCGTTTTCTGGGCCTTTCCTTCGAGTATCTGCCCGCCGATGCGCCGGATTCCGAAAAGGAAATGTGCCGCGTGACCTTCGAGGTGACGGATATGCTGCGCAATCCGCAGGGCTCGCTGCATGGCGGCGCCATGGCCTCGGCCATGGATATCTCCATGGGTCATCTGGTGAACAAGGTGGCCGGCCCCGGCGCTACGATCGAGATGAAGATCCAGTTCATGCGCCCGGTGATGGAGGGCTTGGTGACCTGCGAGGGCCGGTTCGTTCGCCGAGGTCGCACCTTGTCCTTCATGGAAAGCCGGCTTACCGGCCCTGATGGAAAACTCGCCGCTCTTGTAACCGCTACATGGAAAATGCCATGACCGCAGACGCCTCCGCCGGGATTTCTCCCGAATTGCTGACCGAAATCCGCGACCGTTTCGCCCATGTGGCGAGCTGCCCGTTCGATGGGGAGCGCATTTTCTTCGAGAACGCGGGCGGCGCGCTGACGCTGAACTCCGTCGTGGAGACCTCGGCGCGCATGGCCGCGATCCCCGACAATCAGGGGCGCGACAACCCGGCCGCCCATGCGCTCGTGGCCATGATCAACAAATCCAAGGCCGATATGGCGGTGTTCTTCAACGCGCCGGACGGAAGCTTCTTCGTGGGCGAAAGCGGCACGGAGCTTTTGTTCCGTCTGATTTCGGCTGCCTGCCTCGGCAGCCCGGCGGGCGGGCGCGTGCTCGGCTCGACGTTGGAGCATCCCGCGACGCGCAGCGCATGCAACCGCTGGTCCGAGGTCGCGGGCAAGGCCCATGTGCTGGTCGCCCATGACGATGCGACCGGCTCGGTCGACCCCACGCATTACCTGCCCGAGATCACGCCGGACACGCGCGTGGCGACGATCCTGCACACCTCGCCCGTGACGGGCATGGCCGTCGACGTGGCAGGCATCGCCAAGGCGATCCGCGCCGTCGCGCCGGAATGCTACATCATCGTCGACGGCATCCAGCATGCGGCCCACGGCCGGCTCGATATCGCCAGCTATAACGTCGATGGATACGTTGTGTCGCCCTACAAGGTCTTCTCGCGCCACGGATATGGCGTGGCCTGGATGTCCGACCGTCTTGCCACGTTGCCCCATGACAACCTCATGGGCGCACCCGGCGAGCCGTGGGAGCTTGGCACGCGCGATACCGGCTCCTACGTCACGTTCTCCGACGTGGTGGATTACTTCGAATGGCTGGGCATGCAGTTCACCGCCTCGGAAGATCGCCGCGAGCGCATCGTCGCGGCGGGCGAGGCCATCCATGTACACGAGGAACGGCTGACCCAGGCGATGATCCATGGCACGGGCAACCACACCGGCCTCGCCCATATGCCGGAGATCCGGATCATCGGCGGGGTGGACAACCCGCGCCGCGAGGGCCTCGTGTCCTTCGCGATGGACGGGCTCGACGCGCCGGAGATCGTGACCAAGCTGCGGGAGCGTGGCATCCGCGTGCACACGCGCAAGGCGGACCACTACTCCGGCAACATCCTCGATCCGATGGGCCTGCCGAGCGCGGTGCGTGTCTCGATGTGCCACTACAACTCAGAAGCCGAGGTCGGCCGCTTCCTGGCCGCGATGCGAGAGATCGTGGACGAGGCCGCCTGACGGCGTCCAGCTTAGAACGCGCTCAGGGGGTGAGTTTGAAACGCTCCCGGCGTCACGTCGTCGCCGGGCCGTCCCCAACGGTCCGGCGATACCCTTCAGTACGAACATCTCCTACCGTCCGCGCACGGCTCGGATGACGACCCACGCTGCAACCACCTACCGAGCGCTGTTTTTCTGCGAGCTAAGCGCGCACGCTACGCGCCTGCCAGGGCCATGAGATCGCGTGCGAGCGCGTCTGGCAGGGCGATCCCCTTGCTTTGCGCCTGCTGAAGGCAGGCAATGGCGCGCGCGCCGGGCAGGCGAGGGGGTGTCGCCGGGTGCACGGCGGGTGTACGCGCGACGATCGCCGCGGCGGCGTCAAGGCGTGCCGCCCGCTCGCCTGCCGGTAGAAGGCACTCCGCATCGATGAGCACCAGCATCTGACCGAGATTCTGTTGAGCGCTGGGTGTCTCCAAGAGGCTCGGGATCTCATTCAGCATTGCCGCGCCGGACAGGCCGCCTGCCAGCATGTCGAGCATCACGGCCAGATGCGCGCCCTTCGCACCGCCGATGGCAGAGAGAAGGCCCCGCATCGCGGCGTTCGAGTCCGTCGTGGGATGGCCGTCCGCGTCCGTGGCCCAGCCCTCCGGGATCGGCTGTCCCGCCGTGGCGGCGGCGCGGATGCGGGAGCGGGCAGCCATCGACAACGCCATGTCCAGCATGACGTGCCGGCCCTCGGGGTGGGGGAGGGCGATGCCGAGCGGGTTGTTTCCAACCCGGGGTGCGCGCCCTCCAGCAGGCGCGATCATGGGGGCGGTGTTGGTGGTGACAAGCGCGGCGAAGCCCTGCTCGGCCGCAAGCCAAAGGTAAGGTGCGAGCGCGCCGAGATGCGTGCCGTTCCGCACAAAGGCCGCGCCGATCCCGGTGGCGCGGGCGGCGTCCGTGGCGGCGCGTCGGGCGGCCTCGGCCACTGCCGGGCCGAGACCGTTCCGGCCGTCGATGCGACGCAGGGCCGGGGCAGGGGCTTCGACCGTGATGCGGGCCGCCGGGGCGATCCCGCCCGCCGCGATCCTGTCGCAATAGAGGCGGACGCGGCCAAGGCCATGGGTGGCAAGGCCCATGGCCTCGGCCAGGGTCAGGATGCGGGCGGCGTCCTCCGCGGCCGCCTCCGGCACCCCGGCTCTTTGGAAGGCCAGGCGCGCGACCGCCTGCGCCGCATCGAAAGAAAGCTGCACCTCTGGCTCAGCTGCCGGCCTTTTCGGCCTCGCCCGCATTGGTGCGCCCGTACCGGCCAAGAAGTGGCAAGAGCAGGACGAGCGCCACCGTCACCCCGATGATCCAGAGCGAGGGGGCGCGTTCGAGAAAGATCATGAACGATCCGCGCGAGATCGTCAGCGTCTGGCGCAATGCCTCCTCCGCCAGCGGCCCGAGCACCAGCGCCAGCACCAGCGCAGCCGGGGAGAAGCCGTAGAGGCGCATGAAGAAGCCCACGATCCCGGCGGCGAACATCAGATAAGTCTCGACAAAACTCGCATTCACGCTGAACGTGCCGAGGGTACAAATGACGACGACGGTCGGCCCGAGCACGCGGTAGGGCACCTTGATCATCATCACGAAGAGCGGGATTGCGAAGATCGAGATCGCAAGCAGCGCCATGTTCCCCAGATACATCGAGGCGATGAGGCCCCAGGCAAGCTCCGGGTTCTGCTCCATGAAGAGCGGGCCGGGGCGCAGGCCCCAGAGCAGGAACGCCGCCAGCAGCACCGCGGTGGAGGCCGAGCCGGGAATGCCGAGCGTCAGAAGCGGGATCATCGCTCCGGAGGAGGCCGCGTTGTTCGCCGTCTCCGGCGCGACGAGACCGGCCATCTCGCCCTTGCCGAATTTCTCGGGGGTCTTTGAGACGGAGCGCTCCGTCGAATAGGCCATGAGCGAGGCGATGGTTGCCCCGGCGCCCGGAATCACACCCACCACGAAGCCCAGGATCGAGCCGCGGAGCATGGTCATCCGGGTGGAAATCCAGTCCTGCGCGGTGGGCCAGAACCGCTCCTCGTTGTTGTATTGCACGATGGCGCCGGTGCCCGTGCGGTGCAGACCCTTGTAGAAAGCGAAGAAGAGCTCGCCCAAGCCGAAGAGGCCGATGGCGATGGGAATGAAATAGATCCCGCCGATCAACTCCGCCGAGCCGAAGGTGTAGCGGCCCTGGCCGGTTTCGAGATCGACCCCCACCGTGCCGAGGGCGAAGCCGATCAGAGCCGAGATCACCCCGAGCTTCCAGTTCGCGCCGATCATCACGATCAGTGTCAGCATCCCCATGACGGCCAGGAGGAAGTATTCCGGCGGTCCGAAACTGCGCGAGACCTGGGCGAAGAGCGGGGCGAGGATGGTGATGAGGATCACGCCGACAGTGCCCCCTACGAAGGAGGCGGCCGCCTGCATCACCAGCGCCGGTCCGGCGCGGCCCTTCTTCGCCAGGGGAAAGCCGTCGAACGTGCTGGCGACGGTGGCGCTTTCGCCCGGCGTGTTCAGCAGGATCGAGGTGATCGTGCCACCATACATCGCGCCGTAATAGATCGCCGCGAGCATCATGATCGCTCCGATCGGATCCATGCCGAAGGTCACCGGCAGCAGGATGGCAAGGCCGGCGGAGGGGCCGAAGCCCGGGATCACGCCCACGATCATGCCCACCATCGCGCCGATCAGCAGGTAGGCGATGTTGATCGGTGAAATGGCCACCGAGAGGCCCATCATGAGATCGGCGAAGATATCCATCTGGCTGTCTCCCGGGGGCTCAGATCGGCAGGTTGAAGAGAGCGGGCGGCATGTTGGCGTTCAGGATCCTGTCGAACAGCAGATAGACGCCGCCCGGCACGAGGATCGCGAGCATCGCGTTCTTCAGGGGGTTGCCGGGGTTCAGGATCGTCAGCGCGATGCCGAGGTAGAGGATGGTGGCCACGAAGCCGCCGAAGAGCCGCAGCAGGACGGCGTAGCCCACCGCCAGACCGATCAGCGTGACGGCATCGCGCCAGGCGCGTGCGCCGCCGCCGGGCTCGCGCGTGGCGCGCATCTGGTCGGCCATGGTCCAGAGGATCAGCACGATGGCCGAGACACCGATCACGCGCGGAAAGAACCCGGGCCCGAGGCGTCCGGTGCGCGTCAGAAAGTCGAAATCGGCGAAGGCCACATAGGTGTAGTAGACGGCGCCCGCGAGCAGGACGGCAAGAAAGGCGATACGCATGGCGAGAACGTTCCGTAGACTGCGGGACCGGCCGCAGGGCAAGGCGGCCGGTCCGAAAGGCACCCGCGCGCCTTACTCGATGGCGCCGACTTCGCGCAGCACCTGCTCGAACCCGTTCTTGGTGGTCGACAGGAAGTCGCGGAAATCGTCACCGTAGATGACCGTCGGCGTCAGGGTGTTGGAGGCGATGTACTCGCCCCATTCCGGCGTCTCGACAACCTGTTGCATCGTCGCGATCCACCATTCCTGTGCCTCGGCCGGGGCGTCCGGCGCCAGGATCAGACCGCGCGGCATCGACACGCCGATGTCATAGCCGATGTCGCCCATCGTCGGCACGCCTTCTAGCGCGTCGGGAACCGTCTGGCCGGAGAACACGAGCGGGCGCAGATCGCCGGATTCGATGAGGCCAAGGATCTCGCCCGGGTTGCCGACCATCGCGTCGAGCGCCTCGGAGAGGAGCGCGGTCGTTTGCTCGGACATCGAGTTGAACGAAACATAATCGAACTCGAAGCCGGCTTTCTCGGCGAACAAGGTCGGGACGATGAAGTCGACGTTCACGGTGCCGGTTCCGCCGATGGCCATCGGCTCTTCCTTCGCCTTGGCGATGAACTCGTCGATCGTCTGGAACTCGGAGGAGCCGTTGACGACGAGCACCAGATCGTCCGTGGCCAGCAGCGCGACGGGGGTGAAGTCTTCGGGCTGCCAGGGCGTGTCGGCCTGCAGCGGCGTGGTCACGAAGCTGCCCGAGGTGGTGGAAATGCCATAGCCGCTGCCGGATTGGCCGAAGAGATAGCCCCAGCCCACCGCGCCGGAGCCGCCGGCGCGGTTCTCGGCCGAGATCTCGCCCGGATACAGCTCGTACTTGTTCAGAATGTCGATGATGCTGCGCGCCATGATGTCGTTGCCGCCGCCCGGGCCGAACGCAATGGTCCAGTCGAGCGTTTCCTCGGCCGCCGGATAGGATTGTGCATCGGCAGGCGTGGCGAGGAGTACGGGCGCCAGAAGCGCGGCGGCGACGGTCATGCCGCGCGCGGGGGATCCGAGTGTCTTGTGGAGCGTGTGTTTCATGGTTGACCTCCCTGGGTGGTTCTTCAGTTGTCGGGGCCGGATCTCCCGTGCCGGCGCCGCGGATTGGGTTCTTTGCGTGGTCTGTCTAGGATCGTCTTAGAGCGTCTCCAGCAGGCGCTTCTTGCCGTTGAGATGATGGTCGGCCCCGGCGCGGCGGGCGGCGTCCGCGTCCCCCCGGGCGATGGCGGCGACGATTTCGGTGTGTTCGCGGTTGGAGGGCGCGAGCGAGGCTTTTCCGCTGAGGACGCGCAGACGCATCAGGCGCACCTCCTTGCCCAGAGCCACGTAAAGCGTGCGGGCTCGGCCCGGGCCGGCGGCCTCTGCGATGCGGTCGTGAAAGGCGATGTTCTCGGCGAAATACGTGTCGCCGTCGTTCGCGTCGGCCGCGTCCTGCATCCGCGCGACGAAGGCGCGGAGCTCCGACTTTGTCTCGGCGGTGGCGGTTTCGGCGACCCGGGCGCACAAGTGCCCGGCGATCAGGGCGCGTAGCTCATAGAGTTCGAGCGCATCGTCAAGCGAGAGCTCGCGGACGAAGACACCCTGGTTGGTCACCGTGCGAACGAGGCCCTCCCGTTCGAGGGAGCGTGCAGCCTCGCGCACCGGCGCGCGGCTGACACCCATCTGTGCGGCAAGGCTGTGTTCGTTGAGGCGTGCCCCGGCGGGCGCCTCGCCCGCGAGGATCATCCGCTCAAGCTCATCGCGCACTTCGTGAACGAGCGGCCGCTGGCGCCGCCGTTCGAAGCTTTCGCGGAGATCTCTTCGCACTGCCATGCGGGCATAAGCGAGAATTGATTGTAGAATGTCAACAAAATTCTGTTGAATGATAATCGCTGGCCAGATACCGAGGGCGCAGGTAGGGCACCGTACCGTGGCGCCCAGTCCGATACGGGGAGGCGCACCGCATGACAGAACAAGCACTTAAGGGGCGCACGGCGCTTGTGACAGGGTCGGGGCAGAACATCGGCCGCGGGATCGCGGTGCGACTTGCGGCCATGGGCGCCAATGTCGTTGTCAACGGGTCGCGCGACGAGGCGCCATGCCGCGATACCGCGGCGCTTGTCGAGGCGCAGGGCGCGGAGGCGCTCGTGGCGATGGGCGATATCGGCCGCGCCGAGGACGTCGCGCGCGTGGCGGCGGCGGCGCTCGATCGCTTCGGCACGGTGGACATTCTGGTTAACAATGCAGCCCGCCGGCCGCATAAGCCGTTCCTCGAGATGACGGAGGAAGACTGGCACGCCGTGGTCGACGTCGCGCTCACGGGCGCCTTCCGGACCTCGCGCGCCTTCCTGCCCGGCATGGTCGAACAAGGCTGGGGCCGGATCATCAACTTCGCCGGGATGAAAGCGATCCGGGGATACTTCGAGGGAGCGCCGATCTCTGCGGCCAAACACGGGGTGTGGGGGCTGACAAAGGCGCTCTCGCGCGAGTTTGCGCCGAAGGGCATCACGGCAAATGTCATCTCGCCCGGGCAGATCCGCAAGGACAGCGCCACTGAGGACGATCCCAAGCGCACGGCGACCATCCCGGCGGGCTTCATGGGGGCCTCGGCCGACATCGCCGCGATGGCGGGGTTTCTGGCCTCGCCCGAGGGCCGGTTCGTGACCGGCCAGATGATCGCCGTGAATGGCGGCGAGGAGACGTAGCCCCGGGGCCGCTAGGGAGGACGGTCCTGCAACCGCTCCTTGTCAGACGGGCGGGCACTGTCGCCCTTGGGATCGCCGGCACGGCCGCTTTCGTTTGGCTCGGCCTGCCGCTGCCGTTCCTCTTTGGCCCCCTGATCGCCTGCCTGATCGCGGCCCTTGCGGGCGCCCCCGTCGCCGGGCCGGGGCAACTCGGGCCCGTCATGCGGTCGGTTCTGGGGGTGGCCATCGGCGCCTCGATCACGCCGGAGCTGATCGAGCGGCTGCCGCAGATGTCGGTGTCGCTGGCGCTCGTTCCGGTCAACGTGGTCCTGACGGCGTGGATCGGAATGGCGTTCTTTCGCCGGGTCTACGGGCTCGACCGGCCTACGGCCTATTACGCGGCCATGCCGGGCGGCTTGCAGGAGATGACCGCGTTCGGCGAGGAGTCGGGCGCCAATGTGCGCTCGCTCACCCTGATCCATGCAACCCGCCTTCTGGTGATCGTTCTGATTGCGCCGGTCATCCTTGTGACGGCCTTCGGCGCCGATCTCGACAACCCGATCGGAGAGCCCGCCGCCGCGCTGCCGCCCGGCGAGATGGCGATCATGGCGGTTTCGGCCATTGTCGGTTGGCGCGTGGCGGCGCGCATCGGGATCTTCGGCGCGGCGATCATCGGGCCTATGCTGCTGACCGCGGCCCTGTCGCTCGGCGGCGTCATCCATGCGCGTCCGCCGGCCGAGGCGATCCTGGCGGCGCAGTTCTTCATCGGGATGGGGCTGGGTGCGGGCTATGTCGGCGTGCATCTGGCCGAGCTGCGCCGCGATGTGGCCGCCGGGATGATCTACGTCGTCATCGTGGCAACGCTTGCGGCGCTCTTTGCGGAAGCGGTGATCCTCCTTGGGTTGGCGCCGCCGCTCGACGGATTTCTCGCCTTCGCGCCGGCCGGGCAGGCGGAGATGGCGATCCTCGCCATCGTGGTGGGCGCCGATCTCGGCTTCGTCGTTCTGCACCATGTTCTGCGCGTGTTCTTCATCCTGACCTGCTCGCCCCTCGCGGCGCGGCTGCTGAATTTCACCCGTCCAGACCATAAGGAGTGATGCCATGGCGGACCCTTGGCGGATCGAGGCGAGCGTGCATCGGCCGGGTGCCGATCCGGGCGATCCGGCGCCCTATGCCGGTGCCGACAGCTTCACCTTCGTCCGGCTCAAGCTGCGCGATCCGGACGGCGTCGCGGGCGAGGGCTACACCGGCCGGTTTCTGGCGCCGGAAGTCGCCCACTTTCTGAATCACGCGGTTGCGGAGGCCATGGCGCAGAGCGGCGCCGATCCGGTGGCGGACATGTCCGCGCGTTTCAATCCAAGGGGCATGACCGGCGTTGTCGTCTCCGCCCTGTCCGCCCTCGATATCGCGCTGACCGACATTCGCGCGAAACGGGCGGGTCAGAGCGTCGCGCACTATCTCGGCGGTTGCCGGAGCACGGCGCCGGTGCATGTGACCTGCGGGTTTCCGGCGCTGGACCGGGAGGATCTGGTGCGGGCCTGCGCGCGCGAGGTCGAAGCCGGCGCCGCCGGCGTCAAGGTTCTGATCGCGGCGCGCGGGCGCAGCGTTGCCCAGGACATCAAAAGGCTGCGCGCCGTGCGCGCGGCCATCGGCCCTGCCGCCGACCTGATCGCGGATGCCAATTGCAAGATGACGGCGCGCGACGCGGCCGACTTCGCGCGCCACGCGGCGGATCTGGCGCTGGCGTGCCTGGAGGAGCCGGTTGTCGGCAATGACAGGCATGCGCTCGGCCAACTTGTCCAAGGCGGCGCGCGGCTGGGCGCGGGGCAAATGGAGCAAAGCGCGGAGCGCTTCGATTTGCTGACGGACGCGGGGGTGCAGGTGATCCAGCCCAACGCCGTTTTCGCCGGGGGCTTCGCCGCCGCCATTGCGGCTGCGCGGCGCGCACAGGCCAGCGGCGCGGAGGTGTCGCCCGGCGGGGGATGGGACATCGTCAACCTGCACTGGATGTGCGGCGCGATGGCGACCGGCGCGGTCGAACTGCACCGGGCACAGGCCCGCATCGCGCGCCTTCTGACGGGCGACGCGCCCCGGCTTCGAGACGGGCACCTGCACCTGCCCGACGGCCCGGGCCTGGGCCTCGTCCCGGATGAGTGGGCACTCAGTGCCTGCCGGATCGGCTGACCCGGTGTTCAACGCGGCGATTCGCGCTGGCGTGCTATCTCTGCGCCGTGCTGCCCCGCACCCTGCCGGGCTAACGGAGCATCGCACGCACTGAACGTCCGGGCGCGATGCCCCTACGTCTCGCGCGAGACCGCCCCGCGGCAAGCGTGGTACCTGCCGCCGATTGGCTCACTCGGCGGCCAGCCGGGGTGCGGCCGGACGGATCCGCGCGGCGGAGAACTTGAACTCCGGGATCTTGCCGAAGGGATCGAGCTGCGGGTTGGTGAGGAAGTTGGCGGGCGCCTCGACAAAGCAGAACGGGATGAACAGCATGCCGGGCGTCACGTCCCGATCCGCGCGCAGGGTCAGGGTGATCTCGCCCCGGCGGGTTTCCACGGTAACCTGCTCGCCCCGTGTGAAGCCCATGCGCCCGATATCCTTGGGGTGCATGGAAACGACCGGCTCGCCTTCCTGCGCATTGAGATGCGTCGCCCGCCGGGTCATGGCCCCGGTATGCCAGTGCTCCAGCATCCGGCCTGTCGTCAGGACCATGGGAAACTCTTCGTCGGGCAGCTCATCCGGCGGAACGAGGTCCGTCGGCACGAGCTTGGCCTTGCCGGACTTCGTGGGGAACCCGTCGTAGAAGATGATCTCCTCGCCGGGGCCTTCCTCGGACTTCACCGGATAGCAGACGACGCCTTCGCGCATCAGCCGCTCCCACGAGATGTTATCGAGCGACGGCATCAGGCTCGCCATCTCGGTGTAGACCTCGCCAACATGCTTGTAGTTCCAATCGAGGCCGGAGCGCTGGCCCATCTCCATCAGCAGTTTCCAGTCCTGCCGGGCCTCCCCCGGCGGTTTACGGACCGGCATGGCGATCTGCACCTGACGGTTCGAGTTGGTGTAGGTGCCCGGCTTCTCCGGCTGCGCGGAGGAGGGCAGGATGACATCGGCGAACCACGCCGTTTCCGTCAGGAAAATGTCCTGCACAACCAGATGGTCGAGCATCGACAGCGCCTTGCGCGCGTGGTTCTGATCCGGGTCGGACATGGCCGGGTTTTCGCCCTGCACGAACATCGCTTTGACGTCGCCCGCCTCGATGGCGTTCATCGTCTCCACCACGGTCAGGCCCTTGGCCGGGTCGAGCTGGCGGCCCCACGCATCCTCGTAGGTTTCGCGTACATTGGCGTCTTCGACGGACTTGTAGTTGGGATAGCAGATCGGGATCAGGCCCGCGTCGGACGCACCTTGCACGTTGTTCTGTCCGCGAAGCGGGTGGATGCCGGTGCCGGGGCGGCCGATATGCCCGGTGATCAGCGACAGGGCGATCAGGCAGCGCACGTTGTCGGTGCCGTGCACATGCTGGCTGACGCCCATGCCCCAGAAGATGATCGCGCGCTCCGCGGTGGCAAAGGTGCGGGCGAGGTCCTTGAGATACTCCGCCTCGACGCCGCAGATATCGGCCATCGCCTCGGGCGAGAAGTCCTTTGTCTTCTCGGCGAGGGCCGAGAAGCCGTCGATATTGGCCTGGATATACTGCTCGTCGTAGAGCTTTTCGTCGATGATCGTGTGGATCATCGCGTTCAGCATTGGGACATCGCGCCCCGGGGCGAAGACCACCGGGTGAGAGGCATGGCGCATCAGGCCCTGCTTGCGCGGGTCGAACACCATCAACTTGGCGCCGCGTTTGGCCGCCTGCTTGAAATAGGTGGCGGCCACCGGGTGGTTCTGCTCCGGGCGGCAGCCGATCGTCATAATGCAATCGCTGTCATCGGCGGCCGTGAAGGGGGCCGAGACCGCGCCCGATCCGACACCCTCCATCAGGGCGGCGACCGACGAGGCGTGGCACAGCCGCGTGCAGTGATCGACATTGTTCGTGCCGAAGCCCTGGCGGATGTACTTCTGGAAGAGGTAGGCCTCCTCGTTCGTGCCCTTGGCCGAGCCGAAGCCCGCGATGGCCTGCCCGCCGAGCGTGTCGCGCACCTTGGTCAGCCCGCCGGCGGCGAGCGCCATGGCCTCGTCCCAGCTCGCTTCGCGGAAGACATCGGGAATGTCGGAGAATGTCATCCGCGCCTTGGGATCCTTCGGGACGTCCGAGCGCCGGATGAGTGGCTTGGTCAGGCGTTCGGGCGACATCACATAATCCATGCCGAAGCGGCCCTTGATGCAGAGCTTGCCCCGGTTGCCGGGGCCGTCGCGGCCATCCACCTTGACGATATCGTTGCCCTTGAGGCTGACCTCGGTCTGGCAGCCGACGCCGCAGAACGGACAGATCGACTTCTTCTTTTCGTCGGCATAGACCTCGCGCTTCGTGGCCTCGGTATTCAGCAGCGAGCGCTCCATTAGAGCGCCGGTCGGGCAGGCCTGAACGCATTCGCCGCAGCCGACGCAGGTCGACAGGCCCATCGGGTCGTTCACGTCGAAGGTGGGGACCGTGTGCATGCCGCGGTCCATCATGCCCAGCACATCGTTCACCTGCACCTCGCGGCAGGCGCGCACGCACAGCTCGCAGGAGATGCAGGTGTCGAAGTTCACCACGATCGAGGGGTGGGAGGCGTCGTGGAACACGCTGTCCACGGGGATCTGGCCCCCGGCGCCGGGGCGTCCGCTGGGATAGCGGGGCGAGGCGCAGAAATCGAGCAGGTCGAATTGCTGCCAGAAGTGACTGTCCGGGTCGGGGCTGTCCTCGCGCTTGGGCATGTCGGAGGCGAGCAGTTCGAACACCATCTTGCGGTTCTTCGTGACCCGCTCGTTGCCGGTGCTGACGACCATCCCCGGGGTCGGCGTCCGGCGGCAGGAGGCGGTGAGAACGCGCTCGCCCTCCACCTCGACGACGCAGGCCCGGCAATTGCCGTCGGAGCGCAGGTTGGGCACATCCTTGTGGCAGAGATGCGGGATATGGGTGCCGACGCGGCGCGCGACGTCCCAGATCGTCTCGCCTTCGAAGGCGGTCACCTCCTCGCCGTCGAGGGTGAAGGTCACGCTTTCGGTATTGGTCATGTCGAGGCTCATGACGCAAACTCCTCGGGGAAGTGCTTCATCAGATGGCGGACGCAGTTCGAGGCCGCTTGCCCAAGCCCGCAGATCGAGGCGTCGCGCATCACCATCATCAGATCGTCGAACAGCTCCGGGTTCTGCTCGCGCGCCTCCAGCATGCGGACGATCTTGTCTGTGCCGGAGCGGCAGGGCGTGCATTGCCCGCAGCTTTCATGGCGGAAGAAGCGCATGGTGTTGAGCACCGCGTCGCGCACGCTGTCCTTGTCGCTCAGGATCACCACGGCGTGCGATCCGATGAAGCCGCCCTCCTTCTCCCACGTGCCGAAATCCATCGCCCGGTCCGCCATATGGGCGGGGAAGATACCGCCGGAGGCGCCGCCGGGCAGGAACGCCTTCAAGGTGTGGCCGTCGGCCATACCACCGCAGTAATCCTCGATCAGACGGATCAGGGGGATCCCGGCGGGTGCAATCTTGACCCCGGGATGCTTCACGCGGCCGGAGACCGAGAAGGAGCGCACGCCCTTGTTCTCCTCCGTCCAGCCCTGACTGGCGAACCATTCGGGCCCATGCTCCACGATTTGCGGCACCCAGAGGAGCGTCTCGACATTGTGGTTCAGCGTGGGGCGGCCAAAGAGGCCAACCTCAGCGATGTAGGGCGGGCGATGCCGGGGCATGCCGCGCTTGCCTTCGATGGATTCGATCATCGCGCTTTCTTCGCCGCAGATATAGGCGCCGGCGCCGCGGCGAAGTTCCATGGGCACCGCCATCAGCCCGTGGCGGGCCAGCGCGTCGATCTCGCGGCGCAGGATCTCCAGCACCTGGGGATACTCGTCGCGCATGTAGATGTAGATGCGTTCGCAGCCGACCACGTGGGCAGCGATCTGCGCGCCTTCCAGCATGCGGTGGGGGTGCCGTTCGAGCCACCAGCGATCCTTGAAGGTGCCGGGCTCGCCCTCGTCGCCATTGACGGTCATCAGGCGCGGGCCGGGATAGCTGCGCACAAAGCCCCATTTCTTTCCGGCCGGGAAGCCTGCGCCGCCGAGGCCGCGCAACCCGCCCGTGGACATCTGCTCGATCGCCTTTTCGGGGCTGATCTCGCCGGAGATGATCCGCTGCAGGACGTGATAGCCGCCTTCGGCCAGGTAGAGCGGCAGGTTCTCGTAATCGGGCAACTCGGGTTCGGTGTTGTCCTGCACTGTCGCGCGCAGGAGCTTTTCGACCGTGGCATGCCGGATGATCCGTTTGCCGATGGAGGCGGCCGGCGCAGCATCGCACTGGCCGATGCAAGGCGCTTCGATCACGCGGACATGGCTCGGGTCGACCCGCGCGCGAAGCTCGGCGATCAGCTCATAGGCGCCGAACATCTGTTCCGTCACACCGGTGGCAACCCGGATCGTTACGGGGGGCGGCGGGGTCTCGCCCTCCTTTACGACATCGAAATGGTCATAGAAGCTGGCGACCTCAAAGATCTCCACCTGCGCCATGCGGAACAGCTCGGCCATCGCTGCGATGTTCGTTGCCGAGATGTAGCCATGGGTGTCCTGGATCACATGGAGAGCTTCGATCACCATGTCCGGGCGGCGGGGCATGTCACCAAGCAGGGCCGCCATCGCGGCGACATCGTCATCGGAGACCTGGCGCCCCTTAGGGAGGGAGGCATCGCGGCGCTTGAAGGTGGCTGGGGCGAACTGGTCCATGTCGGCCAACCCTTTTGCTATCTTCGAGGAGGGGAAAGACCAGGAACTGGTCCGGAGACGAAGGCGCGCAGCCCCATTGGGTCTGGGGCTGCGCTGGGTCGGGCTCTACTCCGCCGGTGTTGGGGCCGGATGCGTCTTCTCGACATGGTGCTTGTCGGCCACCGGCCGCACCATCAGGTTGGCGAAGAACGCGATCACCAGAAGCGCTGCCATGCAGTACATCGTGGTGTTGTAGAGCGTCGACGTCGGGTCCACCGTGCCGGCCGGAGCGATGTCCATCAGGGAGGAAATGGTCACCGTCTTGGCCGCCACCAGCTCGTTGAGCTGCGAGATGGGCGCCCCGAACTTGTCAAGGAAGGCCTGCGGGTCGACCGCGGCCGCGAGATCCGCGATGGCGTTCTCCTTGGAGAGATTCCGCAGATAGGTGATCGCGAATGGCCCGAGGACGCCGGCCGTGGACCACGCGGTGAGCAGCCTGCCATGGATGCCGCCCACATGCATCGTCCCGAAGATATCGGCGAGGTAGGCCGGGATCGTCGCGAAGCCGCCGCCATACATCGTGAAGATGATCATCGTCGCGATGTAGAAGCCGATCAGAGCCGTGACACCGCCCGACGCCGCCCAGAACGGGATCGTGCAGTAGAGGATCGTGCCGAGGATGAAGAAGCAGTGGTAGGTGTTCTTCCGCCCGATGTAATCCGAGGTCGACGCCCAGAAGAACCGCCCGACCATGTTGAAGACCGAGATCATCAGCACGTAGGTGCCCGCGAAGGCGGCGGTCACGAGGGCGAGGTCGCCGAAGATCTCGTTGATCATCGTCTTGGCGACACCGATGACGCCGATGCCGGCGGTCACGTTGAAGCACAGCACCACCCACAGGAACCAGAATTGCGGCGTCCGCAGGGCCTGGTCGATGTGCACGTGATTGTCGGTGACCATGCCGGAAGCGACGGGCTTGGGCTCCCAGCCTTCGGGCTTCCAGCCTTCGGCCGGCACGCGGTACTGGAAGGCGGCAAAGACCATGACGCAGAGGTAGACGATGCCGAGGGTCATGAACGTGCCCGCGGCACCGGTATTGCCCGTGCCCACCACATAGACGCCCGCTTCCCCGCCGAAGGGCGCGGCCTGCGCGGCCGAGGCCACGACAACTTCGACCATCCCGTTCGCCGTTTCCGCGAAGCGGCGACCGCCTTCGGTGACGAGCGTGACGGCACTTTCGGCACCGAGGTAATCCGGGGCGCTGGAATAGAGGCCGAGCAGCCATTGCTTCAGCGGCGCACCGATCATCGCACCGCCGCCGAAGCCCATGATCGCCATGCCGGTGGCCATGCCGCGGCGGTCTGGGAACCAGCGGATCAGGGTCGAGACGGGCGACACGTAGCCCAGCCCGAGCCCGGCCCCGCCAAAGACGCCATAGCCGAGATAGACCAGCCAGAGTTGATGCGTCGCGATGCCGACGGACCCTACGAGGAACCCGCCGCCCCAGAGCATGGCCGCAACCACGCCGACATAGCGGGGGCCGACCTTTTCGAGCCACTTGCCGCCGACGGCGGCCGTCAGGCCCAGAACGACGATCGCGACCGAGAAGATCCAGACGACGGAGGACAGCGACCAGTCGCTCGCCGAGGACGCCACGACGCCAAGCTCCCGCGTGAGCGGCGGGTTGAACACCGACCAGGCATAGACCGATCCGATACACAGATGGATCGCAATCGAGGCCGGCGGCACGCGCCAGCGGTTGTAGCCTTCCGGGGCTACGATGTTTTCCTTGCGCAGGAACCCAAGGGCCCCGCCGGTTGCGTGTGACATGTGAAGTCCTCCTTGTGGCTGGGGCCTCCTCGCCCCAAATCGCTCGCGGCGGTCGAGGGTGGTACACAATGGAATGCTGCCGCCTAAGCTCAGGTGTGAGCCTTGATGCTTTGCGCAGTCAACCTATTTAGTGAATGATATCAGGAAGTTACAAATCTTGCGCTGCGGTGCGGCAAGGTCGAATTGTCCAGAAATCAGCCGTCTTGGCGCTCACCGAGGGACAAAATGTCCACTCATTGCGCCGCCATCGGAGGCGCGCCGGACGAATTGTCCGCCGCCGGACACCAGATGAAAAATGTCGCACCCTCGCCCGGAACGCTCTGAACGCGGATGTTTCCGCCGACTCGGGCGATCAATGTCTGGCTGATCGACAGGCCCAAGCCAGAGCCTTTGCCGGGCTTGGTGGTGAAAAAGGGATCGAAGACCGACGCCACCTTCTCGGGCGGGATGCCGGGCCCGGTGTCGGACACAACGATCTCGGCCCCGTCTTGCCCCTCCCACTTGGCGGCGCGGGTCGTGACGGTCAGCGTCCCGCCCTGAGCCATGGCTTGAGCGGCGTTGACGAAAAGGTTCACGAGGATCTGCTGCAGTTCGGTCTCCGCGATCCAGATCTGCGGGGGGTCGCCATGATGCACGTCCACGGCGATCCCGTCGGTGCGCAGATCCGGCGCCACAAGGACGATGGCGTCTTTCACGGCGGATTGCGGACTGACGAGGGCGGCGCTGTCCGACAGCTCGTCGGACCGTGTGAAGTTCAGCAGCTTGCCGACGATTACGTTGATCCGGTGCGTTTGGGCGTCGATCAGGTCGAACTCTGTCTTGTGCGCGTCCGCTGCTTCGCCGAGGCCTGCACGCAGAACTTCCAGATTGCCCTGGATGACGGCAACGGGGTTGTTGATCTCATGCGCGACACCGGCGGTGATCTCGCCCACCGTCGCCAGCTTCTCCGACATGACGAGGCGCGCGAAGGTCGCCTCCAGCTTGCGGTTGGTCTCCTGCAACTCCTCGGTGCGCTGATCCACCAGGTCGTTGAGGTTTTCGGCGTATTGGCGGAGTTCGTCGTCGCGCTCCTGGACCTGATCGAGCAGCCTGTCGAGATGCTGGGCCACCGTGCCGATCTCGTCCTTGGCGTCGACATTGCCGATCCGGGCATCGAGCGCGCCGCGTTCCGCGCGCGCCATCGTCGCGGTCATCTGTTCCAGCGGCGCGAAGATCCCGCGCGCGAGATGCAGGAAGAATGGCACCGACAGTGCGATGGCGGCGATGAAGGCAAGGATCAGCGCCAGGATCGTCTCGTTGCGTTGAACGGTGAAGGGCCCCTCCAGGAACCCGGTATAGAGCATGCCGATGCGCTCGCCGGTCGTCGCGGTCAGCGGCACGTATCCCGAAATGTACCAGTCGTTCACGACGAAGGCGCGATCGAGCCAGGGCTCGCCGTCCTGCATCACGTGCTGCCACACGACCTCGGACACGCGCGTGCCGAGCGCGCGCTCGCCTTCGAACAGCCGCACATTGGTGGAGATGCGCACGTCGTCGAGAAAAAGGGTTGTCGTGCCGGTGCGCGCGTCGATGCCGGCGTCGCCCTCCTCGTAGATCAGGCTGTTCATCGTGTCGATGACGTCGAGATTTCGGTTCAGGAGGCGGCCCCCGATCAAGACGCGCCCGCTGTCGGGGAAACGATGCGCGGCCAGCAACATCATCCCGCGGGTTTCGGCCTCCCGCGAAATCGTGCGCGCCGCCTCGGTCGGCACGAGCGGAAGGGCGGCGCGCTCGGCCAGCCGTGGCGAGATCCGCTGCAGATCGGCCCCTTCGAAGAGCGCAAGGCCCGCGCTGGGCAGACCGGGCCCCGCCGCGCTGGCGATGGCGCGCGCGGCCTCCGGCAGCGCGGCGCCGTCGATCTCATCGTAGAGAATGAAGTCGAGGCCGAGGTCGGCCTGCCGCCGCTCCAGATAGGCCGCCAGCGCGTCCGGCCCGGCACTGCGGTTTTCGTCGAACGTCACCGATTGGGCCAGCGCGGCGACGTCGGCGGCCTGTGCGGCCTCGATCCGGGTGAAGTACTGCTCGGCGATCCGAAGGTCGCTCGCCACCTTCGCGATCAGCAGATCGTCATACTTCTCGATCCACCGCAGCATGGTGGCGCCGAGCAGGATGGGCAGCAGCACCACGAGGGGCAGGAGCGCCAGCAACAACAGCCGCAGGCGGACCGAGCGCATGGGTCAGATGCCCCACGCCTGGCATTTGCGGTCGATGGTCTTGCGCGCAACCCCGAGGCGCCTGGCCGCCTCGGCCCGGTTGCCGCCGCAGTTCTCTAGCACTGTCAGCACGTGCCGCTGCTCGATCGCGGCAAGGCTCTCGATCTCGGCCACAGGTTCCGCTTCGCCCAGGGCCTTTTCGAAATCGCCCGCGATCAGGGCCCGCTCGACGACGTTGCGCAGTTCCATGACGTTTCCGGGCCAGGAATGGGCAAGCAGCCGGCGTTTGATCTGCGGCGTCAGGGGGGGCGGGCTGCTCCCCATCCGCGGCGCCAGACCGTCGACGAAGAACTGGGTGAGCTCGAGCACGTCGTCGGCCCGCTCGCGCAGGGGCGGCAACACGACTTCGGCCACGTTGAGCAGGTAGAACAGGTCGCGGCGGAACCGGCCTTCGTCGACGGCGGTCTGCAGCGGCTCGGTCGTCGAGCAGACGATCCGCACATGCAGATCGAGGCTGCGCTCTGCCCCGAGCGGGCGATAGCGCCCTGTGGTCAGAAGCTCGACAAGGAGGTTCTGACAGGGCGCGGACAGCATCCCCACATCTTCGAGGAAGAGCGTTCCGCCCGACGCGTGGAGCAGGAGGCCGTCCTCCCCCCTGGTGGCGACGTGGCCGTTTGCCGGGCGCGCGATCTGGCCGAACAGACGCGCCTGAAAGGTGTCGGCGTCGCAGCCGTAGCATTGCAGCCACACGAACGGGTAGGTCGCGCGATCCGATTTGGCGTGCAGCATGCGCGCGGCGACCTGTTTGCCCGCGCCCGCTTCGCCCCGGATCACCACATGAGCGTTGGTGACCGCCGCGCGCGCGATAGAACCGCGCAACGCCTCGATCATCGGCGAGGAGCCCAGCAGGGCGTCGCGGTGCCGCAGCAAGTCGGGCCCTTCCTCCAACTCATGTCGCAGGACGGAGTTCTGCCGCTGCAGCCGGGTGCGCGACAGGCTTTGGGCGATGGCGTTCAGGATCTGGTTGGAGCGGAACGGCTTCAGCACGAAGTCGGAGGCGCCCGCCCGCAGCGCGGCAATCGCGGTGTCGAGATCGGCATAGGCCGACATCAGGATCGCGTCGGCGAACAGCCCGACCTTCTGTTGTTCGGAGAGCCACTCGACGCCGCTTTTGCCCGGCATCACGTTGTCCAGAACAATGACGTCGAACGTGCTCCGGTCGAGCTGCTGGGAGGCTTCCTCCGTGCAGGCGGCCACCTCGACCCGCGCGCAGACGGGGGACAGCGCCTTGCTGAGAAAGTTGCGCATTCCCGGCTCGTCGTCGACCACAAGAACGGACGCGGTGCGCAGCGTGTCAAGAAACGGCTCGGGCTTCATCGCTGGAGCAACCTGATCAAAAGCTCATCGGGCGCTCGGCAGAGCCATCGGGCGTCGGGTTTGGCGCGGCGGGCGTGTGACTTGGGCACCCTCCAAGGTCCCGCGCACCGACACGGCGCGATCGGGGCTAGGCATCTCTGAAGTCTCCTCCCTGACTTCGGCGATCCTGGCGTGCGGCTTGGAACATCACCTCTGGGTCAAGTGCGATCAGCATCGCGTGCACCTGCCTGCCTAGGGCCGATTTCAAGTCAGGGACATTGAGCATAGCGACGCAGGACCTTTCGGCCTGGCAGCGGGCTGCGCTGTCGCTCCTTCGCGCAAGGCCGGTGTGATGCGGTCTGGCGGGTGTGTGAACACACGCGCTGCGCCGGATGGGCCGCCGGGCGCGAGTCTAGTGCTGGAATGTGGACGTCTGATAGGACCGCGCAGCTGCGCTTCCCATGTCTGGGTCTCTGGCGGGAAACCCGTCGCTGTCGCGGCACTATTCCTCGTAGCGCCACGCGTTTTCTTCGGCGTCCAGGCGCTGGCGCCGGGCCAGGGCGGCGGCCGGATCGTCGGGCACGCGTCTTCCCTGCAGATGCTTCAGCGCTTGATCGCGCCCACGCGCGCTGGCCGCCAAGGCGAGCGCGAGGACGAGAAACACGTTGAAGGAGATGAGGAGTAAGAAAAGAAATTCCATGGCGACGCATCTCCCTTGCCGCTGCACTCTAT
>JBCDGG010000073.1:0-25817 GCA_038757905.1 Pseudomonadota bacterium | reverse complement strand
GGAGAACAAGGTCACGGAACGGTCCGACCCGCCGGTCAGACGGCGAAGGGCGTGGGTGCCGTGCCTGCTCGCGCCGCCGTCCTCGATGGCCGCGCCAATGTCCAGGAGCCACAGATGCGCCGCCGGGGGGGCTTCGCCGACGATCGTGAAGCGCCCCAATGCCTCGCGCCGTGCAAGGATTGCGGGATCTGGCCCCTCGGCGAGGAGCAGGGCCAGGTGCCTGCCGTCCGGCGAAACCGCATAGTCCAGGAGGCCACCGGTGATCGCCGTGACAGGAAGCGCGACGCTGCCCGACAGCTCCTGGAGATGGATCTGAGGCCCGTGGCCCAGATCGGCGATATAGAAGACGCCATCGCCCCCTGCCGCCCATTGCGCATTGGTCGCCGATCCATGTGGACTGCGTGTGAGCTGCCGGGCGGTGTTCTGCGCGTCAGCGAGGAAGACCTCACTGTCGTAGCGATTCTCGCTCCAGTCGGGCACCGTCTTCGTGTAGATCACGGCGGACCCGTCGGGTGAAATACGCGGCGCGCTGATCTGCGCGACGTTCAGGACATCGACGATGTCCGGGCCCTGCGCCGAGCCGGTCTGCGGTGCGCCCAGTGCCAAGAGGACGAGGAGAGGGAAGGCGAGGCGGCGCCTCGGGGCGTGCATCTTGGGTGACATGAGATCGGAAGCTCCTGAAAAGTGGGGAGGAACGCGCCCGATGGGATCGCACCAACCGCCCGCGCGGCAGCAGCGGTTGCCCTCCCATATGGGGCTTGGCCCTTTGCGCCTGATCCCTAGAGCAGCGCGCCGCTGAAAACCTGAACGAAACATGAAAGTTTCGGCGGTGCCGAGGAGAGCGCCACGCCACCCGTGCCGGATCTTGGGCGAGCAACACGCGGAGGCCGGGTTGATCGGGGCCGACGTCCGCGTTGCCCGGCGTGACCAGGCTGCGCGGGTCGCGATCCCAGGCGCTCCCCCGTGGACGACCCTGTGCGTTGATCCTGACCGCTGGCGTGCTTCGGTGCCCCGGGGTGGGGCTGCGGACGCGCCGGTGATCGCGCCGAATGGTGGCCGGCGTCTTTGGGCTGAACGGGCTTGCGATCCTCTGCGTGGCAGACCTGTCCGGCTGGTGCAGCAGAACGGACAAGGTCGGCGTCTCGGCATCGAGGCAACGGCAACACGGGACGCGGCTTTGCGCCCGCGAGGGGGCGCCTCTCTGGGTTCCCGAGGGTCCGATATGGGCTGGCGTGCTGGCGTTGGCGAATTGGCCCCGACTTGACGGTTGCGGAGTCCGGCGCGGTCTATGGTGGCATTTTCCATCTGGGCGTGCCGGTCGGCTCGGGCGGAGGCGGGATCGGGGCGGATGTCGCCGGGCGCATCACATGATCGAACGGGCGTCCCAGAAGGCGCGCGCGGTGTTGGGGTCCGTCTGCGCGCGGGTCAGGCCGATATCGTCCAGTTCGCGGTCGGTGAACTGGGAGAGGTGCCGGCGCTGACGCGACACGGACCGCCAGCGGCGGATCAGCTTGGCCCAGGACGGGATCGGGCGCAGCGGTCGGGGGCGTTTCTGGGTTGACGGTCTCATCTGTGGGTCCCTCGGGGGTTGGGGTGTGACGGAGCGGGTGCGTCGCCCGTCTGCTGAGGGGGCAAGACCACATTGCGCCGGTGGGGGCCTGAACAAGGTGTGAAAGACTCCTGAAACGTTGGCCGGTGCGGGCGTCTGGCGTCGTCTTGAGACTTGAGCCGCGCGGGGCGGGAGCGCGCAGGTCAGGGCCGCTGGCCCAAACTGGGCTCTGCGCGGTCGGGCCGCCGGGCCCGCGCGTGCGGAGCGGGACCGGTCTGGCGGGGTCGGAGATCTGAGCCACACCGCAAGCGTCGCTTCTGCCCGGGTGCGCCCCGACGGACCGTCAGACAGACGCCGGATCGACCGTGCCATGGGGATCGAGAGACGGAGACGCTGTGTACCGGGCAGCTCCGCATGCAAGCGGGGGACCGGGCGGGGGGCGTTCAGCGCCAGCGAGGGGCTTCGGCGTGGCATGGGCGCGCCTTCGTCGTGGTGCGGCATGTCTCCACCGCTGTCGCGCGCCCTGCCGCGCCACTGCGATACGACGCTGTTGTCGCAGGTTTTCTGCGTCCCGGAACGACGCGGTGGCCCGCAGGCAGAGCCTCATCGCGCGGCGGGCACTCCGACGTCGCCAGCGCCGGAGGCCAGTGCCCTCGGGCGAGCGCTGTCCAACACGAGGGCAGCGCCTTGCCCGTCTCAAGCGCAGGCGCTTCGACCCTCCGTAAGCTTGCATGCTGAATTTTGGTATTCCAAAATTTCAAAATACTGTTATTCAAGCTCCGGCCTGATTCCATGATGGCTCGAAACAGGAGGAGATCGCCTTGAAGAAACTGCTCACCACGGTTGCCGCACTGTCGCTTGGCGCAGGCGCCGCAACCCTCGCTTCCGCGTCCGATGACCAGTTCCCAGAGCGCACCATCGAAGTGATTACCCATGCCGGCAATGGCGGCGGGACCGACGTGACCACGCGGATGATGATGATCCGCGCCCGCCGCGAGCTCGGCGAAGACATGGTTGTCGTCAACAAGCGGGGCGGCGGCGGGGCTTCCGCAATGGATTACTACCTGACGCAGGACGCGGACGGGCACAGCATCCTGACCTTCACCATCGGCCACTCGGCCACCGTTGCGCTTGGCAAGACGGACATGACGCTCGACGACGTGCGCCCGATCGCGCGCGGCACCGACGATCCGCAGATCCTGATGACGCGCTGCGGCACCTACGGCAGCGCCGAGGATTTCGTTGCAGCCCAGAAGGACGAGCCGCTGACCTACGGCACCACGCATCTGGGCGGGATCGACGACGTGTCGGCCTTCATGTTTGCGCGCCGCGGTGATCTTGCCACGCCGAAGATCGTGCCTTTCGAGGGCGGCGGCGAGCTGGCCACGCAGCTCGTGGCCGGGGCCGTCGACGTGGCGGTGCTGAACCTCGCCGAAGCCGGCTCGCAGATCGAAGCGGGCGACATCTGCCCCATCGTCGTGCTGGCGCCGGAGCGGATGAGCGGCCTGCCGGATGTGGCCACCGCGCAGGAGTTGGGCATCGACGCCAACTTCTCCACCGTGCGGGGCTTTGTCGTTCATGCCGACACGCCCGACGATGTGGCCGCGAAGCTTGAGCAATCCCTGCTGAACGCGATGAACCACACGGTCTATCAGGGCTTCCTGACCTCCGTGGGGCTTGACGCGACGTCGGTGGCGGATGCCGAGGTCTGGGGCAATCAGCTGACCTCGATGCAGTCCGACATGGACGCGGCCCTGCGCGAACTCGGCTTCATCGAGTAAACCCGCGGGTCGAACTCGGGTCCGCGGCCCCATGGGACGCGGACCTGCATAACAGCTTTCCGGATTGGGGCGGGAGACATGACACGCTACGCGGTCCCGTGTGGGATCATCCTCTTCTGCCTGGTGGCGTTCTGGTTCAGCACCCAGTTCGACCGGGTGCCGCCGATCCTGCTGCGCGGGATGCAACCTTCGGACTTCCCGCAGATGATCCTGATCCTGATCATCGCGCTTTCGGTTCTGGTCATGGCGTTCGACCGCCCGATCGAGCACGATCCGATCCCGCGCAACGTCTGGATCAGTCTCGCGCTCTTCGTTGTGTTCGCGCTCTTCGCCCAGCTCGATCTGTTCCTGGGCCTGGCGGTGTTTGCGGGCGCGCTGGCGTGGTGCTGGGGGGAACGACGGCCCTGGGGCATCGCCCTTGTCAGCGTCGTCAGCCCCGCGCTGATCTTTCTGCTCTTTGATCAGGTCTTCAAGATCCGCTTCCCGCGCGGTGTCCTGACCAACCTCTGGTACGGGTGATCGGGATGGACGTTTTCTTTGGCAGCTTCGCCACGCTGATGGACCCGAACCTGCTGGTTCTGCTCTTTGCGGCGACGCTGGGCGGCGTCATCATCGGCGCCTTGCCGGGGCTCAACGCGACGACCGGGGCGGCGCTGCTTCTGCCCTTCACCATCACCATGGACCCGATCCCCGCGATTGCGATCCTGACCACGATCTACTGCGCGGCGACCTTTGCCGGCGCGATCACCGCGATCCTGATCAACACGCCGGGCACGTCGGCGAGCGCCACGACCTGCCTCGACGGGTTTCCGCTCGCGCAGCGGGGCGAGGCCGGGCGGGCGCTTGGCATGGCGACCGTCTCGTCGACCATCGGCGGCATCATCTCTGTCGTCTGTCTGATGCTGGCCGCGCCCCTGATGGCGCGCATGGCCTACAACTTCGCCCCGCCCGAATACTTCGCGCTGACGGTCTTCGGCATCTCGATGCTGGCGACGATTGGCGATGGCACGCCGCTGAAGAACATCATCGCCGGGGCGCTCGGCGTGCTGCTGGCCACCGTCGGCAAGGACCTTCTAACGACGGTCGAACGTTTCACCTTCGGGTTCAACGAGCTGTCCGAGGGGATCGGCTTCGTGCCCGTCATGATCGGGATCTTCGGGATCTCGGAGCTGCTGGTGCAGGCCGAACGCCTGAACGTCGAGCGCAAACAGGTGTTCATGAAGGCGATCAAGCTGCCCAGCCGCGAGGATTATCGCAAGGTCTGGAAGACGATCCTGCGCAGCTCCGGCATCGGCACGTTCATCGGCATCCTGCCCGCCGAGGGCGCGACCGTCGCCTCCATGATCGGCTATAACGAGGCGCGGCGCTGGTCGAAAACGCCCGAGGAATTCGGCAAGGGCGCCATTGAGGGGATCGCCGGCTCCGAGGCGGCCAACAACTCCGCCACCGGGGGCGCGATGGTGCCGACCCTGGCGCTCGGCATCCCGGGCAGCCCGACCGCGGCCGTCATCCTGGCCGGTCTGATGGTGCACGGGCTGCAGCCGGGGCCGACGATGTTCACCGACCAGGCCGAGTTCGCCTATGCGATCTTCTGGGCCATGCTCTTGGTGAACCTGATGTTCATTTTCGTCGGCCTCTTCGGTGCGAAGATCTTTGCCCGGGTCACCTTCGTGCCCGTGCAGATCCTCTGGCCGGTCGTCTTCACCTTCTCGATCGTGGGCGCCTACGCGCTCGATCAGTCGATGCTCGACGTCTACATCGCGCTGGCCGCCGGCGTGATCGGGTACTTCATGCGGCGCTTCGGCTATTCGGTCGTGCCGCTTGCCATCGGGCTGATCCTGGGCGGGATGCTGGAAAAGCGCCTCGGCCAGTCGCTCATCATGCTGGATGACCAATGGTGGCTGATGTTTACCCGCCCGCTGACCCTGCTGTTCTTTGTGCTCACCATCCTCGCGCTCTTCGGCCCGTTCGTCTGGCGGCGCCTCTTCACGCAGCGCGATCCGATGGTTTCAACCGGAGAGTAATTGATGACGAAGATCAAATCCGTGCGCACCCGGGTCTGGAATTGGACGGGCCCGACCGTTCCGCCGCAGGGCAACTTCTGCACCAACGCGTCGGATGCGCTGTGGATGCGGGGCGATGCGATGGCCTCGTTCCGGTTTCACCAATGGCTGACCTGCGAGGTGGAGGCCGAGGACGGCACGATCGGGATCGGCAACGCCGCCCTGGCGCCAACCCTCGTCAAGCAGGCGATCGACGAATGGTACGCGCCGCTGGTGATCGGCGAAGACCCGTTCGACTATGCCTATCTGTGGGAGAAGATGTACCGCCGCACCCATGCCTGGGGCCGCAAGGGGGTGGGCATGACGGCGATCAGCGCCATCGACATCGCGATCTGGGACCTGATGGGCAAGCTCGTCGGCAAGCCCGTCTTCAAGCTGCTCGGCGGGCGCACGAAGGAGAAGATCCCGGTCTATTACTCCAAGCTCTACGCCGACAGTATCGAGGCGATGCAGAGGGAGGCCGAAGAGGCGCAGAAGAGCGGGTATCAGGGGTACAAGACGCGCTTCGGCTTCGGCCCGAAGGACGGCATGCACGGCATGCGCGAGAACCTCAGGCGCGTCGAGGCGCTGCGCGAGGTGCTGGGCTACGACGTCGACCTCATGCTCGAGTGCTACATGGGCTGGAACCTCGACTACGCCAAGCGGATGCTGCCGAAGCTCGCCAAGTTCGAGCCGCGCTGGCTGGAGGAGCCCGTTATCGCCGATGACGTCGCGGGCTATGCCGAGCTGAACGCGATGGGGATCGTGCCGATCTCGGGCGGTGAGCACGAGTTCTCTGTGATCGGCTGCGCCGAACTGATCAACCGCAAGGCCGTCAGCGTGCTGCAATACGACACCAACCGCGTGGGCGGCATCACCGCGGCGCAGAAGATCAACGCCATCGCCGAGGCCGCGCAGATCCCTGTCATCCCCCATGCCGGTCAGATGCACAATTACCACCTGACCATGGCCAACACGAACTGCCCGATCAGCGAGTATTTCCCGGTCTTCGATGTCGAGGTCGGCAACGAGCTTTTCTACTACATCTTCGAGGGTGATCCCGAGGCGGTGGACGGCTATCTGCAATTGGACGACAGCCGGCCCGGCCTCGGCATCACCATCAGCGACACGCATCTGAAGCATTTCGAGATCACAGAATGACGACCTATTCCGGCATATGGCCCGTCGCGCCGACCCCATTCCATGAGGATGGCACGCTCGATCTGGAGGGGATGAAACGCGTTCTCGATTGCCTGATCGACCAGGGGGCGGACGGGATCTGCGTGCTCGCGAATTTCTCGGAGCAGTTCCTGATCTCGGATGCCGAGCGCGAGACGCTCGCGCGGCTGAGCGTCGAGCATGTCGGAGGCCGTGTGCCGGTGATCGTGACGATCAGCCACTATGCCACCCGGATCGCGGTGGAGCGCGCGCAATTCGCCAGGGATCTGGGCGCGGCGGCCGTGATGATGATGCCGCCCTATCACGGGGCGCTGCTGAAGGGGACGCCCGAGCAGAGCTTCGAGCAGTTCGCCGCGGTGGGAGAGGTCGGCATCCCGATCATGGTGCAGGACGCGCCGCTTTCCGGCGTGGATCTGTCGGTGTCGCTTCTGGTGCGCATGGCGCGCAAGATCGAGGCGGTGAAGCTCTTCAAGATCGAGTGCCCGCGTGCGGCGGGCAAGATCCGCGCACTGATTGCCGAAGGGGGCGATGCCATCGAGGGGCCGTTCGACGGCGAGGAAGGCATCACCCTTCTGGCGGATCTCGACGCGGGCGCCACGGGCTCGATGACCAGCGGTATGATCGTCGACCAGATCAAGCCGGTTCTCACCCATTACCACGCCGGGCGCATCGAGGAGGCCACGGCGGCCTATGGGCGCGTCGCGATGGCGATCAACCACGAAAACCGCCAATGCGGCTGGCAATCCTGCAAGGCGGCGATGGTGGAGGGCGGCGTCATCGCGTCGGAATTCTGCCGCCACCCGATCCCGCCGCTGCATCCGGCCCTTCGGGCCCGCCTGATCGACCTGCTGCGCCCGCTCGATCCACTGGTACTGACATGGGGACATTGACATGAGCGACCCCGCCTGGACGGAAGAACTGCGCGGTTTCGTGGATCTGAAGCCGCGCCAGTCGCTGGCCTCGGAGGCCGCCGAAAGCCTACGCGAGTTCATCATGCTGGGCAAACTCGCCCCCGGGATGCCGGTGCGCGAGCGTGACCTGGCCGAGGTGTTCGGGATCAGCCGGACCCCCCTGAAGGAAGCCCTGCGCATCCTCGAGGGCGAGGGCCTGATCGTTTATGGCCCGACCCGCCGCCCGCGCGTCGCCGACCCGTCGCTGCGAGAGATCAACGATTGGCTGCGGGTTCAGGGGGCGCTGGAGGCGCTGGCCGGGGAACTGGCCTGCGAGATGGCCAGCGCGGCGCAGCTCGACGAGATTGTGGAGATCAACGCCTCGATCGAAGAGGCTCGGGACACGGACGGGCCGCTGGAAGCCTTCCGGCGCGATATGCGGTTTCACGAGGCGATCGTTGCGGCCTCCGGCAACGGCGCGCTCGCCGAGACCCATGCGACCTACAATGCCCGGCTCTGGCGGGTGCGGTTCCTGTCCTCGCAGCGGGTGCCCGGGCGCGATGTGACGCGGCAGGAGCATCAGGACATCGTCGACGCGCTTACGGCCCGCGATGCCGCTGCGGCGCGCCGGGCGCTGAAGCAGCATCTGCGCACGGCAGAAACCAACATCGCCGCCGCGAAGGCGGAAATCGACGCGGCCAAGGAGGCAGAGTGATGCGACCCAGACTTGCCATCGTGCCCGGCGATCCCTCCGGGATCGGGCCGGAACTGATCGCCAAACTGCTGGCCGAGGAGGCGGTGCGCGACGCCGCGGACATCCTGCTGGTGGGCGATGCCCATCTCTGGCAGCGCGGGGCCGAACAAGCCGGGCTTGAGATGCCGCTCGCCACGATCCAAGAAGCCGACGTGCCGGGCTTTTCCGGGCTCGCGCATCTGGACCTTCGGACCATCGACCCGGCGGAGGTGCGCATTGCCGAGGTCACCCTTGCTGGTGGCACCACCTCGCTGCGCTGCCTCGACAAGGCGCTCGACCTCGCGCAGGCCGGGCTGGTCGACGGTGTGATGTTTGCGCCGTTCAACAAGGCCGCGATGACCGCGGCCGGGCTCAACGCGGAAGACGAGCACCGCTACATGGCGCGGTATCTGGGCTTCACCGGGTATCATTCAGAGATCAACGTGCTCGACGATCTGATGACGACGCGGGTGACGAGCCATATCGGCCTGAAAGACGTGGCCGCGAATATCGACGGGCCGTCGATCCAGCGCGCCATCGACCTAGCCCATGCCACGCTGGCGCGCTCCGGCAAGGCGCGCCCGCACGTGGCGGTGGCTGCCCTGAACCCCCATGCCGGCGACAACGGCAAGTTCGGGCGCGAGGAAATCGACGTGATCGAACCCGTGGTGAAGGCCTGTCAGGACCGGCAGATGAACGTGACCGGCCCCTGGCCGTCGGACACGGTGTTTCTGAAAGCCAAGCGCGGCGAGGTCGACGCGGTGGTGACGATGTATCACGACCAGGGGCAGATCGCGATCAAGCTGATGGGCTTCGAGCGGGGCGTCACCGTTGCAGGGGGCTTGCCGATCCCCGTGGCGACCCCCGCGCATGGCACGGCGTTCGACATTGCCGGTCAGGGGCTGGCCAATGTCGGCGCCACACGGCAGGCGTTCGACCTGCTGGTGCGCATGGCCCTGAACGCGCGCAACGAGGCCGCGGCGTGAGCCAACCCGCGATCGGCTTTATTGGAGCAGGGCTGATGGGCGCGGGGATGGCGGGCTGTCTGCTGGCGGAGGGCCACCCCGTCGCCCTGCTGGCGCATCGCAATCGCGCGCCGCTGGAGCCCTTGCTGGCGCGCGGCGCGACGGAGGGCGTGTCGGCCTCCGCCCTGGTGTCCGACACCGATGTGATCGTCACCTGCCTGCCGAATGCCGACATCGTGTCGGGCCTGGCGGATGACATCGCATCCGCCTTTCGCCCCGGCCAGATCTGGATCGACACCACCACGTCGCGCCCCGAAACCAGCGAGCGGATCGCGGAACGGCTGGCAGCGCACGGCGCCGTCTTCGCCGATGCGCCGGTGACAGGCGGCCCGCCGGAGGCCGAAGCGGGCACGCTGACCTCCCTCGTCGGCTGCCACGACACCGCGTTTCCCCGGATCGAGGCATTGGTCGGCACCTATTCGAAGACCGTGCTGCGGGTCGGAGATCCCGGACGGGGCCACGCCGCCAAGCTGCTCAACAACCTCGTGTCGCAGGGCACGATGCTGCTCCTCGCCGATGCCTATCAGTGCGCCGCGAAGATCGGCGTCGATCCCACTGCGCTCTATGGAGCGATGATGGGAGGCGCGGCGCGGTCCGGCACGCTGCAGAAAGCCGTCGCGCCGGCGCTGCACGGGGATTACTCCGGCGCGAAGTTCACCATCGCCAATGCGGCGAAGGACCTTGGCTATGTGCGCGACCTGCTGGAGAGCGCGCTGCCCGCCCATGCCCCGACGGCGGCCCTGCTCGCGGCGCGCCTTGCCGCGCTGGCCGAGGATGGGCGCGGCGGAGACTTCGTGAGCACCATGCTCGACCCCACAAAATGACCGACGCGCCGGACCCCTCCGCGCGCGGCGGATTGACGACAGGACCCCAAGCAGATGAGCCCAAGCAGATGAGCTTTGCCCCAACCGGAACCCACCTGATCGCTGGCAATTGGATCGAAAGCGCCGCGACCTTCACCTCCGACCCCGTCGAGGGGCCCGGCCATACCGTCTGCGTCGGCACCGCCGCAGAGGTGGATCAGGCCTGCCGGGCTGCGGAAAAGGCGTTCTGGTCCTACGGCTACAGCGCCCGGTCGGAGCGGGCGGCCTTCCTCCATGCCATCGCCGACGAGATCGAGGCGCGGGGCGAGGCGATCACCGAGATCGGAACCCGGGAAACCGGGCTGCCCGCGGCGCGCTTGCAGGGCGAGCGCGGGCGTACGACGGGCCAGCTGCGCCTCTTCGCCGAGTACATCCTGAAAGGGGAGTACCTCGACCGCCGCCACGACGAGGCGCTGCCCGACCGCGCGCCGCTCCCGCGGCCCGATCTCAAGATGATCCAGCGCCCGATCGGCCCGGTGGCCGTGTTCGGAGCCTCGAACTTCCCGCTCGCCTTTTCCACGGCCGGGGGCGACACCGCCGCGGCCCTGGCGGCCGGGTGTCCGGTCGTCGTCAAGGGCCACCCGGCGCATCCGGGAACGGGCGAGATCGTGGCCCAGGCGATTGCCGCGGCGCTCACGTCCTGCGGGCTGCCTGCCGGGGTCTTCGGGTTCATTCAGGGCAACACGACGGATGTGGGCGCGGCCCTCGTCCAGCATCCGCTGATCCGTGCCGTCGGTTTCACGGGGTCGCTCGCGGGGGGGCGCGCGCTCTTTGACCTCTGCGCCGCGCGTCCGGAGCCGATCCCGTTCTTTGGCGAGCTTGGGTCCGTCAACCCGATGTTTCTGTTGCCCGAGGCGGTCGCCGCGCGCGGGGCCGAGATCGGCGCCGCCTGGGCGGGCTCGCTGACCATGGGCGCGGGCCAGTTCTGCACCAATCCCGGGATCGCCGTTGTCCTTGAGGGGGCGGAGGCCTTTGTCGAGGCGGCGGAGGGGGCGCTGCGCGCCGTCGACAGCCAGCCGATGCTGACCGGCGGGATCGCCGCGTCCTATGCGGCGGGCGTCGCGCGCGTGGCGGGCGCCCCCGGCATCGCGGAGATCTTCGCGGCGTCTTCGGGGGAGCGGTCCGCTCGGCCCAACCTCTACCGCGTCTCGGGCAAGGACTGGATCGCGAGCCACGCGCTGCAGCAGGAAGTCTTCGGCCCCCTCGGCCTCGTCGTCGTCGCGGCGTCCCCCGACGAGATGCTGGATATCGCGCGCGCGATCGAGGGCCAGCTGACCTGCACCCTGCATATGGAGGACGACGATACGGCCCTGGCGCAGCGCCTGATGCCGGTTCTGGAGCGCAAGGCGGGGCGCATCCTCGTCAACGGTTTTCCCACCGGGGTGGAGGTGTCGGACGCGATGGTCCATGGCGGCCCCTATCCGGCCTCGACCAACTTCGGGGCCACGTCTGTCGGGACGATGGCGATCCGCCGGTTCGTGCGCCCGGTCTGTTACCAGAACCTGCCGGACGCGCTGTTGCCGTCAGGCGCCTAGGAGGGCGGCGTTCGGGCGCCCGTTCCACGTCTTCGGGAATTGGGCGTCGGTGGGGGGCGGCTTGGTGCGGCGCGGCGCCGGACCAGGCGCCCGTGCGGCACGAGGCGGCACGGGCGCCGCGCGCGAGATCGCTCGGCGGGGTGCGGCGCGGCGCCTCTGGGCCGCTGTCCGGTAGAGACGCCTCTTTTCGGCGGTGCCGGGTTGTCAGCGCGGTGGATCGCCCGTACCGCAGCGCGTAGCGCAGCCCCGGTATCGACCCTCAGGATCCTATCCATGACCTCCCAACCTTCCTTGCCCGCCCTGCCGGTGTCCGAGCTGCGGCGACGGCTGGCCTCCGGCGCGCTGAGTGCCGTGGATCTGACCGAGGCCTGTCTGGCGCGGATCGAGGCCCGGGAGAGCGAGATCGGCGCCTGGGCGTGGATCGACCCGGCGGCCGCGCGGGCGCAGGCCGACCGGCTGGACCGCATGCGCCGGGGCGGGGCGTCGCTCGGGCCCTTGCACGGGCTGCCGGTAGGCGTGAAGGACGTGATCGACACGCAGGGCATCCCGACGGAGAACGGATGCCCTGTCGACGCGGGACGCGTGCCCGGCAAGAGCGCAACCGTGGTGGACAGGCTGCAGGCGGCCGGCGCGGTGATGCTGGGCAAAACGGTTACGACCGAACTGGCCTTCATGCATCCCGGGAAAACCCGCAATCCGTGGAACCTCGGCCATAGCCCCGGCGGGTCTTCCTCCGGCTCCGCGGCGGCGGTGGCCGATGCCATGGTGCCCTTGGCCATCGGCACGCAGACAGGCGGGTCGGTGATCCGGCCCGCCTCCTTCTGCGGTGTGACCGGGTACAAACCCTCGTTCAATGCCATCCCGCGCGCGGGCGTTCTGATGCAGTCGCACAGCCTCGACACGGTCGGTGTCTTCGCGCGCGATCCCTTGGGCGCGGCGATCCTGGCGGAGGCGCTTGCCGACGCGCCGGCGGGCGACGGGCTGGTGGCGGCGGCGGTTTGGCCCCCGGCCCGGCCCCCCCGCTTCGCCTTCGTGCCGGTCCCCGATTGGGAGATGGCGGATCCCGCATTGCAAGAGCGGCTGACGGCGCTTTGCGCGTCTCTCGGCGATGCGGTGGAACCCGCGACGCTGCCCGAGTGCTTCGAGGACGTGACGCAGCAAAGGGCGATCATCAACACCGCGGAAATGGGGCATTACTACCGCAGGTATCTGGCCGAGGGCGCGGACCGTCTCGGCCCGCCGACGCGCGAGGCGATCGCCGAAGGGCAGGGGTTGCCGGCCGGTCCCTACGTGGCGGCACTGGCTCTGCAGCAGGCGCTGGCCCCATCGCTGGCCCCGCTCTTCGAGCGCTACGATGCGCTGATCGTGCCCGCGGCGCTCGGTCCCGCGCCCGAAGGGCTGACCTCCACCGGAGATTCGCGCTTCAACGGGTTGTGGACGATGGCAGGCACGCCCGCCGTGACGCTGCCCTTGCTCTCGGCACCCGATGACCTGCCCCTGGGCGTGCAACTGGTCGGGCCGGTGGGCGGAGACGCAGGCTTGCTGCGCGCGGCGTCGTGGCTCTGGGCGTGGGCGCAACGGTAGAGCCGGCACGCGGTGGCAGGGCCAGGAACGGCGGTGCGGGAATTGCACGACGCGCGATGCGCCAGAGCGGGGCTGTGGGGCTCCTGCAGCATGCGTGCCCCGGCAGTTCCTCTGCGACGGCGTGGAGCGGTCTTACAGGGCGCGCGCGGCCAGGTTGCCCGGGCGCGTACCAAGCGTGCGCGAGCCCCCGTGCTATTGGCAGGGCGGACGATGTCATCGTCCGCATGGTGCGCGCTCCGCTCGGGGGGGGCCGTCTCTCGAAGAGGAGGTTCTGACCTGGGAGCTGCGCCTACTGGGCGCGGTCGTGCGCCTCGGTCGGCGAGCCGCTTTGCAGGTGTGCGCGGATGGCCAGGGCCGCGTCGGGCCGGTCGGTGGTGAAGACGTCCAGTCCGGCGGCGAAGGCCCATGCGATGGCCTCGTCCTCCAGCACGGCGAAGGCGCCCACCGACAGGCCCTCGCCCCGCAGCGCCTCTAGCGTGCCGTCGCGCAGCAGGGTATGGCGCGGGCTGACCGAGGGCACGCCCTCCAGCCGCGCCAAATGGGCCACGTGGCGCGGCGAGGTGAGGCGCAGCACCGGATCGGCCACCAGCCAGATCACATCGCGCAAACCGTCGGCCTGCGCCAGAGCGGCGCCGAGCGTCGGCAGATGGAACGAGGTGATCACGGTGCGCCCGGTCATGCCCCGCGCGGCGAAGGCATCGAGCGTCTGCGCCACGAGGCCGGGATAGGGCACGAGACCCGGCCCCGGCTTGATCTCGCAGCGCGGCACCAGATGCGTGGGCTCGATCAGGTCGAGCCCTTCTTCCAGCGTCAGGATCTGCCCGCCGCCGTTGAAGATCGTGAGCGCCTTCAGCTCTGCAAGCGTCCGCGCCGCCAGGGGGCCGGTGCCATCTGTCACCCGGTCGAGATCCGTATCGTGGAAGATCACCGGCACCCCGTCGGCCGAACGCTGCACGTCGAACTCGATCTGTTCGACGTCGAGCTGCGCGGTTTCGCGGAAGGCGGTGGCGGAGTTTTCGGGCCAGAGCGCGGCCCCCCCGCGATGGCTGGCAATCTGCGTCATCGGAAGGACCCCATGGTGATGCCCCGGATCAGGTGCCGCTCGGCCACGAGATAGGCGATCAGCAGCGGCATGAGCGCGATCATCGTGCCCGCCATCACCAGGGGCCAATCGGGGCTGCCGCCTTCCTCCTGATCGCGCAGAAGGTAGCGCAGGCCGATCTGTATCGTGCGCATCTCTTCCGAAGAGGTCGAGAGCAGGGGCCAGATGAACTCGTTCCACTGGCTCATGAAGGCAAAGAGCGCCACGACGGAAATCGCCGGCCAGGACAGGGGCACCATGATCGTCCAGAGGATCGTCCAGAGCCCGGCGCCGTCGATCCGCGCGGCCTCGTCGAGTTCCTTGGGGATGCCCAGCATGTACTGGCGCAGGAAGAACACCGAAAAGCCCGAGGCCAGAAACGGCAGGATCAGCGCGGCGTGGGTGTCGAGCATGCCCCACCCCGCGAAGGTCAGATAATTCGGGATCAGCGTCACATGCGAGGGGATCATCAGCGAGCCGATCACCAGAAGGAACAGCAGCTCGCGCCCGAAGAACTCCGTCCGGCTGAAGGCATAGGCCGCGAGCACCGCGGTGAGCGTGTTGCCCAGGGTGACGGCCAGCGTGACGATGAGGGAATTGAGCATGTAGCGCGGAAAGGGGATGCCGACCCACGCCTCGACATAGGCGCCAAGGTCGAGCGGCCAGATGCTGGCCCCCGGGCGGCGCACCTCCGAAACGTCCAGGAGCGACACGCGCACGATTTCCCAAAGCGGATAGACCACCAGAAGGGCCAGGAGCATGAGCACCAGTCTGTCCCAGGCGAGGCGGGGCAGGGCAGGCAAGGTGCGGTTGCGGGCGCGGCTGCGGGCGCGCAGGCTTTCGCGCTCAATCGTAGCCATAATGCACCCGCCGCCCCAGCGTCGTCATCTTCAGCGCGGTGATCCCCATCAGCAGCACAAAGAGAAAGAGCGCCACCGCCGAGCCGAGGCCCACATTTCCGGCCTCGAACCCGGTGCGCACCAGGTAGAACAGGATCACCTCGGTGGCCCGCGCCGGGCCGCCTTCGGTCATGACCTCGACAAAGGTATAGACCTGAAAGCCGTTGATCACCGACAGGATGAGCAAGAAGAACGTGGTGGGCATGACCAGCGGAAACGTCACATCCCAAAATTGCCGCCGCGGCGAGGCGCCATCGATCCGAGCGGCCTCGTAGAGCCCGACCGGGATCGCCTGCAGCCCGGCGGCATAGATCACCACCGCATAGCCGAACTGCTTCCAGATCTCGACGAGCGCGATGGAGTAGATGGCAAGATCCGGATCGGTCAGCCAGCGCACGCCCGGCAGGCCGAGCGCGCGCAGCGCGGCGTTGAACGTGCCGATCTCGGTGTTCATCATCCAGTCGAAGATCACGCCGATGGCGACCGCCGACATCACCGTCGGCATGAAGTAGATCGAGCGGAACACCCGGTTGGCCCGGCTCGGCGGGGCCACGAGCACCGCCACGAAGAGCGCGAGCGCCAGCGTCGGCGGCACCGAGACGAGGGTGAAGAGCGTCGTCTTCCACAGCGCGTTCTGAAACTGCGCGCTCGTCAGCATCACCGTGTAATTGCCCAGGCCCACGAATTGCGGCTCGGGCATCAGCCAGTCCCACCGGTGCAGGCTCAGCCAGACCGAATAGACGATCGGCCAGTAGATAAAGAGCGCCAGCACCGCCACGGCGGGCAGCACCAGGAGATATGGAAGGACACGCCGCACCCCGCTGTCCAACCACCCGCAGGTAACGGAAACATGTCTGTTTGATGAAACCGGTGTCACCGCGCCGTCGCGTGGCCGTAACACGGGCGGCCTAGGCCGGGGTCGCTCACTGAAACGGGCGATCCACCTGGGGAGATACCATATGCGCCTTCTGACCACCTGTGCCGCCGCCATGATCCTGGCCGCCGGCCCCGTTCTGGCTCAAACCAAGGTCGAGTTCTGGCATGCCTTCACGCGCACCAACGGCGCCGCCGTCGACACGCTCGCCGCCGCCTTCAACGAGGCTCAGAGCGACTATGAGCTGGTGCCCGTCTACACCGGCAATTACGGCGAGGGGACGCAGAAGCTGACTGCCGCCATCGCGGGCGGCACCGCGCCGGGCCTCGTGATGCTCGAAATCACCCGCTATGGCCTATTCGCTGACCGCGGCGCGCTGGAGCCGCTGGCAGGCTACATGGCCGACATGGGCGAGGCCTGGACCGGCACGATCCGCCCCTTCGCGCTCGACGCCTCGAAGTATCTCGGCGAAAGCTACGTGATCCCGTTCAACGTCTCGACGCCGGTGATGTACTACAACAAGGATCTCTTCCGCGCCGCCGGGCTCGACCCCGACGCGCCGCCGGCCACCTGGGCCGAGCTTGAGGAGGTGGCGCCGAAGCTCACCAATGCCGAGGCCGGGCAGTGGGGCATCAACCCGCCGCCGCAATGGGTCCGCTGGGCGATGACGAACCAGGCCGGTGGCGGCTGGGTCGATCCGGCCGACAATGCGGTGCAGATCGACCTGCCCGCTTCGATCCGCGCCTATCAGACGGCGGCCGATTGGGTGAATGTCGCCAAGGTCACCTCGCCCGAGGCCGCGCTGGACGACGATTACGCCGACACGCTCTTTGCCAACGGTCAGGTCGGGATCGAGTTCAACTCGACAGGCCGTCTGACCCGCTATCTGGGTGCGCTGCCCTTCGACCTCGGCGTCGCGCCGCTGCCATGCGACACGGTCTGCGCCGCGCCCATCGGCGGGGCCACGCTCGGCATCGTCGCCTCGGCGGATGCGGAGGTGAAGCGCGGCGCCTGGGCGTTTATCGAGTTCGTCACAACGCCGGAAAACAGCGCGTTCATCTTCACCGAAACCGGTTATCTCCCGATCATCGAAGGCGCCATCGAGACCGAGAATGCGCAGGCCGCGATCGAGGCCAACCCCGCCTATCTGACGGCCAACACCCAGCTCGAGATTGCCTTTGCCCGCGCCCGCCCCCCGGCGATGCCCGCCATCCGCACCGAAGAGCCGGCGATCTGGCAAACGATCGTGCTGGAACAGCAGACCGCGGAAGAGGCGCTTTCGTCCTTTGCCCAGCAGATGCGCGAGATGATCGCGGCCGACTGAGCCGGCCCGCGCCGAACGCAGGTTCGCGCCCGGCCTCGCACGGGCGCGATGTCCCCGGATCGCTCTCCGGCCCATCGATTCCGTCGCTACTGCGCCTGGGCGTTGCCCGCCGGTTGGCCAGGTTCAGGCGCCGCAAAGGCGGGCTTCGGGCATCGCGGAAGGTGCGCCGAGGGGGATGCGCCGCGCGGGCACTGGGCGGGGCATCGGGGGGGGGGCACCGAGGGGCGTGCTCCGGCTCGCATGTGCGACGCAGCTTCCGAGCCGGGACCTGCCGCCGGATCGCTTGGCTCCGACAGGCATGGCGGGACGGTTCTATCCGCCATCTTGCCGTTCCGCTTTGGAGCCTGGGCCCCGGGGGGAGCCGCCGCTTTGGATGGGGGCCATCGGGGCTGCGCCCGTCAGCCTGCGCCCACCAGCCTGCGCCCGTCGGCCTGCGTCCATCAGCCTGCGCCCATCAGCACGACCTTTCCCGCCCGGCCGCCGCGCTCCAGCATGGTGTGGGCGCGGGCGGCGTCGCGCAACGGGACGCGCGCCGCCACGACGGGGGCGAGACGCCCATCGGCGGCCATGGCGAGGAGTTGCGCAAGCGTTTCGCGATACCAATCGAGATGCGCGGCCGGATAGCTGAGCATGCTGGGCGACATCGGCGTCCGCTTGCCGTCGGGCCAAAGTGCCAGGAGGCCGACGACCAACAGGCTCGCCGGGACGATCTTCATCCCCGCTTGTGCAGTGCCGGCCATGCCGAGCATCAGCAGGCGCCCGCCGCGGCGCAGACACCGGTAGGAGCGCCAGAGCTGCCGGGGGCCTCCGACCAGATCGACGACGACATCCACGCCGCCGCCCGTCATCTCGCGCAAGCCCGCGACGAAGTCCGTGCGGCGATAGTCGATCGGCGCCGCGCCGTTGGCTGCGATGACGGCAAGCCTGTCCCCCGTTCCGGCGCCGACCATCTTGAGCCCCGCAAGCTTGCCAAGCTGCAGGAGCGCCAACCCCACGCCGCCGCTGGCGCCCTGGACGAGCACATGCTCGCCAGCCACCGCGCGGGCGGTTTTTTCCAACGCCAGGGACGCGGTCAGGTAGTTCGTCACAAGCGAGACAGCGACGGCCGGATCGAGATCCGGCGGCACCGGAAGGACGTGTTCCGCCGGGCGGCAGACATATTCGGCATAGCCGCCGGCCGCGCCGAAGGTCCATCCGGCGACGCGCTGGCCCGGCGCCAGCGTGTCCACCCCGTCGCCAACGGCGTCGACGAGGCCGACAACGTCCTCGCCCGGCGTGTAGGGCACCTTTGTGAAGCCCGGAAAGCGGTAGCGGCGCAGCATGACGTCGTAGCCCGACACCCCGGCCGCCTCGACCTTCACCCGCACCTCGCCCGGCTTGGGAAGCGGCAGGTCATCCTCGACCCATTGCATCAGTTCCGGGGGGCCACGTCTTGCGACGACAACGCGATGGTAGGTGCTTGGCGGCATGTGGGTACGTCTTCGGCGGAATGGGGGGCGTTCGAAAGCGCCATCTCTTTCGGAGGGGCGCGACTGTATCCTGCTGTTGCACAAGGCTACGCCGTCTGGGATCGGTTGGCCATGATCGGCCGTTGCACGATCATGATCGAACGTTGCAAAGGAATGCTCTTGCCCCGACCGACCGTCTCCGCGGGCCTCGTCTCCGGGTTTCTCGACTATGCCTCGCGCCGGGGCGGGGATCGGGCGTCCCTGGCCGCGCGGGCCGGCCTCGAAGAGCGGGCCCTCGACGATCCCGACGGGCGGCTGGACCTGGACGGCTACGTGACGCTCCTGCGGGTCGCGGCGCGTATGACAGGGGACCCCGCGCTCGCGCTGCATTTCAGCGAAGACGTCGGCATGTCGCAGGTTTCGATCGTCGGCCTCGTCATGGAAGCCTCCGCGACGATGGGCGAGGCGTTCCTGCAGATGCAGCGCTACGGGCGGCTGGCGGCCGATTTCACGGATGTCGCCCGCGGCCCGCGGTTCGAACTGGCCGATGGAAACGGCAAGCTCTTCCTGGTCGACCGCGCGCGATATCCCAAGGCTGTTCCGGAGATGACGGAGATCGCCTTTGGCAGCCTGACCTGCGGGCCCCGGCGGTTCCTGCCGCAGCCCCATGTGCTTGCGGTTCACCTGACCTATCCGGCGCCGGCTTACGCGGCCGAGTACCGGCGGGTCTTTCGCTGCCCCGTCCATTTCGATGCCGCATGGAACGCGCTGGAGCTTCATCCCGGGACACCGGGCTGGAAGGTCGCGCAGGCGCCGCGCTATGTGTTCGGGGTGCTGGCCAAACATGCCGACGGATTGCTGCAGGACATGGACGCCGCCAAGGGCATGCGGGGGAGGGTGGAGGCCCTGCTGCTGCCACGGCTTCACGAGGGCGGCCCGAGCGTCGACGCGATCGCGGCGCAGCTGGGTTGCAGCCGGCAGACCCTGTTTCGACGGCTGAAGACCGAAGGCGTGACCTTTTCGGAGGTTCTCGACACTCTGCGCCGGGACATGGCCAAGATCTATCTCGACGGTCGGTCGGCGTCCGTCAACGAGACGGCCTATCTGGTCGGGTTCTCCGACGCGGCCGCCTTCTCCCGAGCGTTCAAGCGCTGGACGGGGCGATCTCCGAACGACTATCGGACGCGGGCCATTGGCGACCCGGGCGACTTAGGCGTGTAGGCCGGAGCACCTGGAGCGAACCGACCGAGGCGCTTTGGCCAGGACATTTGAGTTGGTCCCGGCAGCAAGCGTCGCGCTTCCACCCTGAGGGGCAGGCAGTTTTGGACGAATGGCGATTTGGGGGATGACCTCCTGGGGTCTCTCCGAAGGCCCGGGGCAGGCATGGGCGGAGGACGGCCAGGTCTTCGGCGGGAAGGCCTGAACCGTGAAGAGCGGTGGGGATGGGACGGGCGTTTTCGATCTTCCCAAGACGCTCCGCGCGCGCGTCCTGCGCTGGTTTTCGCGGGTCTGGCGCTGCCTGAGCGGTGTGGCGAAGCAGTGTGAGCGATGCGCGAGCGGCAACGCCTACATCCTGCGAGGGGAACCGCGTCGACCGATCCCGAGATGCTGTGCTTGGCCAACAGGTCGACCATACCGGGCAGGGCGGCGGAGGGCGCAGAGACGGGCGACCTGCGCGTGGAGTGATGTCACGCGGGAAGCGCGTGGGGTCTGGGCGGAGCGTTGAGCGGCAGACCCGATCTCGAGACCGCACCGCCGCAAAGGCGGATGATCAAGGCAAGCATCCCCGTCGCTTCGCTGATCCCGGCCTTCAGGGATGTCTGGGCGATGTCCCGAGGCGACGCCAGAGGCAGCTCGATCTGACGCAGCGGGGGCAGTGCGTCCTCGTCCGTGCGACGGTTTCGCGCCGTCGGTCGCGGCCCTCTCACCTCTCCGCCGGATGGGCCCGGTTTCAGGGGGCGGGCGCCTGTGACCGGGAGATGCCCGAAAGCCGGTGTCCGTCGCTTCGCTACGAGTGCGCTCCGCCGGTCGGCCAGGACCGGTGCAGATCGTCGATCGTGAAGGCGTGGACGTGTCGGTGTCCGTCCCGGATGTGGGGGTGTTCCGGCGGCAGGTCGGTGTGATCGTGCTCCACCTCCAGCGGGTCGTCGGACGGCCAGGCGCGAAGCGCGGCGGCAAGCGCGAGGGCGGTCATAACGGCCAGCACGGCCAGCGCCACGATCCCTCCGCCGAGCGTCATGAGGGCCCCTGCGAGGGGATAGGTCACAAGCCAGCAAAGATGCGACAACGCGAATTGCGCCGCGAAGACGGCCGGACGGTCCTCGGGTTGCGAGGATCGGCGCAGAAGCCGCCCGGAGGGTGTGAGAACCGCGGAATACCCGGCACCGACCAGCGCCCACGCCGCCAGAAGCGCCGTTTGCGAGACCCCGAACACACTGCTCCAGACGGCAAGACCGCAGAGGCCCGCCAGCATGGCACAGGCCCCAAAGCTCATGACCGGGCGATCTGCGATCCGGTCCAGGATGCGGGGCAGCGCCAGCGCCACCAGCATCGAACCTGCCCCGAACGCGCCCATGGCCACGGCCACGGCGCTGTCTCCCAGGCCCAAATCGTCCTTCACGATCACGACCGTGTTCACCAGAACCATCGCGCCGGCCGACGAGACCGCCAACGAAAACGCCAGGAGGCCGCGCAGGCGCGGCGTGGCGAGGTAGATGCGCATGCCGCGCGTTGTCCGGTCGTAGAACCCTCTGGGCGTGGCGGGCTTCGGGGCGGGCAAGAGCACCGAGACCAACAGGAGAGCCGAGGCGGCAAAGCCTGCCGTCGTGCCCAGAAACAGCGCATTGAAGGAGAGGACCAGCAGCGCAAGGGCGGCGAGCGCGGGGCTCAGGAGCGCTTCGAGATCGTAGGCCAGCCGCGACAGGGACAAGGCGCGTGTGTAGCGGTCTTCCTCCGGCAGAACGTCGGGGATCGTCGCTTGGAAGATCGGGGTGAAGGCGGCCGAGGCCGCCTGAAGCACAACGATCAGAGCATAGATCTGCCACACCTCGTTCACGAACGGCAGGCAGAGCGCGACGGCGGCGCGGACCAGATCGAGCGCCACCAAAACCCGGCGGCGCGGAAGCCGTTCGGCGAGAGCGGCGGCTACGGGTGCGACGGTCACATAGGCCACCATCTTGATCGCGAAGACCGTGCCCACCACCAGGGCCGCGTTCGCACCCGACAGATCGTAGGCAAGCAGGCCGAGCGCGACGGTGGCAAGCCCTGTCCCCATGAGCGCCACGACCTGTGCCAGAAACAGGTGCCGGTAGGTACGGTCCTTCAGGATGTCGAACATTGCGCTGTCATGCCCTTTGTCGTGTCTCATACCCTCGCGCCACGGGGGCGCGCCGTCAACGCGGGGCGGCGCGGATCGGCCCGCGCGTCCGGCCTGCCTCCATGCCGACAACGTCATCTGCAAGGCGCGCCAGAAAGCCGCTGTCATGGCTGACCACGAGGACGGCGGTGCCGTTCTCTGCCGCGTCGCGCAGCAGCTTGCTGACCCGCCAGGTCGACGGGCTGTCGAGCGCGCTGGTCGGCTCGTCCGCCACGATCATGGCGGGCGCGGCGATCGTGGCGCGGGCCAAGGCAACGCGCTGACACTGGCCGACCGACAGCTCGGAGGGCCGCGCCTCCGGATCGATGCCTCCGAGCCCGACACGCGCCAAAGCGGCCGCCACCCGCTCCCGTCTTTGCGCTGCAGATGCGCGCGGACGCCCGGGCGCTGTCAGGGGCTCGGCGACCGACCGCCAGACGGGCCAGTGCGGCACGAGGCTGCCGACAGGGTCCTGGAACACCGGCAGGATCGCGCCGGGCCGTTTCAGCGCGTCGTCGCGCCAGACGGTGCCGCCGGTCGGCGTCTCGATCCCCATCGCAAGGCGCAGCAAGGTGGATTTGCCGCAGCCCGACGGGCCCTGAACGCCGACGATCCTGCCCGCCACAACCTCCAGATCTGCGTCGACCACGGCTGGGAGGCGACCCTTGTCGTAGAGCGCGGAGACGCCCGCCATGCGCAACACCGGTGCGGCCGGGGCCGGGGCCCGGCGCGGCGGCAAAGGTGCAAGCGCGGCGAGCAGGTGCCGGGTTGCGGGATGCGCGGGCGCGGATTGCAGCGCCTCGGGCGTGCTCTCCTCGACCAGACCACCGTCGTGCAGAACGCCAACCCGGTCCGCATGGCGGAGCACCAGCCCGATGTCGTGGCTGATCAGAACGACGGCGGAGCCCAGGGAGCGGAGCGCCGTCATCACGGCTTCCGCGCGGTCGGCGTCCAGCGCGCTTGTCGGTTCGTCGGCGATCAGCAGAGGCGGGACAAGCGCCCCGGCCGCGGCGATGGAGGCCCGCTGCAGCATCCCACCGCTCCAGGTGTGCGGGTGTTGGGCGATCCGCCGACCGGCATCGCTCACACCGAGCTTGTCCAGCCGGGCGGCAATCCCGCGCCAGGACATTGTTAGATCGTGGCACCGCCAGGCCTCGGCCACATGGTCGCCGACCGCCCGCAGGGGATCGCAGCTGGCCCATGGATTCTGTGCCACGAACCCGATCTGGCGGCCCCGCACCTGTCGCCAGGTGGCCCGATCCGCCCCGACCATCTGGCGCCCGCCCAGACGGAGCGAACCGGACACCTTCGTCCCGTTGCGGTGAAGTCCGACAAGCGCCTTGGCAATCGTGGATTTGCCGGCCCCCGAGCCCCCCACCAGAGCCAGACACTCGCCCGGCGCAACCGTGAAGGAGATGTCGCGAACCGGCGTGGCGCCGCTGTGAAAGGTCACCGAAAGGTTCTGACAGGCGAGCACGGGATCCATCACGCCTCTCCCGGGCTGGCGACATCTCGCAGCGCGTTGCCCACCAGATTTGCGGCGAGCACGGAGAGGAAGATCATCCAGGCCGGCGCCAGCAAGAGCCATGGGGCGAGCGCGAAGAACAGGCGCGATTCCGCCAGGAGTGCGCCCCATTCCGCGGCGGGCGGCTGAACGCCCAGCCCCAGGAAGGAAAACCCGGAGATGGCACCAATCATGCTGCCGAGCGCGAGGGTCGCGACAATCCCGACCTGCAGCGCAACCCCCGGCAGGATGTGGCCCAGAACGATGCGCCACCGCGGAATCCCGGCCATCTGGGCGGCAATCACATGGGGGCGTTGCCGGGCATCGAGCGAGAGCGACCGCGAAAGACGCGCGTACCAGGCCCAATCGGCGACGATGAGCGCGACGAGAAGGTTGACGAAGCCGGGCCCCAGAAGCCCGAGCACCGCGAAGGCGAGAACCAGCCCCGGAAGCGCCATGGCGACATCGGCGACGCGCATCACCACCGTATCGGTCAGCCCGCCGGCCAGTCCCGCGAGGGTTCCCAGGACAAGGCCGATGGCGAAGACGGCCGCAAGGACCAGCATGGCGGCCCCGATGGAGCGATGCGCGCCGTTCATCACACGGCTGAACATGTCGCGCCCGGTTGCATCCGTCCCGAACGGATGGGCTAGGCTTGGGCCCTTGAGGGCGTTGGCATAGTCCGGCACGTCGGGCGCATAGGGTGTCCAGACCGCGCCCAGGGCGGCAAAAAGGAGGAGGGCCGCGCCAAGCAACAGGCCCCAGCGCCCGGACGGGTGGCGCCAGAGACGGCGCAGGAGCCTGCGCTCCACCGGCGGGGGCACGACATCGGGGCGCGTGACATCAAGGACGCTCATGCGCGTTGATCCCGGAGCCGAGGATCGAGGAGGAGCGCCACCAGATCGATGAGCAGCGCCGCGATCACATAAGACAGGGCCGCGATCAGGACATAGCCCTGGATCACCGGGTAGTTGCGCGCCGACATCGCCTCCAGCAGGTAGGCGCCGAGGCCGGGCCAGGTGAAGATGGCCTCGATCAGGGGGGCGCCGCCGATCAGGGCGCCGATGCTGACGCCGATCGCGGTGAGGAACTGCAGGAGCGCGTTGGGCAAGGCGTGCCTGAGCAGGATGCGCCGCTCCGACGCGCCGCGCGCACGGGCCACGTCCGCGTAACCGCTGGCCATCGCCTGCAACAGACCCGCCCGCAAGAGCTGCGTCCAGCTTGCGGCCCGGTCCAGCCCGATGATGAAGGCGGGGATCAGCGCGGAGGACCAGGAGGGATCCGCCAGAACGCGCCCCATCTGGAAGCCGACGACCACGAAGGTCAGCGCCAGAAGCGCGAAAACGAAGGTGGGCAGAGCCGCCCCGATCTGGGTGTAGAGCCGGATTGCCCGGTCTGGCCAGCGGTCGCGATATCCCGCGGCGATCAGGGCGAGGAGGAGCGAAAACACAATGGAAAACGCGAGGGCAAGGCCGAGCAGCATGAGCGTCGCAGGCAAGCGCTCCAGGATTTCTTGCGTGACGGGCGCCTGGCTCGTGAAGCTTTGCCCGAGATCGCCCCGGACGACCCCGGCCAGCCAGTGGAAGAGCTGCACAATGAGCGGATCGTTCAAGCCGAGATCTTCGCGGGCCGATGCGATCTCTGCGGCGGTCGGCTCCAGAACGCCGCGGGCCAGCAAGACCCGGGTCGCCACGTCGCCGGGCGCGAGGGGCAACAGGGCCCAGACGACGATTGCGGCGGCCAGGGCCGTCAGCAGCGCTTGCGCGATCCGCAGCGCCACGGCGACCCAGAGGCCGCCGCGCCCGATCATGAGAAACCGCGGCGTCACTGGTTGGGCGCCGTATCCCACTTGATGTGGTTCCACGCCACGGCGGGCACGTAATCGGACCACGCATCGCTGACGAGCGCCCGTTCGATCAGAATGGTGGCGTTGAAGACATACGGGTCTTCTTCGACGAGGATCGTCTGGATCTCGCGCAGAAGCGCGTTGCGGCTTTCTTCCTCGACGGTGACGTCGAGCTTCTCGATCAGGCTTTGGATGCGCGCGTTGCAATAGCCAGCATAGTTCCTGTCGCCGTCGCAGGCGAGGTAGCGGTTCAGGAACCCGCTGACGGAGCCGACCGTCGCCGTGCCGGTCGCGACCATCGCGAG
>JBCDGG010000072.1:0-25989 GCA_038757905.1 Pseudomonadota bacterium | reverse complement strand
CATCGAGATCGTCGTCGGCCAGGGCGCCAAGCCCGGCGGCGGCGGGATGCTCCTGGGCCAGAAGATCTCGGACCGTGTGGCCGAGATGCGCAACCTGCCCAAGGGGATCGACCAGCGCTCCGCCTGCCGCCACCCGGACTGGACCGGGCCGGACGATATGGAGATCAAGATCCTCGAGTTGCGCGAGATCACGGGCTGGCGCGTGCCGATCTACGTCAAGATCGGCGGCGCCCGGCCCTATTTCGATACCGCGCTGGCGGTCAAGGCCGGCGCCGATGTCGTGGTGCTGGACGGGATGCAGGGGGGCACGGCGGCCACGCAGGACGTGTTCATCGAACATGTCGGCCAGCCGATCCTGGCCTGCATCCCGGAAGCCGTCCGCGCGCTGCAGGAGCTCGATATGCACCGCGAGGTGCAGCTGGTCGTCTCCGGCGGGATCCGGACCGGCGCCGATGTCGCCAAGGCGCTGGCCCTCGGCGCCGATGCGGTGTCCATCGGCACGGCGGCGCTGATCGCGCTCGGCGACAACGATCCCAAATGGGAGGCCGACTACCAGCGCCTCGGCACCACGGCGGGCGCCTATGACGACTGGCACGAGGGCGCGGATCCGGCGGGCATCAACACGCAGGACCCGGAGTTGGAGAAACGGCTCGACCCCGTCGAAGGCGGGCGCCGTCTGCGCAATTACCTCAAGGTGATGACGCTGGAGGCCCAGACGCTCGCCCGCGCCTGCGGCAAGAACCACGTTCTGAACCTCGAACCCGAGGATCTGTGCGCCCTGACGCTGGAAGCGGCGGCGATGGCGAAGGTCCCCCTTGCGGGGACGGACTGGTATCCCGGGAAATCCTGATGGGGCTCAAGGTGACTGGCCGAAACAGGCTTGAACCGGGCGCCCCTTGGTGACCTGATGGGCCGATCTGCAGCAACCTTCGGATTCCCGCAATGCTCGATGTGACGACCCTGTTCTTCTTCGGGTTGGCGCTTGCCGTAACGGCGGGCTCGCCCGGCCCTTCCATCGCCGCCCTGACGGCGCGTGTGTTGACCGGCGGCCTGCGCTCCGTCCTGCCGTTTCTGTCGGCCATGTGGATCGGCGAGGTCATCTGGCTGACCTGCGCCGTCCTCGGCCTGTCGGCGATCGCCGCCAAAGCCTCCGGCGTGTTTCTGGTGCTCAAGTGGCTCGGCATCGCCTATCTGCTCTGGCTCGCCTGGGGCATGTGGCGGAGCGACCCCGAAACAAAGGCGGACCTGCCCTCCGCCCGCTCCGCCTGGGGCATGTTCGGCGCGGGCCTCGCGGTCACGCTCGGCAACCCCAAGATCATGGTGTTCTACGTCGCGCTTCTGCCCGCGCTCGTCGATCTGACCGCGATCACGGTCGGCGGCTGGGCGCAGCTTGTGATCGTCATGCTGGTGGTGCTCGTCACGGTCGACCTCGTATGGGCCTTTGCGGCCAACTGGGCGCGGCGGCTTCTGACCTCGCCCCGCGCGCGGCGCATCGCCAACCGCATCTCGGCCTCCACTATGGGCGGCGCCGCCGCGGCGATGGCGACACGATAGGCAACACAGGGAACGACGATGGCCAAGGATCTCGCAAAGTTCGCGAAAGACAACAAAGTCAAATATTTCATGATTTCCTTCACTGATCTGTTCGGGGGGCAGCGGGCCAAGCTTGTCCCCGCGCAGGCCATCGCCGACATGCAGGAGGAAGGGGCCGGGTTCGCGGGCTTTGCCACATGGCTCGACATGACGCCGGCCCATCCGGATATGCTGGCCGTGCCGGACCCGGCTTCGGTGATCCAACTGCCCTGGAAGCCCGATGTCGCCTGGGTCGCCGCGAACCCGCAGATGGACGGCGCGGATGTGGCCCAGGCGCCGCGGAACGTGCTGCGCCGCCTCGCAGCCGAGGCAGAGGCCGACGGCATGTACGTCAAGACCGGCATCGAGGCAGAATTCTTCCTGCTCCTGCCGGACGGCTCCGCGATCAGCGACGAGTACGACACGGCCGAGAAGCCGTGCTACGACCAGCAGGCGGTCATGCGCCGTTACGACGTGATCGCGGAGATCTGCGATTACATGCTGCAGCTCGGCTGGGGCCCTTACCAGAACGACCATGAAGACGCGAATGGCCAGTTCGAGATGAACTGGGACTTTGCCGATGCCCTGACCACGGCCGACCGGCACTCGTTCTTCAAGTTCATGGTGAAGTCGGTGGCCGAGAAGCACGGCCTGCGCGCCACCTTCATGCCAAAACCGGTGGAGGGCCTGACGGGCAACGGCTGTCACACCCACATTTCGGTCTGGGACAAGAAGGGCAGCAAGAACCTGTTCGCCACCGACAAGGGCAAGGGCCCGACGGGCGAGCTGGGCCTGTCGGACGCGGGGGCGCAGTTCCTGGGAGGGGTGATGAAGCATGCCACGGCCATGGCGGCGATCACCAACCCGACGGTGAACAGCTACAAGCGGATCAATGCGCCCGTCACTCTGTCCGGCGCCACCTGGGCCCCGAACACCGTCACGTGGACGGGCAACAACCGTACGCATATGGTGCGCGTTCCCGGGCCGGGGCGGTTCGAGCTGCGCCTCGCCGACGGGGCGGCCAACCCCTATCTGCTGCAGGCCGCGATCATCGCGGCCGGGATATCCGGCCTGCGCAGCAAGGCCGACCCGGGCAAGCGCTACGACATCGACATGTATGCCGAGGGACACAAGGTACGCGGCGCGCCGAAGCTGCCGCTCAACCTGCTCGACGCCCTGCGCGCGTTCGAGAAGGACAAGGTATTGAAGGCCGCGATGGGGGAGGAGTTCTCGGCCGCGTTCGTGAAGCTGAAGCATCAGGAATGGAACAGTTTCGTCTCCCACTTCAGCCGTTGGGAACGCGATCACACGCTCGATATCTGAGCCGAGTGCGGGGGCGGCCTGGCCCACGCTGCCAGCGCTGCCCGCCCTTCTGGCGCGGGATGGCTAGGACCGGGGCGGCCCGGCGCCCCCGTCAGCCAGCGCGCGGGCCCCAAGCCAGCGCGCGATCAGGCGCCCATCGATCAGCAGCAGGCCCAGGAAGATCGCGGCCATCCCGCCGAAATGCAGCGGGGAGAGGGCTTCGCGCAGCACCAGATAGCCGAGCAGCAAGGCCGAGATCGGCGCGATGAATGTCACCGTCGACGTCTTCGTCGGCCCCGCGCGCGGCAGAATGCGGAACGCCACCAGAAAGGACGCCCCGGTCAGCACGCAACCCAGAAACGCTGTGGACACCCAGGTGACCGCCGAGAGCGACGGCGGCACCCCCTCCAGCGCCAGGACCACCGGCAATAGCATGGCGGCGGCGAAGCTGAGCGACCACGCCACCATGATCGCGCTGTCGAGCGTTTCGAGCCGGCGCGCAAAGTTGAGCGCGAAGGCATAGCAGATTGGGGCCAGCACCAGCACGACGGTTCCGAAGAGCTTTGTCTGATCGCTCGCCGCCATCGCGGGCAGCGTCAGCAGCACGATCCCGGCAAAGCCCGCCAGGACCCCCAGCATCTTCAACATTGTGGCCTTTTCGCCCCCGGGCCAGAAATGCGAGACGATCACAACCATTACGGGCGTGAGGGCGTTCACGATTCCCGCGACGCCGCTCGCCACGAACTGCTGGCCCAGCGGGTAGATCGCGAAGGGGATGGCGAACATCAGCGCCCCGAGAACGGCAAGCGGAACCAGCCTTTCACGCCCAGGCCAGGCGGCACGGCCGGACAGAAAGACCCAGAGCCAGCAGAACAGCGCCGCCGTGCCGACACGCGCGAAGGACACCGAGACGGGCCCCATCTCGCGCAGCAGGATCTCGTTGAAAAAGAATGCAGATCCCCAGCCGATGCCAAGGATCACGATGATGGTCCAGTCTTTGTCGGGCATGGCCTCCTCCAGAGGGGCGGACCCTAGGCGCATCCCTTGACGGGGACAACGGCCCCTGTGGGCTTTCCACAGGTGCTCGCAACAATGCCATTCGGGCCCTCCCTGCGCGGCGGCTCATAGGTGCCTGGCTGGCCAATCCTCCGGTGCCAAGAGCCCCGATCACAAGCACCGGGGCCAGGGCCTCGCCACCGCCCACAGGATGGACGACGCCGGAGCCCGCGAAATCGCAAAAGCCCGCCATGGGCGAGCCAGCCCGCCGGCTTGCCCATGGCATCGGTCGACGATGCCCAAGGGCAGAAGACCGGGTAGATCGACGTGACTTGAGACAGGTGATCGCGAGATAGGCATAGAAGGCGCAGCGCTCGGCCCCGGCGCCCGACAGGATCACGGCACCGTTCCGCACAACATCGTCTAGAAGATGAAGTGGACATAGGCGCCCCCATCTGCCAGCCCGTCGAAGGCAATAACCGTCGTGCCCCATGCCACCCGCGGCGAGGCCGTAGCCCACCGCCCAATGGGGCAGAATGAACAGCGTAGGGCCCGACCGAGATGGTGTTCTTGGCGCGGGTGATCCCAGCCTCCCCGCAAATAAAGCCCGCCCGGATCGGGAAGATGAGCGCGGCGCAGAGCAACACCCGGACCTGGTCGACCGGACTCTTGCGCTGCGGGGGGCGTAGGCTGCCGACGTCACCCGGTGCTGCCCCCCTTGCGCGCGGACGTAGGGCGACGATGACGTGTTGGCGGCGGCCGCACCTTGGCGCGTTCCCTGGCGAGGGGACGCCGCTGCCTGTCTGGCGCGCCCCTGCCAGCCCCGCTGGGCGGCGTCAGGCCAAGGGGCGGACGTCGACGACCTGACTGCTCGTCTGCGGTCCTTCGGTGCGCAACACCCCTTTCACCGGGGCGACGTCGCCGTAGTCGCGGCCATAGGCCACCGCGACGTGGTCGCGGCGCACGGCACAGGCGTTGGTCGGGTCGAACTCGATCCAGCCTTCCTCGACCCCGCACCAGGCGCTAACCCAGGCGTGCATCGCATCCGCGCCTTCCAGCCGGGGCTGACCGGGCGGGGGCAAAGTCCGCAGGAAGCCGGAGACATAGCCCGCCGGGATCCCGAGGGCGCGCAGGCCGGCGATCATGATATGGCTGAAATCCTGGCACACGCCGTGGCGCTGGGCGAAGGCCTCCGATGGCGGCGTGTGCACGTCGGTGGCTTCGGCGTCGAACTCCAGCACGTCGTGGAGCGCGTGGCCCACCGCCTCGACGACCTGCAGCACCGTCATCCCAGGGCCGATCTGGGCGCGCGCGAAGTCGCTGATCCCGGCATCGGGGGCGACGCGCGGCGAAGCGCCGAGGTAGTGCACCGGGCCGCCGGCTTCCAGCCCGCGGTAGCCCGCGACCTCCGCCGCCAGCCCCGGCAGATCCGACGAAAGATCGAGGCGCGGCGGTGCGGCCAGGCGCTCCACCCGCGCCTTCAGGGTCAACTCGACCCGGTCGATCGGCCGGTGAAACGCAAGCGTCGTCATCACGTTGCCAAAGAAATCCTCGCCGTCGCGCCGCTCGTCGGGCCTCGGCTCCACCGTCAGCAGGCGGGACAGAACGTTTTGCCGGCCCGCCAGATTGGCGGGAAGCAGGCGCACCAGCGTGCGGGCATGGGCGGATGGCACCCCGTAATCGTGGCTGATCGAGAGGGTGATGTCATAGCGCATACCCTCCCCCCTCAGACCAGATAGGTCGACGAGAGCCCGCCGGAGACGTCGCGCAGCTCCGATCTGAGGGCGCGCAGACGGTCCGCCGTGACATCGGCCGGGTTGGCGATGGCAAGGTCCGTCTCCAGCCGCAGCAGGGGGCGCAGAACGGCCGACACGCGGCCCTCCACCCGGGCAAACGGCAAATCCTCGGCGATCCGCCGCATCGAGGTTACCTGAAACCGGATCGCCCGCGGATTGTAGGCGTCCAGGGCGATCAGATCGGAGACCGTGTCGCGCGTCGGATCGATGCGGTAACGCCGCTGATGCGTGATGCGGCTATCGGCGTATTCCAAAGCGATATCCAGCAGCCCCGGCGTGATGTCTTCACCCGCAAAGGACACGAGAACCGCCGCGGCGCCGTCCGCCCGTTCGATGGCGCGCCCGAAGGTCAGAAAGCGCCAGGGCGAGGTGCGGTGCATGTTCTCGTGCACGAGGCCGTTGAACCCGGTTATCTTGCGCAGAAGGATGCCCAGGGCGCGCGCGCAGTCGTCGCCCGGGCGGAGCGAGCCGGACACCTCCGCCACGCTGCTGATCAGGTCGGAAAGCGCCGCCCACCCGTCGACCGAGAACCGGTCGCGGACCCGTCCCGCGCATTGCCGCGTGGCCGACAGCGACGGCTCGAGCGCGGTGTAGACCGGTGCCGAGACGTCGAGCGACAACTCGGCCAGATGGTCGGCGATGCGGCTCAGCCGCGGGTCGCCGACATTGCCCGTCTCCGCGAGACGCAGGTGATAGGCGCGCAGAAGCCGGATCGCCCCCTCCGAGCGTTCCACATAGCGGCCGAGCCACAGCAGGTTGTCGGCCGCGCGGCTCGGCAGCGTGCCGGAATCCTCCCGCCGGAAGCTACCCGGCTCAAAGAGCGTTTCCTCGGCGGCCGGGCCATCGCGCATCACCCAGACATCGGCGACCGATCCGCCCTGCTGCATCGAAAGCGCCGTGGCATCGTCTGTCCGTCCGATCCGGGCATATCCGCCGGGCAGGAACGTCCATCCCTTGGGGGTACGGGCCGCGAAGACCCGCACGGTCATCGGGCGCGGCAGCAGGCGCCCGTCGACCCACGCCGGGGTCGTCGACAGCGTCACCGCCTCCTGCCCGACCAGATCGCGGGCGTTGGCGTCGATCCACGCCTCGAACGGCTGATCCTGGGGCCCCCGGAGCGCACCGCCGAGGGCCGACGCCTGCCCGATGTCGAAGGGCAGCGCCCGGCTCAGCGCCTCGCTCACGAACATGCCCTCGGCATGGGCCTTGACGTAGGCCCGTTCGGACGGCTGGCCGCACCACCACGTGGCAATGTTCGGCAGCGCCAGCGGGGCCCCAAGCAGCACCTCGGCGATCTTCGGCAGAAAGGCCATCAGCGCCCGCGTCTCCAGCAGGCCGGAGCCCAGCGCGTTCACCACGTTCACGCTCGATTGGCGCACCGCATCGACAAGGCCCGGCGTTCCGATCTGCGATGTCTCGTTCAGTTCCAGCGGATCGGCGAAGGCCGCGTCCAGGCGGCGCCACAACACCCCGACGGGCTGAGGGCCCGAAACGGTGCGCACCTGAACCGCGCCGTTCCGGATGATCAGATCCTCGCCTTCGAGCAGCACCAGCCCCAGGTAGCGCGCGATATAGGCGTGTTCGAAATAGGTATCCGTTCCCGGCCCCGGCGTCAGGATGGCGGTGCGCCGCCCCTGCGCGCCCGGCATCCTGTCCATCGCCTCGCGGAAGGCGCGAAAGAAGCCGGCCAAGCGGCGCACATTGGCCCGCGGAAAAGGATCGGGGAAGACCCGCGCGGTCGCCATGCGGTTTTCCAGGGCGAAACCCGCCCCCGAAGGCGCCTGCGCCCGGTCGCCGAGGACGAGCCAGGATCCGTCGGGGCTGCGCCCGATCTCGAACGCCAGAAAATGCAGGAAGTGCCCAGAGGCCGGCCTCACCCCCACCAGCGCGCGATGCCATTCGGGATTCTGCGCAATGAGCTCGGCCGGAAGGTGCCCCTCGCGCACCAGCCGCGCGGGGCCATAGAGATCGGCCATCACGGCCTCGAGCAGCTCCGCGCGTTGCGCGAGGCCCGCGCAGATCCCGGCCCAGTCGCGTTCCTGCAGGATGACCGGGACATGGCTCAGCGGCCAGTCCCGCTCCTGCTGCGGCTCGGAGCTGTAGCGGCGGTAGAAAACCCCGGCATCGCGAAGATACTGGTCGCCCCGCGCGAAATGCGCGCCGACTTCCTCGGGCGACAAGGCCGCGAGTTGCTCGATGAAGGGCACCCAGACCGGGCGCATCGCGCCATCGGCATCGAGCAACTCGTCGGCGACATTGGGCGGCACATCGTAATCGGCCAGAAGCGCCCGAAACCGGTCGGGCGGGTGCGAGGCGGCTCTCATCGACGGCACCGCCGCATCAGGCAAGACCCGCCGGGCGGCGCAGGTCCAGCGTGGTGGGAAACTCCGGATGCGCGCTCTCAGAGGCCGGCGTGTAGGGCCCGCTGGAATGTCCGTGCGCCTCGAACCGGGCGAGGCGTCGGGCCTCTGCTTCGTTTCCGTTGACGGGGAAGGTCTCGTAGTTGCGGCCGCCCGGATGCGCGACGTGGTAGACACAGCCGCCGATGGCGCGGCCCGACCAGCGATCGTAGATATCGAAGGTGAGGGGCGCGTCGACCGGCAGAACCGGGTGCAGCGCCTCGGCTGGCTGCCAGGCCTTGAACCGCACCGCGCCGACGCGCGTGCCCGCCGTGCCCGTCTCGGCGAGCGGCACGGGCCGCCGATTGCACATCACGCTGTAGCGATCCATGGACGACGTCGTCATCTTGACCTGCAGCCGTTCCACCGAACTGTCGGTGTAGCGCACGGTTCCGCCAATCGCCCCGGTCTCTCCCAGCACGTGCCACGGCTCCAGCGCCTGCCGCAGCTCAAGATGAACGCCCTCCGCCTCGACCGCACCGCAGAACGGAAAGCGAAACTCCGCCTGGGCCTCGTACCAGACCGGATCCAGGGCGAAGCCGTGATCGCCCAAGTCGCGCAGGACCGTCAGGAAATCCTGCCACAGGAAATGGGGAAGCATGTAGCGGTCATGCAGCACCGTGCCCCAGCGCACCGGCCGCCCCTCGACCGGCGCGGCCCATGCGCGCGCGATCAGCGCCCGTATGAGAAGCTGCTGCGCGAGGTTCATCCGCGGATGCGGCGGCATCTCGAATCCGCGAAACTCCACCAGCCCGAGCCGGCCGGTCGGCCCGTCCGGCGAATAGAGCTTGTCGATGCAGATCTCGGCGCGGTGCGTGTTTCCGGTGACATCCGTCAGCATGTTGCGCAAGAGCCGGTCCACCAGCCAGGGCGGCGGGGCCGCGCCCTGTCCCGGGGCCGGGATCTGCGACAGCGCGATTTCTAGCTCATAAAGCGTATCGTGGCGCGCCTCGTCGATCCGGGGCGCCTGACTCGTCGGGCCGATGAACAGCCCGGAGAACAGGTACGACAGCGACGGGTGGCGCTGCCACAGCAGGATCAGCGACTTCAGCAGATCGGGGCGCCGCAGGAACGGGCTGTCCCCCGGCGTCGCCCCGCCGACAACCACATGGTTGCCACCGCCGGTGCCGGTGTGCCGCCCGTCGATCATGAACTTGTCCGCGCCGAGCCGGCACTCCCGCGCCTCGGCATAGATCGCCTCGGTGGTGGCGACGCAATCGTCCCACGACTGGGCGGGATGCACGTTCACCTCCAGGACGCCGGGATCGGGGGCGATGCGGATCACGTTCATGCGGGGATCGTGCGGCGGCGTGTAGCCCTCGACATGGATCGGGACGCCGAGATCGGCGGCGGTCGCCTCGGCTGCGGCCAGGAGATCCAGATAATCCTCCAGGGTCTCAACCGGGGGCATGAAGAGACAGAGCCGCCCGTCGCGCGGCTCCACAGCCAGCGCCGTGCGCACGGCCCCCTCGGACGGGTCCGTCCCGCCTTGCAGCACCATGCGTTGACGGGTGTCCTCGGCGCGCTGGCCCTGCAGCACGGGCTGGGCGTGGCCCGGCGTGGTCTCGGGCAGCAGGCTGGCGCGCTCGGCGTCTTCCGCCTCGATCCGGGCGACATCGTCGTCGACGGCGCTGCGGCGGCGTTCCGCCAGCGCGTCGCGATAGCCGGGATCGTGATAATCCGGCAGCGGCCCGACGGGGACATTGGGATCGGCGGTGTAGGTGTAGGGGTAGCTCGCCGGCGGCACGTAGGGCAGCGTGCCAAGCGGCAGACGAAAGCCCGCCGGGCTGTCCCCCGGCACCAAGAACAGATGACTCCGCCGCGATGTCCAGTATTCCGATCGCCAGCGCTGACCGCCCGCCTTGGTCTGCCAGCTCTGAATAGGCAGGGCATAGCCCGCCGGCGTATCGAGGCCGCGGCCGAACACCCGTGCGAAGCGCGCCCGCTCCTCGGCATCCTTCAGCTTGGGATTCTCCGGCGAGAGGTTCTCGGGAAGGTTGGCCTCCTTCAACACCCACTCGGCCGGATCCTCGTAGACCGGCTGCGCGTTCTCCGCCGGAAGGCCCAGCCGTTCGGCCAGTTGCGCCAGGTAGGCGCCCGCCGTCTGCGCATCCGCGCCGGTCTCCGCCGCCTCCTGCGCGATCAGGTCCGGATCCTTCCAGACGGGTTTGCCGTCGCCCCGCCAGTAGAGCGAGAACGTCCATCGCGGCAGGCTCTCGCCCGGGTACCACTTCCCCTGACCGTAGTGCAGGAAGCCGCCCGGCGCGAAACGCGCCTGCAGCCGGCGGATCAGGGCATCGGCCAGGCCGCGCTTCATGGGGCCGACGGCGCCGGTGTTCCACTCGTCGCTCTCGAAATCGTCGACCGAGACAAAGGTCGGCTCCCCGCCCATCGTCAGGCGCACATCCCCCGCGCGGAGCGCCGCGTCGACGGTCTGCCCGGTCTTGTTCAGGTTGTCCCACGCCGCATCCGAAAACGGCTTGGTGATGCGCGGATGCTCGGCAAGCCGCGCCACTTGCATATCGAAGGAGAACTCGGTCTCGGCGAAGCTGGCGAGGCCCGAGATCGGCGCCGCGTTCTTGTAATGCGGCGTTGCGGCCAGCGGGATATGGCTTTCGCCCGTCAGCAGGCCCGATGTCGGATCCAGGCCGATCCAGCCCGCCCCCGGCAGGTAGACCTCTACCCAGGCGTGCAGATCGGTGAAGTCGTGATCGGTGCCCGACGGGCCGTCGAGCGCTTTCACATCCGGCTTCAGCTGGATGAGGTAGCCCGACACGAAGCGCGCCGCGAAGCCGAGATGCCGCAGCACCTGCACGAGCAGCCAGCTCGAATCCCGGCAGGAGCCGGAACTGCGCTGCAGCGTGTCTTCGGGCAGTTGCACGCCCGGCTCCATCCGGATCGTGTAATCGACCCGCTGCGCGATCCGCGCATTCAGCTCGACCAGGAAGTCGACGGTGCGGGCCTTGTCGAAGTCGATGGAGCCGATGAACTGGGCCAACAGCGGCCCTTCGGCCTCCGGCGTCCGGTAGATCCCAAGATCCTCGCTCAGATCCTCGGGATACTCGAACGGCCAGTGCTCCGCGCTGTCCTCGACGAAAAAGTCGAACGGGTTGTAGACCGTCATGTCGGCGACAAGGTCGACCTCGATCTTGAACTCGCGCACCGGCTCGGGAAACACGAAGCGCGCCATCCAGTTGCCGTACGGGTCCTGCTGGTGGTTCACGAAGTGTCCGCCGGGCGAGACCTTGAGGCTGTGCGAGATCAAGCCGGTGCGGCTGTGCGGCGCCGGGCGCAGACGGACGATCTGCGGCGACAGCGTGACCGGGCGATCATAGCGGTAATGGGTGAGGTGATAGAGACTGGCGAAGATGGACCCGGGCGGGGCGGGCTCAGGCTATGGGTCTCCTGCGATATGCCAGCTTTTCAAGCGGCAGCCCAGCGCCGTCCTGCCGCGTGCCCGTGCGGCCGGGCATTGCGGCGCCCGCAAGGGCCCGCTCTGGCCAATCGCGGGGCGATATGCCCAAAAACCCGGAGCGGCCCGCAAGCGAAGGCGCGCGCCGCGCGTTGATGCGCCAGACCCCGCGCAGGACGCCAGGCGCGGGCCCGGGCTGCGCTAGCGGTTCGCGCCGGGCACCCACAGAACATCCGCGGTGCCCTTGTCGTTGGCGACCCGGGCCGCGACGAAGAACCAGTCCGACAGGCGGTTGAGATACTGGATGGCCTGGGCGTTCACCACTTCCACCGAGGCGAGTTCCATCGCCAGACGCTCCGCCCGGCGGGACACGGTGCGGCACAGGTGCAGATGGGCCGACAAGGGGGAGCCGCCCGGTAGAATGAAACTGCGCAACGGCTCCAGTGCGGCGTTCATCTCGTCGATCTCCGTCTCCAGCCGTGTCACCTGGGCTTCGATCATGCGGAGCGGCGGATACTCCGCCTCGGCGTCCTTCTCGATGTCCGGACGGCACAGATCGGCACCGAGGTCGAACAGATCGTTCTGGATCAGGGCGAGGCGCTCGTCGATCGCGCCATCGGCATGGAGCCGGGCCAGACCGACGGTGGAGTTGCACTCGTCCACCGTTCCGTACGCGGCAACCCGGGTGGAAAACTTGGCGACCCGGGCGCCGTTGCCCAGCGCGGTCTCGCCCGCATCGCCCGTCCGGGTGTAGATCTTGTTCAATACGACCATCGCAATGTGCTCCCCGCGTGTCTGTTCCGATGCACGGGCCGGGCGCCGGGGGTCCGACGCGCGGCTCCGGGTCAGGCTCCGTTTTGCCTCAGATAGATCAGCAACAGGATCAGGGCCACTGCAACGGCCTGCATCCCGATCCGCCAGCGCATCACCTTGTTGGCGTTCTTCTTGTTGAACTCACCGCCGCGCGCGAAGCCGCCGATACCGATGAGCAGAATGACGGCCACCGCCAGAACGGCGAGCGCCGCCAGAATGAAAACCGGATCGCTTGTCATGCTTCCCCCGCGTGCTTGCGTTCCGCCATGTAGCGGCCGGCCACCGGATTGCGAAGGTCAAACTTGCCCGCCGATGGCGCTGTGGGGCACGGCGGTGCCGCCTCACTCCTCCAGGAAGCGGCGCGACATGTATCCGGTGTCGCCGTTCGTCAGGCGGATCTCGGCCCAGCCGTCGCCCGGATCGGCCAGCACTTCGACGGCGTCGCCGAACGCGACCGACGAGATCACCGTGAACCCCGTGGACGGGCCCGCGCGAACGTTCACGCGGCTGCCCGTCACGTAGAGCACCACCGGCGCGGGCTCGGCGTTATCCGCGTCGGGCGCGTCGGGGGCCTCCACCGTCACGCGGCCCTCCGCGATGGCGATGAGCGACAGCGTCTCCGACGTCAGAGACGCTTCCTGGATCGTCGCGGGCTCCTCCAGCGTCGGGATCACGAAGGCGTCGTCCGGGTCGGGCAGGCCGAGCGCCAGGGCCGTCGGCGCGGCGTCCCCGGCCTGGGGCGCGTCCACAGGCGCGGCATCGGCGGCTGGCGTGCCCTCTTCCGGTGCAACGCTCTGCGCCGCGGGCCGGGGTATTGCGGCGCCCGCCCCCTCTGCGAGCGACACCGTCACCAAGGGCGCCGCCGGCGCGGTGGCCGGGCGGGGGGCCGTAGGGGCCGCTTCGGAACTGGCAGAGCGCCGCGGCTTCTCCTCCAGCGTGTCCTTGGGCGCATCCGGCGCCACTAGCATCGCTCCGCCCAGAAGGACGAGCGTCGCTCCTATGTATCGTGCTAGCATCCCACACCTCCCCAAACACACACCCTCCGGTCCGGACAGGACCGGTCACACCACGTCAAATCACCCCGGGCGGCCATAGAATCGGCTGCCGTAAGGGTATTTTATCAGTTTCCGCACAGTTTTCGGCGGTCTTTAGGCAACCACATGGTGAAGGCGGGCGAAGCACTGGCCGCTTGCCCAGATCCGGCGCCTCGCCTACACACGATCTATGAGCGACGATGGCGACACCCCCAAGATGGACGACCCGACGCCCCGCGAGGAACGGCAGACGGCCGAGCCACTTCGTCGCGCTTTGGGCGAGCGCTACCTGACCTATGCCCTGTCCACCATCATGCACCGGGCGCTGCCCGACGCGCGCGACGGCCTGAAACCGGTGCATCGCCGCATCCTCTTCGCGATGCGGGAGCTGCGGCTCAGCCCCACTGGCGCCTACAGAAAGTCGGCCAAGATCTCCGGCGATGTGATGGGCAACTACCACCCGCACGGCGACGGCGCGATCTACGACGCGATGGCCCGGCTCGCCCAGGACTTCACCATTCGCTATCCGCTTGTCGACGGGCAGGGCAATTTCGGCTCCATCGACGGCGACAACCCCGCGGCCTCCCGCTACACCGAGGCGCGCCTGACCGCCGCCGCCGAAGCGCTGATGGCCGGGCTGGACGAAGACGCCGTCGACTTTCGCGACAATTACGACGGAACGCTGCAGGAGCCCGAAGTGCTGCCCGCGGCCTTTCCCAACCTGCTCGCCAACGGCGCCTCGGGCATCGCCGTGGGGATGGCCACCAACATTCCGCCGCACAATCTCGACGAGTTGATCGCGGCCTGCCTGCACCTGATCAAGGCTCCCGACGCGCGGGACGACACGCTGCTCAACCACATCGAGGGGCCGGACTTTCCCACCGGCGGCGTGATCGTCGAGCCGCCCGAGAGCATCTCGGAGGCCTATCGCACAGGCCGCGGCGCCTTCCGGCTGCGCGCCAAATGGGGCACCGAGGATATGGGCCGCGGCCAGTGGCAGATCGTGGTCACGGAAATCCCGTATCAGGTACAGAAATCCAAACTGATCGAGAAGATCGCCGAACTGATCCAGACGAAGAAGGTGCCGATCCTCGCCGATGTGCGCGACGAGAGCGCCGACGATATCCGCCTCGTGCTGGAGCCCCGCTCCCGCAATGTCGACCCCGAGGTGCTGATGGGCACCCTGTTCAAGCATTCCGACCTCGAGATCCGGTTTTCGCTCAACATGAACGTGCTGATCGACGGCCGGACGCCCAAGGTGTGCTCGCTGAAGGAGGTGCTGCGCGCGTTCCTCGATCACCGGCGCGACGTGCTGGGCCGCCGCTCGCGGTTCCGGCTCGGCAAGATCGACCACCGGTTGGAGGTGCTGGAGGGGCTGCTGGTCGCCTTCCTGAACCTCGACCGGGTGATCGACATCATTCGCTACGACGAGGCGCCGAAGGCCGCCCTGATGCGCGAAGACTGGTCGCGCAGCTTCGTGCGCGCCACCTCGGAGGCCGATTACGTGTCGCCGCCCGACGTCGCCTCCGAAGACGAGATGGGCCTGACCGAGGTGCAGACCGAGGCGATCCTGAACATGCGCCTGCGCTCGCTGCGCAAGCTCGAAGAGCTGGAGCTGGTGGCCGAGCGCGACCGGCTGCTGGAAGAGCGCGCCGGGATCGAGGACCTGCTGGAGAGCGAAGCCCTGCAATGGGCGCGCATCGCAGACGAACTGCGCGACGTCCGCAAAGCCTTTGGGGCGAAGTCACCGGGCGGCGCCCGGCGAACCGCCTTTGCCGAGGCGCGCGAGATCGAGGATGTGCCCATCGAGGCCATGATCGACCGCGAACCAGTGACAATCGTCTGCTCCGCCATGGGCTGGATCCGCGCCATGAAGGGGCATATCGCCCTGGATAGCGAGGTGAAGTTCAAGGACGGCGACGGGCCGCGCTTCCTGTTTCATGCCGAAACGACGGACCGGCTGCTGGCCTTCGGCTCCAATGGGCGGTTCTATACCCTGTCGACCTCGGCCCTGCCGGGCGGGCGCGGCATGGGCGAACCGTTGCGCCTGATGGTCGATCTGCCGAACGAGGCAGAGATCGTGGCGCTGTTTCCCTATGTGGAGGGGGCGCGGCTCCTCGTGGCATCGTCGGCCGGGGACGGGTTCGTCGTGCCCGCGGCGGAGGTGCTCGCGCAGACGCGTGCGGGACGGCAGGTGCTGAACGTGCGCGCGCCCGCGGTGGCCAAGGTCTGCCACAGCGTCTCGGGCGACAGCGTCGCGGTGGTGGGCGAGAACCGCAAGGTGCTCGTATTTCCGCTGGACGAGCTGCCGGAGATGGGCCGTGGCAAGGGCGTCCGCCTGCAGAAGTACAAGGATGGCGGCCTGTCGGACGCGACGACGTTCACCCGCGCGAACGGGTTGAGCTGGCTCGACCCGGCCGGACGCACGCGCACCCAGACGGAGCTCGACGAATGGGCCGGCAAGCGCGCAACCGCGGGCCGCATGGCCCCGCGCGGCTTCCCGAGGGACAACACCTTTACCTGAGCGCCAGCCGCCCATCCTGCGGCCACGCGAGAGGGCTCCGGAAGGGCGGCCAGGAAACGCGCGAGCCCACCATGCCGCGGGTGCACTGCGCCCTTTCGGGCTTTGGCGTCGCCCTACGCTTGTGGTCGCGATCTGGAGGCGCGCTGCAGCCGCCCAGGGGCGCCCGCGCCACGACCGCGCCGCCGGACCTTAGCTGTCCGGGCTGTAGAAGATCGGCGAGGTATAGGCCCGGTCCTGAACCGTGGGCGGAACCGCATCGGGCAGGGGCACGCCGTAGAAGGCCGCGTCATAGGTCGTCCAGCGTGGCTTGGGGATCTCGATGACCCGCACGTAGTAGAATGCGCTCTCCGCCGGATCGAATTCCGGGTCCTCCCAATAGGCGCTCATGGCCGCGGCGCCGATTGAGTTGGTGAAGGTGGCCGTGGCGACGTCGACCGTGTTGCCCACGGGCGTCCGCGCCCGGCCATCCGCACCGATCTCCCGGCCGTCCGAAACGGCGATGTCATATACACGCTCGAAGGTTTCGCCGCTGGCGTCGATCCACCCCTTGACGATCTGCACCCGGTCGAGATTCGCCCCGTCCGGATCGCGCAGGGCCTGCACGAGAAACCGCGGCGCCGTGTCTGCCGGCGCGGCGCGCAGATCGCCGCCCATCGGCACGCCGTTGAGGTAGCCGTTGGCGACGAAGTCCTGCACGCCGAGATCTGTCTCGGCGAAGCCCCAGCCACCGAAGACGCGCACCCGGATGCGCGACCCGGTGGTGGCGTAGGCCTCCTTCCGGGTGAGCGCGCCGAACACCTCGCCGCGCGTGTTCTCCCGCGCCCACACCGCCGTCAGGCCCGCCGCCGATTCCTGCGCGGTGATGATCCGCAACGCGGGATCGTCGGCCGGGATCACGTCGACGTTGTGGCGATTGGGCGAAGGCTCGGTGTGCTGGTACTTGCCGAAGTAGTTGTCCTCGCGCGTCGTCGGGATCGCGGTATGCGCGTCGGTCGTTCCGTTGAAGCCGAACTTGAACGGGTTCACGCCCGTCTCGCGCTGAACCTCCAGACCGACCTTCAAGGCGGAGCGCGCGTATTCATAGCGCAGCATTTCGGGGGTCTTGGGTGCGGATCCCGCGATGTTGCCCACATCCCAGTTTTCGAAATCGGCGAACTCATCGTCGGGAGAGAGCAGCGGATGCGTCTCCTCATCGCCCTTGATCTGCGTCATCTCATGGATCGGCTCCCAGCGGGCGCGCTTTGCGGCATAGGCCGCATCCATCGGCGATCCATCCGCCTTGGTCGGCGCGAACATCAGCCCGTTGGACAGGTTGCCGTTATGCGGGATTGAGATCGCCTGGCCGCCCGTGTCGGCCTCGTACGCTGCGAGATAATCCCACAGCCTTTCGGGATCGACGCTTTCGAAGAACGGAAACGGCCGGGTCTGCGAGGTCCGCTCGGCGCCGTCTCCGAACAGGACGACCCGGTGGAGATTGTCGCCCAGCGGCGTCGACGTCCATTCGAACCCGGCCAGAGAGGTGAACACGCCGGGGTCGTTGTACGCGTCCACCGTCTCGATGATCTCGTCCCAGAGATCCCCGTCGAGGTCGACGCCTTCCAGCGGGTCCCGCCCTTCGACCGTGCCGATCCGGATGATGTCGGCAAAGGCGGCCATCCGCCCGTCCTGCCCGGACTGGAACAGATCGTAGGTTTGCCGGCCCCATTCATCGGCCAGCAGCCGCGGGTCGGAAGTGCGGATGGCTGTGGCGAGGCCCAGCATCTCGGCATGCTCGGTGATCGCGAGGAAATCGAGCGGGCGGATCAGCTGCACGCGCTGCCCCGTGTTCGACAGGATCTCTTCTCCCCGCGCGATGCGGAAGGCGTCGTGCATGTCCAGACTGGTGCCAACCAGCCCGGCATCGAAGGAGATCTCGGTGTGGAAATGCAGATCTCCGAACAGGACCTGATCGGGGAAATCCCGCCCCGCAAAGGGTGAGTACACTGCATCGGCGGACATGATGTCCGGGCTCACCGTTCCCTCGAAGGCGAGCGCCGCGGCTCCCCATCCCGCGATGCATGTTGAAACCAGTAGCGTCGCTGGCAATTGGCCTGGCCGGATCATGTCTTCCCCCCCTAGAGCGCTGCTTGCAGGGGAAGGCTAGGCGCCACAACGCCTTATGTCACGCCTCGCGTCGGGGAAGGCGGGTGCGCGCCGCCGGGGCGTCAGATGTCGTCGCCGTCCAGCAGAGGGTCGATGCGGTTGTTCCAGAACCGGCGCCACCGGGCGTAGATCGCCCAATAGAGGCAGGCCAGACCGATCAGAATCCCGATCGACACCCAGGGGATGATCCGTTCGTCCGGACTATCGACATCGCGGATGCGCAGGGCGTTGGGATAGGCCGTCGGCGCGTTGAGGCGCCAGCCGTAGCGGCGGATCGCAACCCAGTTCGGATCTTCCTTGGCCGACACGAAATCCGCCGCCCGCGTCTGCAGGTCGGCCGAGTTGATCTTGAAGAACGGCGGCCAGCCGAAGCCGGTATCCTCGTTGCGGTAGACCATGGGGCGCCCGTTCTCGCGGATACCCTGGATGAAGAACACATCCCGGCTGATATCTCCGCTCGCGCCGCCGCCGGTGCGCGCATGGGTCCAGAAGATGGAGTTTTCGCCGAACGTCTCGCGCCGCTCATAGGTGTCGGCGATGCGCACGATATCCCAACGCGGCAGCGTATAGTGCAAAAACGCCGCCACGAAAATCCAGAACACGATCACTAAGGTCCACTTGATATAGCCGAGCACGCGCGATCCCCCTCAGGCGTAATTGCTTAGGTATATGACGAGGCCGACCAGAGCGAAAGGCACCACAAATACGCCGAGCAGCAGCTTGCGCTGCAGGTCGTAGCGCCGACGCTCCAATCCCTCGTCGACGAAGATATCGCGGTTGCCCGGGCGGCCGAGCTCTTCCCACTCAGCCTCCAGCCGTTCCTTCTGGGACGCCCGGGCGTAGAACCACAGGCACACATAGACCAGCGCCGCGAGGGCCAGCAGGACGACGACAAGACGGCCAAGCGCAAAGAACATGGGCAGGCTCCGGTTGATCCCTGACCCATAGCCTAGCCCCGGCCTCGGCGCGAGAGCCGATAGACACCGATCTTGTCCCTCCGCACGCCCGCGCATAGCCTCCGCCCATGCCGGACGACGCCCTGCCCCGCCTCGAATCGGAGATCGCCGCCCGGCGGGACGATTTGATCGCCCTGACCCGCGATCTGATCCGTGTCCCCACGCTCAACCCGCCCGGCCACTGCTACCGCGAGGTCTGCGAGTTGCTGCAGGCGCGGCTCGACAGGTCCGGCTTCCAGACGGAGCTGATCCGCGCGACCGGCGCCCTGGCCGACAGCGATGCCTACCAGCGCTGGAACCTGCTGGCGCGCTACGAGGGGCGGCATCCCGGCGAATGCGTTCACTTCAATGGCCACCACGACGTGGTGGAAGTCGGGCAGGGGTGGTCTGTCGATCCGTTCGGCGGCGAGGTCCGCGACGGGCGGATCTACGGCCGGGGCGCCTGCGACATGAAGGGCGGCATCGCCGCGTCGGTGATCGCCGCGGAGGCGTTCATCGCCACCTACCCGGGTTTTGCCGGAGCGATCGAGATCTCCGCCACGGCGGACGAGGAATCGGGCGGCTTCGGCGGCGTGGCCTATCTGGCCGAGCGCGGCTATTTCAGCCCAGACAGGGTGCAGCACGTCATCATCCCCGAACCGCTCGATGTGGACAGGATCTGCCTGGGCCACCGCGGCGTCTGGTGGGCGGAAATCGAAACCAAGGGCCGTATCGCCCATGGATCCATGCCGTTTCTGGGCGATTGCGCCGTCCGGCACATGAGCGCGGTGCTGCAGGAAATGGAAGAGACACTGTTTCCCCTGCTGGCGGGGCGGACAACGGCGATGCCCGTCGTCCCCGATGGGGCGCGCGGCTCCACCCTCAACATCAATGCGATCCACGGCGGCGAACCCGTCCAACCGGAGGGATATACCGGGCTTCCCGCGGCCTGCGTCCCGGACCGGTGCCGAATCACCATCGACCGGCGGTTCCCCATGGAGGAGCCGCTCGATGCCGTGAAGGCCGAGATCGCCGCCCTCATGGAACGGATCAAAGCCGTCCGCCCCGGCTTTTCCTACGAGATCCGGGATCTGTTCAACGTCGCCCCGTCGATGACCGATGCGGATGCGCCGGTGGTCCGGGCCGTCAGCGCCGCGCTAGAGAGGGTGATCGGGCGCGAGGCGGCCTTCGTCGTCAGCCCCGGCACCTACGATCAGAAGCATATCGACCGGATCGGGCGCTTGCGGAACTGTATCGCCTACGGCCCCGGCCGGCTCGAACTCGCCCATCAGCCCGACGAGTGGATCGACATCGACGAGATGGCGGATGCGGCCCTTGTCATGGCGCTGTCTCTGACGCAGTTGCTCGGACGGTAAGCGCACGCCCGCAGGGGCTCTCGCCCGGCGATGGAGAACTCGGGTGCGGCGAGAATGCCCTTCGAATTCGGGAGGCAACGTGTAGGGTTGCGTGCGACACGACACGGCCAGGGAGGCCCTCCACGATGTTCCATATCCTCAGCACCGCCGCCGCTGTTGCCCTGTTCGCCGGCGCCGGTCTTGCACAGCAGACAAGCATCACCATCGGTATGCAGCTCGAGCCGCCCAACCTCGATCCCACCGGCGGGGCCGCCGCGGCGATCGACGAGGTCGTCTATGCCAACGTGTTCGAAGGGCTCACGCGGTTCGCCTCCGACGGCAGCATCGTCCCCGGCCTCGCCTCCGAATGGTCGGTCAGCGAGGACGGCACCGTCTACACCTTCTCCCTGCGCGATGGCGTCACCTATCACGATGGCTCGGCGTTCGACGCCTCCGACGTCGTGTTCTCGCTGGACAGAGCCCGGGCGGAAGACTCCACCAACGCACAGAAGGCGCTCTTTGCCGGCATCGAAACCGTCGAGGCCGTCGATCCGATGACGGTGCGCATCGCGCTCTCGGGGCCCGATGGCGCGTTTCCGTTCAAGATGGCCTGGGGCGACGCGGTGATCGTGGCACCCGAGAGCGTCGAAACGCTCGCCACCGCGCCCGTCGGCACCGGCCCCTTCGTGTTCTCCGATTGGGTGCAGGGCGACCGTGTCGAACTCACCCGCAACCCGGACTACTGGGGCGCGGCGCCGGCGCTGGAATCGGCCACGTTCAAGTTCATCTCCGACCCCAACGCCGCCTTCGCCGCGGTGATGGCCGGCGACGTGCACGCCTTTCCTGTCTTCCCCGCGCCGGAGACCCTCGCCCAGTTCGAAGCCAACCCGATGTTCAACGTCATCGTGGGCTCGACCGAAGGCGAAACGATCCTCGCCATGAACAACGCCGCGGACACTCTATCGGACGAGAAGGTGCGCCAGGCGATTTCGCACGCGATCAACCGGCAGGAGATCATCGACGGGGCGATGTTCGGCTACGGCACCCCCATCGGCACGCATTTCGCGCCGCATAACCCCGATTACGTGGATCTGACGGACCTGTCCGCCCATGATCCCGACCGCGCCCGCGCCCTGCTAGCCGAAGCCGGGGTGGAAGACCTTACGCTGCGCCTGATGCTGCCGCCGCCCGTCTATGCCCGCCGCGGCGGCGAGATCATCGCCGCCCAGTTGCGCGAGGTCGGCATCGAGACGGAGATCTCGAACCTCGAATGGGCGCAGTGGCTGGAGCAGGTGTTCCGCGGCAAGGATTTCGACCTGACCATCGTCAGCCACACCGAGCCTGCCGACATCAACATCTATGCCCGGCCGGAATACTACTTCCAGTACGACAGTGCGCCCTTCCAGGCGGTGATGGATCAGCTCAACCTGACCACGAACGCCGAACAGCGCTCCGCCCTGCTGCGGCAAGCGCAGGAGATGATCGCCCAGGACTTCGTGAACGGCTATCTCTTCCAGCTCGCCAAGACAGGGGTGGCCGATGCCAAGATCGAGGGCCTTTGGGAGAATGCGCCGACCCAGGCCAATGACCTGACCGGCGTGCGCTGGACGGACTGAGCCCAGCCATCCGCAAGATCACGGAGCTTTGACTGGCGCGTCGCGGCGCGCCAGTGGATGAACCGCAGCAAGATGCTGACCCGCCGTACCGTCTGCCTGAGCCTGCCCGCCCGCGCCGCCCCTCTGGCCGCCGCGCTCGCCGCCCCCCTGGTTGCGCCCTTGGCCGCTGCCCGCGCCGTGGCCGCCCCCGAACCGTTCGCCGACGCGCTGGCGATGGCCCGAAGCTTTGACCAGCTCCACTGCCTGACCGTCGCGCATCGGGGCGAAACGGTTGTCGAGGAGGTACAGCGCGGGCCCGGGGCCGGCACGCCCGTCAACGTGAAGTCCGTCTCGAAGACGCTCGTGGCCTCGCTGCTCGGCGCCGCGCTCGACCGGGGCGAGGTGGCGCAGGTGACGGCCCGCCTCGGCGATGTCGCCCCCCGGTTGATCCCGGGCAGTGCGGATCCGCGCGTGCGCGACATCACCCTCGAACACCTCGTCACCCTCCGGGCCGGTCTGGAACGCACCTCCGGCGCCAACTACGGGGAGTGGGTTTCGTCCCCGAACTGGATCGCCGACGCGCTGGCGCGCCCCTTCGTGGCGGAGCCCGGGGGCCCGATGCTCTATTCCACCGGATCCACCCATGTGCTCGGCGCCGCCCTGGCCGAGGCCACCGGCGAGAGCCTGCTGTCGCAGGCGCGCAACCGGCTCGGCGCACCCCTCGGGATCGAGATCCCGGCCTGGACGCGGGACCCGCAGGGCTACTACCTCGGCGGCAACCAGATGGCGCTCTCGCCCCGCGCCATGCTCCGCTTCGGAGAGATGTGGCGCGCCGGCGGGCGCAGCGGTCAAACCCAGGTCCTGTCCGGCAACTGGGTGTCGGCTTCGCTCGTCCCGCGCACCCGGTCGCGCTGGTCCGGTCTTGGATATGGCTACGGCTGGTTCCTCGGCCAGTCGCCCGGCGGTTCTCTCGCCATCGCCCGCGGCTACGGCGGGCAGATCATCGCCTTCGCACCCGAGGCCGAGATGACGATCGCCGTCACCTCGGATCCGACCCGCCCCGCCCGCTCCGGCGGGTATTTCAGCGACCTGAGGCGCCTCATCGACGCGCTGGTGATCGCCGCACGCCGCGCCTGACGACGCGACGCGCGCTTGGCCCCGGCCACCCGGTCCGACAAGGGCGGGTGGCCACCGACAGGGGCGCCCGTCACCCCACCACGTTGAACCCGGGCCCATAGGGATAGCCGGTGATATTCTCCGCGCCGCTTTCTCCGATCACCAGGATGTCGTGCTCCCGGTAGCCGCCGGCACCGGGCTGGCCGTCCGGAATGGTCAGCATCGGCTCCATCGACACCACCATCCCGGGCTCGAGCACGGTGTCGATGTCCTCTCTCAGCTCCAGCCCCGCCTCACGCCCGTAGTAATGCGACAGGACACCGAAGGAGTGACCGTAGCCGAAGGTTCGGAACTGCAGCAGATCCCGTTCGGCAAGAAACGCATTGAGCTCGGCCGTCACCTCGGCGCAGGACATCCCGGGCTTCAGCAGCGAAAGCCCAAGCTCATGGGTCGCGACATTGGCCTCCCAGATCGCAAGAGACGCGGCATCGACCTCGCCCACGAAGAGCGTCCGCTCCAGCGCAGTGTAATAGCCCGAGATCATCGGAAACGCGTTGAGCGACAGGATATCCCCCCGCTCCAGAACCCGTCCGGTCACCGGATTATGCGCCCCGTCCGTGTTCAGCCCGGATTGAAACCACACCCAAGTGTCGCGGTACTCCGCGTCCGGAAAGCGCTTGGCGATCTCCGCCTCCATCGCATCGCGCCCGGCCATGGCCACATCGATCTCCCGCTGGCCCGGGCGGATCGCATCCCGGATCGCATAGCCGCCCACATCGGCCACGGCCGCGCCGGCGCGGATCAGGTCGACCTCGGCCGGCGACTTGCGCATGCGCTGCGCCATCGACAGCGGCGCCACGTCCATCTCCTCCCGGGGCTCCAGAAATGCCCGCAGCCTGTCCGCCTGAGCCAGCGACAGGTGATCGCGCTCGTAGCCCACGGCCTTGCCCGCGCCGGCCACCGCGCGCGCCGCACGCCAGAAGTTGTCGCGCTGCCAGTCCGTGTAGGTCAGGTTGTCGCCATAACACCGCCGCCACGGCTGGCCGGCATCGATCCCGGCCGAGATGGTCACGCTGTCGGTGGGTGTCACCACAAGGCCGTAGGGCCGCCCAAAGGCGCAGTAGAGAAAGCCGGAGTAATAGGCGATGCAGTGCATCGAGGTGAAGATACAGGCCTCGATCCCGGCCTCGGACATGCGCCGGCGCAGGTCCGTCAGCCGCGCCGCGTATTCCTCGTCGGAGAACGGCAGCGGCGCCTTCTCGCCGTTGTGAAACCGGTAGCTGGCCGGACGTGTGGATATATCGGACATCTCGCTCCTTCCGGGCCCATCCCAACGGGGCCCTTCCCAAAGAAAGGTCCCGGCGTTCAGGACAGGAAAGGCCCGGATCGGGGCGACGCCATCGCCCCGGCCTGTGCCCCCAATGCCAAAATCCATGCCGGAGTTTCAAGCCATTCCGCGCCGCGCCAGCCGTTTCAAAGCCGCCTTTGTCTTCATCTTGCCGAAAATATCCCCGCCGGAGGCTCCGGCGGCGGCACCGGCTCAGGCGGCCGGCAGAAGCGGGGCGGCCGCCAGAAGCTGCCTTGTATAGGCCTGCTTCGGCGCCGCAAACAGCGCGTCGGTGTCTCCGCTCTCCACGACACGGCCGGCTCTCATCACGATCACCCGGTCCGCGATGGCACGCACCACCGTCAGATCGTGGGTGATGAACAGATAGGACACACCGAAGCGCTCCTGCAGTTCGACGAGCAGATCGAGGATCTGCGCCCGGATCGACACGTCCAGGGCCGACACCGCCTCGTCCAGCACGATCAGATCGGGCCGGGTGATCAGGGCCCGCGCGAGGGCGATGCGCTGGCGCTGCCCGCCGGAGAATTCATGCGGATACTTCTCCGCATCGCTCGGGCGCAGCCCCACGGCCTCGAGCGCCGCGCCGATCTGTGCGGGCGCGTCGCCCGGCGTCCCGCCCAAGAAGAACGGCTCCGCCACGATGCGCGCCACGCGATGGCGCGGGTTGAACGACCCGTAGGGATCCTGAAAGACGACCTGCATCTTGCGGCGGGTGTCGGGCCCGATCTCGGGCGACACGGCGCGCCCTGCCAGCCGGATCTCTCCGCCCTGCACGGCGTCGAGCCCCAGCACGGCCCGGGCCAGCGTCGACTTGCCAGACCCGCTTTCGCCGACGAGCCCGACGCACTCGCCCCGGCGCACCTGGAGCGAGACACGGTCTACCGCGCAGAAGCGCGGCGCGCGCGCCAGAAGGCTCCGGCGGGGCAGCACATACTCCCGCGTCACCTCGGACACGTCGAGCAGCACGTCCCCCTTGGCCGTGCGGGACCGGGCCGGCGCATGGGTCGCCGCGGCGAAGAGGGCGCGCGCATAGGGGTGACCCAGCCCGCCGGGCAAGGCGGATGCGGGCGCCCGTTCGACGATCTCACCCGATTGCATGACGGCGATCTCGTCGGCCATTTGCGCCACCACCCCGAGGTCGTGCGTGATGAACAGGCAGGCCATCGCCTCGTCGGCCACAAGCCTTTTCAGCAGATCCAGGATCTGGGCCTGGGTGGTGACGTCGAGCGCCGTCGTCGGCTCGTCCGCGATCAGAAGCTTGGGCCGCAGCGCGATCGCCAGCGCAATGCACACGCGCTGCCGCTGCCCGCCCGACAATTCGAACGGATAGCGCGACAGCGGAAACCGGTCCGCGCTCAGGCCCACGCGCGCCAGCCGGTCCTTGGCCTGGCGCATCGCCTCCGTCCGGCCGGCGGCCCCGTGCACCAGAAGCGTCTCGGCCACTTGATCGCCAATCGTCTGCACCGGGTTCAGCGCGGTCATCGGCTCCTGAAAGATCATGCCGATCTCGCGGCCGCGGACATCGCACATGGCGCGTTCGCTCAACGCGCCGAGCGCGCGCCCCTCGAGCCGCACCGCGCCGCGGGTGACCGCGCCACGGGGTAGAAGGCGCATGATGGACAGAGCAGTCATCGACTTGCCCGACCCGCT
>JBCDGG010000071.1:0-26419 GCA_038757905.1 Pseudomonadota bacterium | reverse complement strand
TCGGTGTAGGGCGAGTTGCGCAGCCCGTCCCCCGTTCCGTTGAGCCCGACGACAAGCCCATATCCCACAAGGTCGTTCCCGCGCACACCATCGAACTCGACCAGATCCTTCAGACGGATTGGCTCGGCCGCGCTATGGACTGCGGCGGCCAGAATCAACGACGCGGCCAGAGGTATCCGGCAGAGGACCCTCCAAACAAGGGAGGCGAGGTTGGCCGCATTCTGCGGTGACGTCTGAGCCATTCTGGCAAATCCTGTTCTACAAGGGCAAACGAGGTGTCTTCAAAGTGAAAGCCTGCCCTACCCGAGCACCCGCACAAGCGAGAGCTGGGCGCTACGCGCGGTGATCGTATAGAGCAGTTCGAGACGGGCCTGGACCGCATCAAGGTCGGTGGCGGCTTCAAAAATGTCCACGTCCGTCATCTCTGCCCGCGTCGTGCGGAGCACGGCTTGCTCGGCCGCATTGCGCGCAGCTTCGCCTTCTAGTTCGGCCTCCGACGTCCCGAGGCGGGCCTGAAGCTCAGCCAGCCCGGATTGCGATTTCTGGATACGCTCTGCGGCCGCGATCATGAAGTCCCCCTGCACTTCGAGATCGCCCAGCAGCGGTGGCCGATCCGTGAGCGCGGCCATGGCGAGGCCCGTGAGCACATCGCGCACCTCGGGGTCGGCGGCAGTCACGCCCAGTCCGATCTGCCGTGTCGGGGAGACATCGACCGACGGCAACGGATCTGCCGACCCCACGTATCCCAGCGTGTCGTAGCCGCCGCCCGGGGCGAACCACGTCTCGATCGCTGCCTGGACGTCAGCGACACTTGTCAAGGGGGCGATCTCGGCTTCGAGCGCCGTGAGCATGTCCTCGGCCGGGGCGACCGCAGGGCCGCCGGTGGCTGTGCCGGCGAAGAGCGATGCCCCGGCGAAGCTGCCATTCAACCGCGCGGCGAAGTCGGCGAAGCGGCCCCGGGCTTCGGACGCGACGAAGGCGACGTTTTCGGCCGTCGTCGGTGGAGAAGCGGTGAGCAGATTGGCCGTCGTGTCGTTGCCGAGCTCACGCCCCGCCGACAACACGCGTTGTATCGCTTCGCCCCTCAGTTCGAGGTCGGACACCGTCTCCGCAAAGGCCTGGAGGCGCGACAGATCTGCCTCCACGCCAGACAGCAGCGTAAAGTCTCCTCGCAGACTGCCCGCAAGATCGGCGCGTTTCTCGGTGCCGACCTCGAACACGAGCCTGTCCATCTCGCGCCGAAGCTCTGCGTTCTGCTGGCGCGCTACGAGCTGTTGGGTCAGATCACCAACGGTGCGAACTTCCATCACGTTATCCCCAAGAGCTGTTCAAACAAGGTGTCGAGGGTTTGCAAGACCCGCGCATTTGCGCCGTAGGCCTGTTCAACCGCGAGGAGCTTCTGCATCTCGTCATCGGTGTCGACGCCGCCTTGCGCTTCCTCGTTGCGCAGGGCCTCGAGCCGGGAGGAGATAAAGGCCACGTCTCCGTCGCGCCGCTGCCGCTCGCTGGCGACCCCGGTCAGAAAGGCGTTCACCTGATCGGAAACGCTGAACGCCCGGCCCGCGGTTGGGCCAGACGCGGCCGTGCGCGGCGCGCGCAACTGCTCCGACAGCGCGGTCAACAAGCCCGAATCCCCCAAAGGACCCTCCGCGACGGCGCCGATGCCGTCGCGCAGGCGCCACACCTCGCCCCCGGCTCCCGGGACCACGAACGCGTTGACCTCGAGCCTTTGGGCCAGGCCCTCTTCGTTTACCGGGTCGAAAGCCAAACCGTTGTCGGTGAAGAGGCCCGCGTCGCCCGCCGTCAACGTCGGATCCAGAGCCGGGTCTTGAAACCGCTCGACGAGATCCCGTGCGACCGCGTCCAGCGAGGCCTGTGCGTCGGGGGCGACCTGGTCGCGCAGTGTGAACGCCGCTTGCAACGCGCCTTCCCCCAACAACGAGCGCGGCGCGCTGGTGTCGATCGCGTCGTTGCCGATCGTGAGGCCCGAGAGAGCGCCACCGGACAGGCTCATCCACGGCTCGATGAAGCCCTTCGGCGTGAACTCGAGCCTGCGCGGCGATCCTTCCAGAAGAACGGCGCCGCCGGTGGTGAACAGTGCGACCTGGCCATTCTGCCTTTCCACCTCGCGCAGCGGAACGATATCAGACAATCCGTCGATGACCTGCTGGCGCTGCTCCTTGAGGTTGATGACCGTCGGGCCGCGATCGCCGAGGCGCCTGATCTCGTCGTTCAACGCGTCCACCTGTTCGAGGCCCGCATTCACTTGCCGGACCATCGTGGCGATATCGCCGTCGGCCTTGGTGCGAACGTCTTGGATCTCCCGCCCGGTGTTGGCGATCCCGCGCGCAAGCTCGCCCGCGGCTGAAACGGCCGCGGACAGACGCGCGTCGAGATCGGGGCGGGTCGCCGCCTCGATCAGACTTGCCTCGAACCTTGCAAGCCGTTCGCCCAGCGAGCCGACCGCGGTCGGCTCTCCGATGGCTTCTTCGATCGCCTTAAGCCCGTCTGCCAGAACGTCGGCCGATGCGCTATTGGCCTCAGCCACCCGGCGGTCCGCGATCAGAAGCGGATCGACGGCGCGGCTCACGCCTTCGATACGGACACCGCCGAGCGTGTTCGTGGTCAGGATGAGGTCGCGCCGGGCATAGCCAGGGGTTGCGACGTTTGCCACGTTCCCGGCCACCAGTTCGGCGGCGCGCGAGGTGGCGCGCAGGCCGCTTGCGGCGGTGTTCAGAGCAGTGGTCAGTGACATTGTCTACACTCCGTGCCGAGTGGCGCGCCCGGGGGCGGCCTTACCGCTTGATGTTGGTGGTTTCCTGCAGCATCTCGTCCACGGTCTGGATCACCTTGGCGTTGGACGAGTAAGCCCGCTGGGTTTGGATCAGGGCGGTCAGTTCGCCGGCGACGTCGGTCGCCGATTCCTCCAGCGCGAAGCTCACAATGTCTCCGGTGGCGCCCTCTCCGGCTTCCCAGAGAAAGAAACTGCCGGATTCCGTCGACGGGATGTAGGTTTGCCCATCTTGCATCACCAATCCGTTGGGATTCGGCATGTCGACCAACGGGATCTGGAAGACGATCCGCGTCAGGCCATTGTCGAAGTTGGCGCGCACAAACCCATTCTGGTCGACCTCCACCGCCTGCAGGCTGCCCACAGGGGATCCGTCCTTGTTGATGAACCGCGGCGAGAAGCTGTCGGAGAACTGCGTCAGGCCGCCGGACGCGCCGGGCAAGCCGATGCCGATGTCGATCTGGCCGCCCGCGACGCCGATGGTCAGCTCGCCGGTGGCGGGATCCCAGGCGGGAGCGATGGCCGGGACCGGCGGAACCGCCGGCGGGTTCGGACCGCCGCCGACGACCGTCACGGAATCCAGCGTGCCGCCCTGTTCCCGGCTGTCGTCGAACACGACCGTGAACTCGCCGATGGAGCCGGGTTGAGGCGGCGTTGCGCTATCAGGAAGCGCACTGTCGGTGATGACGAGGGTCCAGGTGTTGGTCGGCGGGTCGCCCGCTGCCGCAGGCGGAACCGGGCTGAAGGTCATGGTGAGCGTTTGAGAGCGGCCGAGATTGTCGAAGTACTCGACCGGCAGGGTCAGCGGAGGGGCCGTGGCGCCGAACTCCGTCTCGGTTGCGGGAAGGTTGACGCCGACGTCGATCTCCGTTGTCGGTTCGCCCGTGGCCTGATTGACGCTGATCTGAACCGGCTGCAGGCCATCCGCGGTGTCGCGCGCGAAATCCGGGATCGTGCCGTCGGGGTTGGCGGGCCACCCCATCAGAACGAACGTCCCGGTATCGTTCACGAGAAACCCGGCCTCATCCGGGCGGAAAGAGCCCGTTGTCGCCAGGTTGAGAGGGTAGTCGGCCAAGGCACCGGACAGCGCCGAAACCGGTGTGACCGGCAGAAAGCCCCGCCCGCGGACGGCAAGATCGGTTGAGTTCGCTGTCGTACGCAGGGCCCCGGGCTGATCGATCAGACGCGTGGTCGAGACGCTCACCCCGCCCGCCGTGTAAGACCCTGTGCCCGAGGACGTCACCAGCGCCCGGAACGACGTCTGCGCGCGCTTGTAGCCGATGGTGCCGGAGTTCGAGATGTTGTCGGAAATGGCTGCGAGCCGGCTGGCATTGCTCGACAGCCCGGACACACCCGCATTGAGCGAGGAGGAAATCGTCATCGAAGAGCGCCTTTCTGTGCGGTGTCTTGTTGCCCGCTTGATGGCGCAGCAGCCCTTAAGGCTGGCCTAACAGATAAACTTTGTCCGAATTCCCCCCTCTCTGGCCGGGGCGCATGCGAGGATCGGCGCGTTCTCAGTTTCGCAGATCGCTGCGCAGGAGCGTCAGCTCCAGCCGGTCGTTGCGAAGGGCCATCGGATTGGAGACGACTGGGCGGCGATCGGCATGGCCGGTCACGCGCGACAGCCGCTCCGGGTCGATGCGCTCCTCGAGCCGCGCCTTTGCGAGATTGGCGCGTGCCAGCGAGCGCGGCCACGCCGGATCGTCTTCGAGCACGACGGCATGAGCCCGCGAGAACCCGGTCGACGCTACTTCGTTCGTGGCAAGATCGAACAGGATGCCGACCGCATCGAGGATCGAGGTGAGCAGCGGCGTGGGCGCGTCACTACCCGGGGTAAAGATCGGCGCGTCCTCGAGGGAGAAGATCTCGACAACGAGGCCCTCGTCGCTGATCCGGGTGACGATGTGGCGAAGCTCTGTCTCAGAAAGAAGCGCCTCCGCACCCCGACCGAACAGGATCGCCTCAATCTCTTCGAAGCGCGCCTGCTCGCTCTCGCCGGAGCCGCCGTTCTCGTCGGGATTGGGCTCCGAGAACGCCTCCGGGCTGGTGGCACCGACCCCGGATTGCGAGAGCGTTTCCTCAGTGAAGATACTGTCACCGCCAAGAGCGCCGTCCCCGCCGCCGGACGAGCGGTTGATCGGGATCGAAGGGCTGAAGTGATCGGCCAGCCCCTTGCGCTGCTTCTCCGTCGTCGCATTGAGTAGCCACATCAGGAGAAAGAACGCCATCATCGCGGTCACAAAATCCGCATAGGCCACCTTCCAGGCACCGCCATGGTGCCCACCGCCTGCAACGACCTTCTTACGTTTGATCACCACAGGCGCCGCGTTGTTCGCGCCCATTTCACCACCTCGTCCATCCACCGATGGCGATCCTAGCGGTTGCAGGTGAACAACCGCTTAGCGAGGACGGAACTATGAGTAATTGTAGCTATAGGCGTAATGCGCGTAGCCGTCCGAGTAGTAGCGGCACTTATTCAAGACGACGCCGAGCACGTTTGTCTGGGCCGCCACTTCCCGCTCGCAACTGTCGATCTGCGCGATGGTCGACCCGCCCGCCTCGGCGACGATCAGACCGGCATCGACATTGTGCAGAAACGCCGACGTATCGTCGTTGACCAGCACGGGCGGCATATCGAACAGCATGAAATCCGGGCGGTAGACCGCCTCGATCCGTTCGATCATCTCGTCCGTCGTGGTGCGCAGAAAGAGATCCGAGGGATCGCGCGCGCCGGTGAAGTTCATCGAAATGGCCAGGTTGTTGCCCACGCGCCGGGCCTGTCGGGCGAAGGTTTCCGTGCCTTCGAGAACGGCCCGGGTGCTGCGGCCGGACTTGCAGCCGAGCGCCTTGGCGATGGAGGGGCGGCGCATATCGAGATCGAGCACAATCACCCGCTTCTCGACCAGGCGCGCGAGGGAGAAGGCGAGATTGAGCGTGGTCGTCGTCTTACCGGAGGCGGGGAGCGGAGAGGTGATGGCGATCCGCGACCATCCGTTGGCTTCCGCCATCTGCACCGTCTTGGTGCGCAGGACGTCGAAGGGAGCGGCTTCCGGGCCCCCGCTCGCCGTTACGATGCGCCGTCTGGCGCACCGCTTGCGGTCGAGATCGAGCGGTTCGAGGTCCGCCCAGAGCGCCTCGGCGTCCTGCGCGCCTGCCGCGCCGGGCCGCATGCGTTGACGCATCCCCCGGGCGCCGACTGTCCGCCCCTCGCGTTCGGTACGGGCCTTGTCGAGCGCAGCCTTCAAGCGTTCCATCGCGCGGTCTCCCGTGCTTGCGGCCCGACGGCCGCGATCTTCCGTTCACGGCCAACAAGGCGCTCCGGCACCACCGGCTTCCGGCTCGGCCGCGGCATCAGAACCGGAACTCCTCGACGAAGCGGGCCCACAAAAGGTCGAGCGGCCGGACTTCGTAGTGAATGTAGTAGAGCGCTGCCGGAACCAGGATCAGAACGGCCAGGAACAGAAGCAGGACCAACACACGCCGGCGCATCCGCTCCCCGGGCGTGACGATGTAGTGGACCGTCGCAATCGGAGTGATGCCGAGCTGGTTGGCCAGATCGACCGGGCGGCGGACGGACCGGTTCAACACTTCAAGCGCAGCAAAGAGCGCAATGGCCAGCCCGGCACCGGCCGCAAGACCCGTCCCCGCGATCAGCGGGCGATTGGGGTCGGAGGGCTCGTCCGGCGCGCGCGCCTGTTCGATCACGCTGATGCGCTCGCCCTTGCTCATCACCTCGATCCGCTCGCCCGTCGCTGCGGTGGACAGCCTGTCGAGCGCGCCGTTGTACTGGCGCTCGATGTTGTCATAGTCGCGCCGCAACCCCTCCAGTGCGATGGCATTGGCCGGGGTCCGTTCCAGCGTTTCTTCCAACTGGGCGAGTTCGGCGTCGATCAGGGCTTCCTGCTCGTCGAGAAACCGCAGGCGCGTGTTCACCTCGTCGATCTGCAACTCGATCGCGGTCGGCGGGTCGGCAGCGGCCACCGGATCGCCGGACAGCGGCTCCAGCGCCTCTTCCTCGGCCGCGAGCGCCTCTGCCTGAAGCTCCTCAAGGGCCGCGATACGCGTGGTGAGCACGGTCACGCGGGGGCTTTCTTCGTTGTAGATGGCGCGGGCATTGGTGAGCTGATTGCGCAATTGCGCGAGCTGCTGCTCCAGCGGCGTCAGCGGCTCGCCGTCATCCGGCAACGCAAACTCGACGCCCCGGTTCTGCAGATCGGTCAGCCGGTCGCGCTGATCCGTCAGCACGGATCTGTCCCGGTCGATCTGCGCCATGCGCTGCTGCAGGATCTCCTGCCGGTTCAAGCGGTAGTTCAGCGTATCGGGCAAGGCATCGGCATTGGCGTTCTGGAACGCCAGGATCTGCTGATTGCGCGCTTCCAACTCGCGCTCCAGGCGCTCGACCTCCTGCTGGAAGAACTCCAGCGTTCCGCCGGCCCGTTCCTGCCGGGTGGAGACGTTTTCCGCCAGGATGCGGGTGATGTACTCGTTGGCGACGCTGGCCGCAATACCACCGGAGCGCGCCGAAAACTGCACCTCCATCACGGTGGCGGCGGAGTTGTTGCCCGATCCCGAGATGCGGGTGTCCGACCGCATCCGCGAGACGATCTCGTCCGGGCTCAGCGTGCCGATTTCCTCGTAGACGTCGAACTCGCGCGCGATTTCCAAAAGGTTTGCGCGCGTCATCAGGCGGCGCTGGATCACGGCCAGCTGCTCGCGGGAGCTGACCTGGACGGTGGATTGAGCGTGGTTGGTCGGGATCTGCGGCGCCTCGACCAGAAGAAGGCCGCGCGCGGTGTAAACCGTGGGCATGATCACGGCCACGGCGAAGGCCGTGAACGACACCGACAGAAACACAAACAGTAGGATCGGCAGCCGCCGCCAGAAGATCGACAGGTAGAAACGCACTTCCGAGTTCATTCCGCCGCCCTTCCTGTCTGGATGAACCCGCTGACAAAGACGCCGTCAGCGATCACCTGCGACACGGTTTCCTCAGTGATCGGTTTCTCCTCATTGATTGCACCATATACAAGGCAGAACTCGCACATTTTGTTAACGAGACGGGGGATTCCCTGAGTGTGGCGTGCGATCTGCTCGACGGCGCCTTCAGTGAAGATGGGCTCCGTCGCGCCGGCATGCGCCAGACGGTGGGCGATGTACTCGGCCGTCGCCTCGGCGTCGAGCGGCATCAGATGATAGGCGGCCACGATGCGTTGCGCGAACTGCTGCAGCTCCGGCCGGATGATCTTTTCCCGCAGCTGCGGCTGGCCGACCAGAATAAGCTGGAGCAGCTCGTCGCGGCCGGAGTTGATGTTGGTGTACATCCGCAGTTCTTCTAGGGCCTCGACCGAGAGGTTCTGTGCCTCGTCGATGACCAGCGTCACGAAGCGCCCCGTGGCGTATTCCTCGATCAGATAGTCCTGAAACCGCTGATAGAGCCCGACATAGTCCGTATCCGCGGGCGCCTCGATGCCCAGCGCGCTGCAGACCCAGCGGAGGAGCTCGCCCCGCCCGCCCTGCGCATTGGAAATCAGGCCGACGGTGGCGTTCTCGTCAAGCGTATCCAGAAGCCGTTGCAGCAGCGTGGTTTTTCCGGCGCCGATCTCCCCGGTCAGAACCGTGATCGGCGCGCGGGTGACGATGCCGTATTCCAGAACTGTGAAGGCGGCCCGATGCCCGTCGCCCCAATACAGGAAGTCGGGGTCCGGCGTCAGGCTGAACGGCCGGTCCGACAGACCGAAATAAGTCAGGTACATGTCGCCAGCGAGCACGGAAACCTCTCTCACTCTCGCCACGGGCCCCTCGGGAGGCGACCGGTGCATCAAATTGGTCGCGTACGAGCGGGCATCGAGCGCGTCGAACCCCGGCGCACAGGTAGGGCCCGGCGGAGACCGCAATGCGCATTCTCCCCAGCGTTTCTAGTCCGGCGCCCTTGCAAAACGCAATGCGTGAAGAGGATTGATTTTTAGCCGCGATGCTTCGGGCACACCCCGCTGTGCATCGCCCTCCGCAACCCGAAGGCGGAGCCTCTCCTCCATGCCTTCCGGCCGGACGTCGACCGATGGCCGCGGCGGCGCGCAGGTACCCCATCCGCCGGTGCGGTGTCCACGCTCCCGGGAAACACCGTTCACCTTGGCGCAACGCTCGGGAAAATCATGTGAAAAATGTCTCAGAGTTTAACTAAAATTCTCAGAAAGACCTTTACGGATCGGCGGCCTTGGGTATGACTGACCAACGAGTAGGGGCACGGGCGGCGCGACGTCTATGCGGAGTTATGAATGGTTGAAGTGATTGATTTGACGGCGCGAGCGGTAGAACCCGCCGGAACTGTCTCCCCCTATACGGTGACCCGTGTCGGGCTCGCCGACGATGCGAAAGCCGGCCTTTATCGAGAGTTTGGCAAGCGTTTTCTGGACATTGTCCTCGTTTGTGCGTCGGCAATCGTTGTCGTCCCCCTCGTGGCTGTTCTTGCGGTGCTTGTGGCACTTGACGGGGGCTCGCCGCTCTACCGTCAGGAACGGATCGGTCAGTCGGGCCGGCGATTCCAGCTCCTCAAGCTGCGGACGATGATTCCGGATGCTGAGGAGGCGCTGTCGCGGATGCTGCGAGACGATCCGGCGCTCGCGGCCGAGTGGAACGCCACCCAGAAGCTGCGCCACGACCCGCGCGTAACCCGCCTCGGCCGGTTGCTGCGGGCGTCGTCGCTGGACGAGCTGCCCCAGTTCTGGAACGTGATCCGCGGAGAGATGTCTCTGGTCGGGCCCCGCCCGATGATGACGGATCAGCGCGATCTGTATCGCGGCGCTGTCTACTGCGATCTGCGGCCCGGCGTGACCGGCCTCTGGCAGGTTTCGGCGCGCAACGCCGAGGGCTTCAGCAGCCGGGTCGACTACGACAAGACCTACGATCGGAAGCTGTCCCTGATGTTCGACATCCGCCTGATGATCAGAACCGTCTTCGTGGTGATGCGCGGCACGGGATGCTGAAGGCCGCCCCGCCGGCAACCTGTTGCTAAGGGTTTCCTCCTAGTCACGATTTGGTAGTGTCCAGCGCGCAGGCGCCCTGCGATGTGGCTCGTCATGTCGGCGCCGAACATGGGAACACTGTCGACCAGTGACCGAAAGGACGCCGAAATGCTTGGCATGGCTTTGCCGCTGAAACGGACGACGCTGTCGGTCTTGGCGTTTACCGTCTTTCTGGCGGCCTGCGACACGGCCGAGGAACGGGCCGAGGGGCACTACGAAAACGCCCTTGCGCTGCTCGAGGACGGCGATGTCGCGCGCGCCAAGGTCGAACTGAGGACGGTGTTCAGCCTCGTCCCCAATCACCTGGCAGCGCGTGAGACCTTTGCCCGCGTCCTGCTCGAAGAGGGCCAGCGCGGCGCGGCCTTCGGCCAGTACATGCGCCTCGTCGAACAGGTGCCGGACTCCTTGGAGCCGCGGCTCATCGTGGCCGAGATGCTCATGCTCGACAATGTGTTCGAGGTGGCCGAGGAGCATCTTGAGAAGGCGCTCGAGATCGCGCCCGACGACCCGCGCGTCGAGATCCTAGCAAACACCATGGCCTACCGGGATGCGGTGATCTCCGAAGACGTCGAAGCCCGGCGCGCGGCCGGAAGCCGTGCCCGAGCGCTCGTCGAGCGGGCGCCGGACAGCATCGTCAACAACTCCGTCGTCGCGGATTCGCTGATGCTCGACGAAGACTATCGGACGATGCTCGCCGAGTTGGATCGCATTCAGGCCACCGTCCCCGATGAGCGCCGGTTCTACCAGCTTCGCCTGACCGGGTACGTCCGGATCGGCGACGCGGAGGGGATCGAACGGACGATCCGCGAGATGATCGAAGCCTTCCCGGACGACGAGGGCCTGCCGTCGACGCTGATGCGGTTCTATGCCAGCCAGGGCAACCTCGACGGGGCCGAAGAGTTCCTGCGCTCGCGGATCGAAGAGGGCGTGCAAGATGATGGCGTGCGTGTCTCGCTGATCCGGTTCCTCGCCCAAGCCCGGAGCCCGGAGGCCGCGCTCGACGAGGCTCTCCGCCGGGTCGAGGAAGGCACCAATGACGACTTCTTCCGCTCGGTCGAGGCATCCCTGCGCTACGACATGGGCGAGCGGGACGCGGCGCTGGCGATTTTCGACGAGATCCTCGAAAGCTCCGAGCCCTCGGCCCAGCTCGACAACATCAAGGCCACCTATGCCCAGCTTCTGTTGAGCGAGGGCAACGATGTCGGCGCCCGCGCGCTTGTGGAGGAGGTTCTGAGCACGGACCCGTCGCACGTGGCCTCGCTGCTGATGCGGGCCGAATGGCTGGTGGAAGACGACCGGGCGGACGAGGCGATCCTCGCCCTGCGCGCCGCCCAGGATCAGGATCCGGAAAACCCAAGGATCTTCACGCAACTGGCCGAGGCGCATCTGCGCAACGGGGAGCGGGATCTTGCGGGGGAAATGCTGGCGCTTGCAGTCGAGACATCGAACCGGGCGCCTGAGGAATCCATCGTCTACGCCCGGTTCCTGGCAGCCGATGCACGCCTGAAACCGGCCGAAGCCATTCTGATCGACGCACTGCGCCTTGCGCCCCGGACGATCGAACTCCTCAGCGAGTTGGCGAGCGTCTATGTCCAGCTTGAGGATTGGGGACGCGCCGGGGATGTGGAGCGGGAGTTGCGCGAAATCGGCTCTCCGGTGGCGGTTGAGATCGCCAATCGTGTCCAGCTCGCCGCGCTCCAGGGGCAAGGACGGAGCGACGAGGCCGTCGCGTTCCTGGAAGACCTGAACGCGGGCGCCGAAGACGAAGGTGCGATCGGAGCGGACATCGCAATCGCCCAGACCCTGCTGCGCGACGGGAATGCCCTGGGTGCGGTCGAGCATCTGCAGGGGCTGCTCCAGCAGGCACCGGACAACGCAACGGTGCGCTTCTTCCTCGGCAGCGCGCTGACCGCCAACCAGCAATACGACGAGGCCGCCACGCTGTTCCGCGCGCTGATCGACGAGGGAGCGACCGGCGAGCGCGTCTGGATCGAGCTGATCCGCGCGCTGAACCTTGCCGAACGTCCCGACGAGGCGGACGCCGCCCTGTCCGAAGCCCTCATCGCGGCGCCGGACGCCCCGGACCTGAAGTGGATTCAGGCCTCGCAACGCGAACGGGCCGGCGACATCGACGGCGCAATCGCAATCTACGAAGATCTCTATGCGGCGAACAGCGACAGCGCCATCGTGGCCAACAACCTGGCCAGTCTGCTTTCCACCTATCGGGAGGACGACGCGAGCCTGGAGCGCGCCGAGCGGATCTCGCGCCGCCTGCGGGACACAGACGTTCCCGCCTTTCAGGACACTTACGGCTGGATTCAATACCTGCGCGGGAACTATGCCGAGGCCGTCGCCTACCTGACGCCGGCGGCCGAGGGCCTGCAGGAGGATGCCATGGTGCAAGCGCATCTCGGCCTGGCCCTGGCCGCCGCCGACCGCCCGGAGGATGCCATCGCACAGCTGGAGCGGGCGCTCGACGCCGCCGGAGACGATCCGCGACGCGCCTTCGCGCTGGCCCGGGAACGCCTGTCAGAGTTGCAAAACCGCGATACCGCCGAATGAAACCAATCCGAAACGGCTTCGGGCCTACCTCCTGGGGCGGCCCGCGCGTAAGACGGACCTGAAAGAAGCGCGCCGCCCGCGTTCAAGATGGGCGCGCGCACGTCTTTGGAGGCAGAAGGCATGACACGTTTGGCGATCACACTGGCCGGAGCTCTCCTGGCGCTCGTCTGGGCCAACACCGCCCTTGCACAGAACTACACGATCCAACCGGGAGACCAGCTCAGCATCGAGGTTCTGGAGGATCCGGAACTCAACCGCGCCGTCCTGGTCACGCCGGACGGCCGCATCAGCTTCCCGCTGGCGGGCAGCGTGCAGGTCGGCGGACGCACGACAACGCAGGTGGAGCGTGCGCTGCGCTCCGCGCTCGCAGCCTCCTTCGCCAATCCGCCGACGGTCTTCGTGGCGGTGGGCGCCCTTGCCCCGTCGACGCCGGGCGCGGCGCTCGAGGCGGACGACACGCTGCTGGTTTACATCGTCGGCGAGGTTCAGGCGCCCGGGCCGAAATCCGTCCTGCCGGGCACGACGGTGCTGCAGCTTCTGTCCCAATCCGGCGGCTTCACGCCCTTTGCCGCGGTGAAGCGCCTGCAGCTGCGGCGCAACAATCCCGCAACGGGCGATCAACAGCTGACCATCATCGACTTCCGGGCCATCTCGCGAGGCGCGGTGATCCGCAATGAACCGATCCTGCAGGATGGCGACGTTCTGGTGGTACCGGAGAGGCGCTTGTTCGAATAGCGGAAGACGGTGGGGGGCACCAAGATTCAGACGGGGTTAAAAGATGGGCGTGGCCGCCGCGCGGCCTTGGCCGCCACGGCGGCACTGCTGTCCTGTGCCGTCGCCGCATCCGCGCAGGACACGACAGACTTGCCTGGATCCGAGCTCTATCTCGACTTTTCCTCGGGCCTCGACGTGTCCGACAACTTCGACCGCATCCGCGATCCGAGCGGGACCTCGGTGGTCTGGGTCAACTCCTTCGGCCTCACCTTCGACAGCGCGACGCGCAATCAGCGCTTCACCGCAAGCGCCGGCTTCACCTATGAGATCGGCGAATACGCTGACGATCTCGATCGCGATCAGGGCGGTGTCGAGGCCCCCTTCGCGACTATCGACTACGGCATCGAGAACCGCAGCACCGTATTCGGGCTCGAACTGTCCTATGTCGAACGCGACAACGGCTTCGACGATATCGAGATCACCGACGCCGACGATATCATCGTCGACCAGGGCACCCGGTCCGATTTCACGGTGGCGGCCGATCTGACGCTCGGCCGGGACGCGCCGGTCACCTTCACTACGGATCTACGCTACGTCGACACCCGCTTCTTCGACACCACCGATCCCGCGCTGGACGATGAGATCACCTATGCGGTCGAGAGCGTCCTGTCCCTGAACCTGACGCGAACGACGAGCCTGTTCTTCGCGGCGGAGTACGAAGAACGGGACGAGGACGACGAGTTCGACTCGTTCGAGGTGAACACGTCGGCCAGTGTCGGCCTGTCCTTCGCCACCGCCTACGGCCTGGAAGGCGCGGTGAGCTTCGGCTACGCCGTCGACGAGTTCGAGCAGACGATCAACGGCGAACGGGTCGAGACCCGAACAGACAGCCCCGTGGCCTCCATCGACCTATCGCAGGACCGGCCCAACGGGGTCGTGCGCGCGGGCCTGAGCCAGGAGGTCAACGACCGTGGCCGCAGAACCCGTTTTTCCCTGGGCCGCGCCCTGACCTTCAAGCGCGGCGAACTGGATGCAACACTCGGCCTGTCCATCGCCGATTATGACGAACGGCTGCGCGGGATCGGCTCGATCTCCTACCAGCACGACCTGCCGCGCGGTTTGCTGCAGCTCCGCTTCTCGCAGGAGATCACCGACGATTCCGATGAGGACGAGGACCTCTTCATCTCGACAGCGGGCCTCGACTACACCCGGCCGCTGACCAACATCTCCAGCCTGCAGCTGTCGATCGACCTCTCCGCATCCGAAGCTGTGGATGCCGACGAGGCCGACACCCAGCGTGCCAGCCTGCTGCTGAGCTATACCCGGGAGCTGACGCGGGAATGGGATTTCAACGCCGGTTACCGGCACAGCACCTTCCGCGAGACGGATCGCTCGCCGATCATCGAGAATGCGGTCTTCGCGCGTATCGAACGCCGCTTCGACGTCCGCCCCTGACCCCAGCCGCCCGTCATCAGGCCCTTGCCCCGGCTGCGCCGCGGGCGCATTGATCGCACATGATGCAGCGCGCACGTGCGATCCAGGATGCGCTTGGCCTTCGCCGGGCCCCGACGCGAGGCGGCACGTCCGCCATGGTCCTTCTGGTCAGCGCGTGTGTTGCGGTCGAACTGGCGCTGCAGGCGGGCGATCTGGGGGTGATCGACATCCCGCGGCTGCGCAGCCTCGCCTACGAAAACGGCGCGTTCTGGCCCGGGCTGATGCGGGACTGGACGCCCAACTACCCCGCGCAACCCTGGCTGATGTATGTCACGCATGGGTTCCTGCATGGCGGGCTGACGCACCTAGCCCTTAACATGGTGACGTTGTGGTCGCTCGGGGTCGCCGTACTCGAACGCGTGGGGCCGGCGCGGTTCGCCCTGGTCTACTTCGCCTCGATGCTGTCGGGCGGCGCGGTGTTCGCGCTGCTCTCGACCTCCGCCCAGCCAATGGTGGGGGCGTCCGGCGCCCTTTTCGGGCTTGCGGGCGCGCTGCTGGCCTGGCTGTGGGAGGATCAGCCGACCCTGCGCCTGGCGCTGCGCTTTGCCGGGCGGGCCGTGCTGTTTCTGCTGCTCTTCAACGTCGCTCTCCACTTCATCATGGGGGGAAAGCTGGCCTGGCAGACCCATCTGGGCGGGTTTCTCGCCGGATGGGTTCTGGGCGTGGCCCTCCATCCCGACCCGGAGCATCAAAGATGAAGGCGCTGCGCCGTTTGCTCGGGCGCACCTCCGCCACTGGTGCGGAAGATCCGCCCATGCCGGATCGTCTGACCTATGCGGTCGGCGATATCCATGGCTGCCTGGATCAGTTGGAACAGATGCTCGACGAGATCGAACGCGACGCCGTCGGCACACCCTACCACATCGTTTTTCTGGGGGATTACGTCGACCGCGGACCGCAGAGCGCCGGCGTCCTTCGGCTGCTCCACGCGCTCGACACCGCGGCGCCCCCGGAGGCGGGATCACAGGCGGCGCCCGCCGGCGTCACGTGTCTTCTGGGCAACCACGACTTCATGATGCTGGATTTCATCGCCGAGCCCGAGGACGGGGTGAACTGGCTTCTGGTCGGCGGTGGAGAAACCCTGATGAGCTTCGGCATCCCCCATGCCGGCTTTCTCGGCACGAGGGGCGGCGAATTGGCCCAGCGGGTGGCTGCCCAGGCGGCCGCTCTCGCAGAGGCCATGGGGGACGATCTGATTGACTGGCTCGCGAACCGTCCGCTCTGGTGGCAATCGGGCGATCTTGTCGCCGTGCACGCGCTGACCGAACCCGAAAAGCCGATGCAGGAACAGAGCGACGCGACGCTCCTCTGGGCGCGCCCGGCCCGGAACCTGGCCGCGCGCGGCGACGGAACATGGGTGGTGCATGGCCATACCATTGTGTCCGAACCGACGGTGCGGGCACGGCATGTCAACGTCGATACGGGCGCGTTCCGCGGCGGGCCGCTCACCGCCGCCGTGTTTGCGCCGGGTGAGGCGGTGCGGTTCCTCCCAGTCCACAAAGCTGGCGACGGATTGCCCTGAATGGGGTGACAGCGCCCCGCACCTCGTGCCAAGTGGCGAGGCGCTGAAAACAGACCCATCGGGACACCTAAGTCATGATTCATCCTGTCATCCTGTGCGGCGGATCCGGAACCCGTCTCTGGCCGGCATCGCGCAAGGGCTATCCCAAGCAATTCGCCCCGCTCCTGGGATCGGAGAGCCTTTATCAGGCGACGCTCCGGCGTCTCACCGGCGCGCGCTATACCCGGCCGATAGTCGTGACCAACGTGGATTTTCGTTTTCTCGCAACCGAACAGGCCGGTGAGATCGGGCTCACCGACGCGCGGGTGACGGTGGAGCCCATCGGGCGCGACACGGCGCCGGCGATCCTGGCCGCGGCGCTGATGGTCGAGCAGGAGGGCGGGCGCGACGCGCTGGCCCTTGTCGCGCCCTCCGATCATGTCATCGGTGATGCCGAGGCCTTCGATGCCGCCGTGGCGCGCGGGGCCGAGGCCGCCGGCGACGGGGCGCTCGTGACGTTCGGCGTCACCCCGGATCGCCCGGAAACCGCCTATGGCTACCTGGAGCTTTCGCGCCAGCCCGCGGCGGACGGCACGGCCGTGCCGCTCTCCTCCTTCCGGGAAAAGCCGGATGCGCAGGCCGCGGCGGAGATGATCGCGGGTGGCAATTATCTTTGGAACGCGGGGATCTTTCTGTTTCGCGTGGGCGATGTGCTGGACGCCTTCCAGGCCCATGCCCCCGATCTGCTGGCCCCCGTCCGGGCCGCCGTCGAGGGGGGCCGCGAGGATCTGTCTCTCTTCCGTCTGGCCGAGGCACCTTTTGCCGAGGCGCGCTCGATCTCGTTCGACTTCGCGATCATGGAGAAGGCCCAGCATGTGGCCGCGGTGCCGCTATCGACCACCTGGTCGGATCTCGGTGCCTGGGACGCCCTTTGGAAAGCGGCGGAGCAGGATGCGGATGGAAACGCCGTTCTCGGGTCGGCCACCGCACTGGACTGCTCGGGCAGCTATCTTCGGTCCGAGGAAGGCAATATGCACGTGGTGGGCCTTGGCCTGACCGACACGGTCGTCGTCGCCATGCGCGACGCGGTCCTCGTGGCCGACCGCAATCGCGCGCAGGAGGTGAAGCAGGTTGTCGCCGCGCTGAAGCAGTCGGCGGTGGAGCAGGCCGAGGACTACCCGAGGTTCCATCGGCCCTGGGGCTGGTATGAAACGCTCTGCATGGACACCCGGTTTCAGGTGAAGCGGATCATGGTCCGTCCCGGAGGCGTGCTGAGCCTGCAATCGCACATGCACCGCTCCGAGCATTGGGTGGTTGTGGCCGGCACGGCGGAGGTGACCATCGGTGAGGAGACGCGCCTCGTCACCGAAAACCAGTCCGTCTACATCCCGCTCGGCACCGTCCATCGCATGGCCAATCCCGGGCAGTTGCCGATGTATCTGATCGAAGTCCAGACCGGATCGTATCTCGGCGAGGATGACATCATCCGCTACGAAGACGCCTACGGCCGGGGCTGATCCGGGCACGCCGCGCCGACAGCGGACGCCCGCCCGCACCCTGCATTAACGCTTGTTTCGTTGGACACCGCCGGTCATCCTTGCCGCTGCGGCACCATTGCGCCGCAAGAAACACAGACAGGGATGGAGAGCAACGTTATGAGCCAACGCGACGAGTTGATCGAGAAATACGCCGGCGACCTTCGGGACAAGTGCGGCGTCGAGCCGGATATGGACCTTCTGACCAAGGTGGTGATCGGCCTCGGCCCTTCGATCTACAACGCCGACAGCGAAACGGTGGCGTCCTCGCAGCCGAGCGAGCTTGAAACCGTCAAGGCGAACTTCCTCGTCAAGAAACTGGGCCTGACGGACGGGCCGGATCTGGACAGCGCCATCGACAGTGTCGTGGAGACCTACGGCAAGTCGGAGCGCAACAAGTACCGGGCCGTGGTTTACTACCTGCTGACCAAGCATTTCGGCAAGGAAGGCGTTTATACCTGACGCGTTGCCCCCCCGGCGGGCGATGCTGTCAATTGTCAGCACTTGCAAATTGCAAATCGCGCCGGAACTTGCATAGTAAGGGGGTCGGCATAGGATGGCTGGCCCTTTTTCGAGAAAGCGTGGTGCGAGACGCGTGGGAGGAGGGTTGGACCATGTCCGACCCTCCTTTTCTCGTCCGTTCCCAACACTCCGACACGCTGTAAAGGTCCCCGTTGCCACTCGCTCGGTTACGCCTCCGGCGAGGTCTCGCCCATGGCACAGATCCGGGCCCATTCGCTGTCCGTCACCGGTTGCACCGAAAGGCGCGAATTCTTGACGAGGACCATCTCCGCCAACGCAGGCTCCGCCCTGATCTGCTCCAGGGTCACCGGGATTACGAAGGGACGAACGGCGCGGATATCGACGCATTCCCAGCGGGCATCGTCGGTTGTCGAATCCGGGTGCACCTCGGCCGTGACAGAGACGATGCCCACGATCGCCTTGTCCTTTTGCGAGTGGTAGAAGAAGCCCAGGTCGCCGACACGCATCTCGCGCATCTGATTGCGCGCCTGGTAGTTGCGCACACCGGTCCATTCCTCTCCCTCTGCCCCCTTGGCCATTTGATCGTCCCACGACCAGTCCGATGGCTCGGATTTGAACAACCAGTATCGCATCGGTCCCTCCGTTCAGGCTTTTGCCCCGCGCTTGCCCGACCCGAGCATGGGCGGGGCGCTTTCGTCCAGCGGCCATCGCGGCCGCGCGGGCAAGTCCATATCATCCCAATCGCCGAGGCGCGCCCGCTCGATCCCCGCCCAGGCGATCATGGCCGCATTGTCGGTGCAAAGCGCGAGCGGCGGCGCCACGAAGCCGACTCCCGCCGCCGCGGCGACTTTGGTCAGGGCCGCGCGGATCTCGCCATTGGCCGCCACGCCGCCCGCAACGGCAAAAGCCGGGCGCGGCGGGGCGAGATCGAGGTAGGTGGCCAAGGCCCGGCGCGACTTCTCCGCGAGGATCTCGGCGACGGCGCGTTGGAAGGCGGCACAGAGATCCGCCCGCTCCGACAGGCGCAGCCCGCCATCCCGCGCCACAGCCGCGTCCCGCGCGCGCAGCACGGCCGTCTTCAAGCCGGAAAAGGACAGATCGCAACCGGGCCGGTCCAGCAGCGGGCGCGGAAGCGCGATTCTGGCCGGATCACCCTTTGCGGCCTCCCGCTCTACGGCCGGGCCGCCGGGCTGCGGCAGCGCGAGCAGGCGCGCCACCTTGTCGAAGGCCTCTCCCGGAGCGTCGTCGATCGTGCCGCCGAGACGGCGAAACCGGTTGGCCGCCTCCACGATCAGGAACTGACAATGCCCGCCGGAGACGAGCAGCATCAGGTAGGGAAAGTGCAGACCATCGGTCAGTCGCGGGGTCAGGGCGTGGCCGGCGAGATGGTTCACGCCGATCAGCGGAAGCCCGGTCCCGAACGCGATGCCCTTGGCACACATCACACCAGACAACACCCCGCCGATCAGGCCGGGCCCGGCTGTGACGGCGATCCCGTCGAGATCGGCAAGCCTGAGGCCAGCCTCCCGCAGCGCTTCTTCGACGACAAGGTCGAGCTTCTCGGCATGCGCGCGGGCGGCAATCTCGGGCACTACGCCCCCGAAGGCGGCGTGCAGCAGATCCTGCCCGGCCACCACGTTCGACAGGATCTGGCCGCCGGACGGGCCCGGTGCGCCCGCGGCCGCCCGCACGACCGCCGCGCCGGTATCGTCGCAACTGCTTTCGATGCCGAGCAAGGTCAGGCTGTGTGGCATGTCTGTCTGTGGCATGAGGCGATCACCACGGATAGGGTCGAGCCGCAGATAGACGCGCGAGGCGCCAGAGTGAACCCCTCCCAAGTGACGCTGATGATGACACGCCCTGCCCCGGCGTCGGCGCGCTTCGCCGCTCTGGCGGAGCGCCGCTTGGGGCGTTTCGGCCAAGTGGTGATCTCGCCCATGCTCGAGATTGTCCCGCTCATGCCCGCGCCCGAGATCCCGGCCGAGGCCGCCCTGGCCTTCACCTCCGAGAACGCTGTCCGCATTGCGGCCACCCGTTTCGACCCCACGGGCAGGCCCGCGTGGTGCGTGGGCGATCGGACCGCCGATGTCGCACGGCAGATGGGGTTTGCGGCGCGCAGCGCCGGGGGCGATGCCGCGGCGCTCGCCGACCTGCTGGGCGAGGACGCGCCGGATAAGGAAATCCTGCATCTCTCGGGGGTGCACCAGACCGGGGATCTGGCCGAGCGGCTCGCGCTGAAGGGCCTCCGGGCGCGTCGCGTAGCCATCTACGATCAGCGCCCCCTGCCCCTGTCAAGCGAAGCGCGCGCTGCCTTGAAGGCCCCTACACCGGTCGCCCTGCCCCTGTTTTCTCCGCGCAGCGCTGCCTTGACCCGCACCGCCCTGCCGAACGAAACGCAGGCCCGCCTTCTCCTGCCCTTCCTGTCGCCCGCGGTTGCGCGGGCCTGGGCCGAAGGGGGCAGCGACCCGCGGTGGCGCTCGGCGGTGGCGCCCACGCCGGATGCCGAGGGGATGCTGCGCGCCCTCGGCGATGTGCTGGAAGACGCGGCCGAATGACGTCTTTTCCGGCGCTTGAGGACGCAGGAGCGGCGGGATAAGCTTCACCCTTGGGGGGCATGCCGCGCTCCGTTCAGAGATTCGCCGGAGCCGAGGGGTGCCCAATCCGTGAGTAAGCCCAGCAAGACGGGGGCCAAGGCGCCCGGAGACGCGGCCGAGGACACGGCCAATCAGGACGAGAAAGCGCAAGACGACGCGGTAGACGCCGCCGCCGAGAGCGAGGCCGAGGGCCACAAGGCCGAAGACGAGGCGCAGGCTCCGGACACCGATGCCGAGAAGGAGGATGCGCCGCCCGACGCGCAGGATGCCGAGGACGGGGCCACGAAGGCGGACCGCAAGGATGACGACGCCTCCGATGAAAGCGGCGCGGACGCTACGGCAGAGGGCGCAGAGCCCGCGGACGGTGCAGACACTCCGGCCGAGGCCGAAACCGCCGCAGACGGCTCCGAGCCCGCCGCGGAGCGCGATCCCTCGGAGGTGGACGGCGAAGATGGCGATCCGCCCCTGACAGAGGACGAACAACGCGAAATCGCGGAGGCTGCCCTGCGGGATGCCGAACGCGGCTACATCAGCGATGATGGCCGGTATTCCAGCGCGGAGGAGAGCGCTGACGCGGGATCAGAGCCGACGTCGGACAAGGCGGACGCTGCGCCCCAGGAGGCTGATGCGCAGGTTTCTGGCGCGCAGGCTGCCACGGCGGGCGCTGCGGTGGCGGGGGCAGCAGTGGCGGGGGCCGCCGCCGCCCAGGCACCGGCGCCCGAGGTCGTCGTCGAGAAACGCGGCGGTGTTCTGCCGGGGTTCCTGGGCGGGGTGATTGCCGTAGCAGGGGCCGCGTTTGCCCTGCCCTACGTTCTGCCCGAATCCATGCGGCCGGTCATGAGCCTGGAACCTGTCGAAGCGGCCTTGGGCGAGCAATCCAGCCGGATCGGCGGACTGGCCGAGCAAGCAGGCAGCCTCGCCGAGCAAACCGAAGGGCTGGCGGGACGTGTCGGCGGGGTGGAGGGGGCGCTGTCCAACTTCGCCGCGGCAGAGGCGGTTGCCGCCCTGGAAACGCGGCTCGACGAACTGGAAGCACGCATTGCGGCCAGTATCGAGGCCCAGATCGCCAACGAGACAGCCGGCCTGACCGGGCGGATCGACGAGTTGGCCACCGACATGGCACAGCTGGAGCGGAGCCCGATCGAGGATGCGACCGATCCCGCCGTCATTGCCGCGCTTGAAGCCTTCCGGAGCGAGATGCAACGGGTCCGCGACGAGGTTGCCGCTCAGACGGCCGAGAACACCCGCGTGATCGAGGAGGCCGCCGAAGCGACGGCCGAAGCGCGCGCCCGCGCCGAAGCCGAGGAGGCCGCCGCGGCCGAACGCGCCGCGCAGGCGGCACAGATGCAGGCCCTTGCCGATATCAAGGCCGCCCTCGATTCCGGCCTGCCCTATGGCGACCCGCTGTCAGTGCTGGAGGCCGACGTGCCCGACGCCCTGAGCGCCGGGCAAGGGGGCGTGGCGACGCTCGCCGCGTTGCAGGCTGCCTTCTCCGACCCCGCGCGATCGGCGCTCGACGCGGCGCGCCGGGCCGATGTCGGCGACGCGCCGGCCGAGCGTGGCCTGACGTTCCTTCAGACGCAGCTTGGGATGCGGTCGCTCGCGCCACGCGACGGCGATGGCGTGGACGCCATTCTGAGCCGTGCCGAAGCGGCCACGCGCGATGGCGACCTGCCAACCGCGGTGACCGAGCTCAACGCCCTCCCCGACCCTGCGCGCGCCGCGATGCAGGAGTGGATCGCCCGCGCGACCATGCGGGTCGATGCGATTGCCGCCGCCGACGCCCTCGCCCAATCGCTGGCGACCAACTGAGGACCCACCCATGCTCTGGTCATTGATCAAGATCCTTTTTTTTGTGAGCCTCGTCGTCGGCCTGACCATTGGCGTCGGCTATTGGTCGGAGGCGGGGCCGAATGTGCGGCTTGCCATCGGCGCGATGGAGTTCAACCTCGGGCCCTTGCAGGCTGTCATCGCGGCGCTGCTTGTGCTCGGGGCGGTCTGGCTGCTGTTCAAGGCGGCCGGGTTGCTGGTGGCGTTCCTGAAGTTCCTGAACGGCGACGAGACGGCGCTCTCGCGCTACTTCTCGCGCAACCGCGAACGCAAGGGGTATCAACTTCTATCCGACGCGCTGCTCGCCTTGTCCAGCGGCGAGGGCCGCGAGGCCATGACCAAGGCACAAAAGGCCGAGAAATACCTGCGGCGCCCGGAGGTGACCGGCCTCGTGATCGCGCAGGCCGCCGAGATGGTGGGAGATAAGTCCAAAGCGCACGAGACCTATCGCGCGCTGCTGTCGAACGACAAGACGCGCTTTGTCGGCATTCGCGGGGTTCTGGGCCAGAAGCTGGAGGAGGGCGATACGGACACTGCGCTGCAGCTTGCGCAGAAGGCATTCGCGCTGCGGCCCAAGAACGACGGCGTGGCGGACACGCTGCTGGAGCTTCAGGCGGGCGCGCACGATTGGAAGGGCGCACGCAAAACCCTGGGCGCCAAGCTCAAGGCGGGCAACATGCCGCGCGACCTGCATCGCCGGCGCGACGCCGTTCTGGCCGTCGGCCAGGCCAAGGAGATGATGGCGGACGGCAGTTCCCCCGAAGCGCAGCAGCTCGCGATCGAAGCCGCGAGGCTCGCGCCCGATCTCGTCCCCGCGGCCGTCTTGGCGGCGCGGAGCTACACCGAGCAGGGCAAGCCGAAATACGCCGCCCGCGTCATCAAGAAGGCCTGGGAGACAAGCCCGCATCCGGAACTTGCGACCGCCTTTGCCGCCATTGAACCGGATGAGAGCCCACGGGCGCGCATCAAGCGGTTCGAGCCGCTCTTGCGCTTGCGGCCCGACGACACCGAGACAAAGCTCCTGCGCGCCGAGCTCCTGATCGGGGCCGAAGACTTCCCAGCCGCGCGCCGCGCCATGGGAGACCTGGCGACCGAGGAGCCGACGACGCGCTCGCTCGCCATCATGGCCGCGGTCGAGCGCGGCACGGGCGCGCCAGAGGAGGTCGTCCGTGGCTGGCTCACGCGGGCCATGACGGCGCCGCGGGGGCCGCAATGGGTCTGCGACGTGTCGGAGACGGTCTACCCCGAATGGGTCCCGATCTCCGGCGGCTTTGACACGCTCTCCTGGCGCACGCCGCAGCAGGTCGACGGCGCCTCCCCAACCGGCGCCGAAATGCTGCCGCTGATGGTCGGCGAGACGCCTGACGCAACGCCAGAGGAGCCGCCGGCCGAGACGCCCGACGACAAGGAGACCGCGTCGACCGAAGCAGCGCCGTCAGCGCCCGCAGAGGAAGAGAAGGAAGAGACGGCGGAGCCGGTCAAAGCCTGATCCCGGCCCGCCGCATCGGGGTCTGACGCGTAGCCTCCGACGTCCCCGGCAAGATCGCAAAGGGGCACCTCAGCACGCCCGTTAGCGACCGCCGAGGATCGCGCGCATTCCCCCTTGCGCCCGGCACCACGCCCGTCTAAACCCCCGCCACTGTGTACGGCAACCCCACCCAGTGCCCGGGTAGCTCAGGGGTAGAGCAGTGGATTGAAAATCCTCGTGTCGGTGGTTCGATTCCGCCCCCGGGCACCATTTAGTCAAAATAAATTCAAATCTTGCGTCATTTCTCGGTTCACGTTCCGGTCCGAGTTTGAGGCTGGGTGTCCTATGGTACCAAAGTCATGTGTTTCGCTTTAGCCGGCCCACTCATCGCTACTTCTTCCTCTGTGTAGCTTGAGCAGGATTTCACTGGGTCGATACATCTGTTTCATGCGGACATCGTAAGACACGCAGAATGCGCGTGTCAGGGTATGATTTGGCGAACTATGCAGCGACCAGCGACAGCCTGACTGGACATGAAAAGCTTATGCGAAACGCATTTCTCTAAAGGTGAGCGACAAACGCCGAGATCGGGGGTGTTTCTGCCCATTTACGATATCGCTTTTGCGTGCAGGAATAGCATGGGTCCAGACATGACGCGCCTCACCTGCAAGCACCAACAGGCTCCCCGGCTCAAGTGTCAGATCGATCTGTTGGCTGATCTTCCGATTTTCCAAGCGCATAGCGCAGGACGAAAGCAGGCTTAACGACGCAATCACATCGCCGAAACACGGCCTGCAATCTATATGCGCAGATATTCCCTGACCGGGCATGTACTCATTCACTATGACCTGATCTGGGACCGAACGGAAGTGACCGACATAGGCTAGACGCTCTGCCAGAACTCGCAAAAACGGGGGAAGCGGACCTAGATAGTCTTCTTCCCGAGCTTGCCTTGCTTTGTAGTCATAGCGATAACCGTAGTGCTGCACGCGGCGTTTCAGATCGCTGCGCCACGGCTGCGCATCGATTTTGTTTACCAGATAACCAGCTTCTTCACCTGAAACGAAATCGGGCAGGTACTTTAGGCCCGAAGGTAGATCAGGTTGAAAAAACGAAAGTTGCGAAAGCAGTGTGCTCATTTATAGCTGACTCCTCATCAGCCGTGTTCTGGTGCGAATAGGCTGGATAGTCTTTGGGGTTGAAAGTATAGATGTCTGGTTCTGCGAAGCCAGCTTTCTTGGCTGCGTCATCCATCTTGAACGCGCCCTCATAGAATGGGCTGTCCACTGTAGAGATGACGACAAGGCCCCCGGATTTCAGATGGGCACGGCTGCTTTTCAGAAAACGCGTGACGAGGACATGATTTGGGTTCTGGCCGTAGAGCGCTTCGCGCGAGACGACATTTGGGAACTGAAAGATAATGGTGCGAAATCGACGCTGCCCGATTGTCTTTGACAAACAGGTCGCATCAACGCCCGTTTTTACCTGCGCGCCAAGATTGAGCAACTTCGCGGCGTTGTCATGGGTCGTATCGCCCAGATCAGCTTCTTCCTCGTATGCAGTGGCAAGAATGGATGAAGGCGTCACCCCCTTCAAACGCGCCAAAGCCAACGCAAAGCTAAAGTTGCCTTCGCCAACAAACAATGCGCTGCCAAGGCGAGCGCGAGCAGCAAAGTCGAACTCTTGCCGGGCTTTGTTTAGCTTCTTCAGTTCAACGGCTGGCGCGTTGCGGCCAACGGCCTGCTGAACTGCATCAAACAACGAAGCCCCTCGGAATTCATACGCCACGGCCAGCACCCCCTGCAAATTTGAGACAAATCGACCGTACCAAAGCCGGGTTAACAGGCGGTTCATCTGGCGTGCGCTCGTTGTGATGGGTGTCACATGGGGGCCAATATGTGTGAGCTTGATTGAGATGAACTGACGGAGAACGCAACAGCTTGGCAAGTCCAAGTATATGATTACAAAATTCTTTCAACTCGGACTGCTAAGGAATGTGATGGTCTGGGCGGAGCCTGAGGAAAATTGAAAATCCTAGTGTCGGTGGTTCGATTCTGCCCCCGGGCACCATTTATACAAATAAAATAAATGCTTTGCGCCATTCGCCTGCGTTGCCATAACCCACTTTTCGGGATTGGGTGCTAATTGGATGTCAGCAGAACAGCGCTCCACACTGGGGTGCTATTGACCTGCTCCCCTGAAAAGTCCTCGATTTGAGGTTAGCCTGTTCTCCAACTGAGGAGACAGAGATAAAGAGAAGCCGTTTCAGTGAAGAACAGATCATTGGCATTCTGAAAGAGCACCAGGCTGGGCTTGGTACAAAGGAGCTGTGCCGCAAGCATGGGATCAGCGACGCGACTTTCTACAAATGGCGATCCAAGTATGGCGGAATGGAAGTGTCAGATGCGCGGCGTTTGAAGACGCT
>JBCDGG010000070.1:0-26582 GCA_038757905.1 Pseudomonadota bacterium | reverse complement strand
GGCCGGGCCTCGGTTCGTGCACCGGGCGCCGCTGGCGGTTCCGCTGTGGCGCGTGCGGCGGCCGCCGCCGCGCGCGAGCGCAGACGCGCCGCCCGCCGCTCCACCCGAGCCGGACGGGCGCGCGGCCGAGGGACGGTCATGGCCGGCAGCGCCTGCACCGCGGCGGCAGGCGCCGAGACCGGCGCCTGGGCCAAGGCCACAATAGGTGTCTCGTCGCGGCGGCCCTGCGGGCGGCCCTGAGGGCGGGACGGCGGTCGAACGGGTGCGGATGAAGGGGCGGGCGCGGCGGCCCGGGCGACGGGCACCTCGGCGGGCCGCGGCTGGGGCAGCGTCGTGCCAAGCCCCGCACGGCGGCTCACCTGCGGGGCCGCGCCTTCGGTGCGCGGCCGGGTGGCCGGACGCGTCGGTACCGGCGTGGCCTCAAGGTCCGCCGCGGAGTTCGGCCGTGGCCGGGGGGCTGCGTCGCTCTCGGCGGCGGCCGCCCGGCCTTCCGGCCTCGGGCTTGCGGTCGGGGCGTCGGCCAGCGCGGGGGCGACGAGCCACCCGAGGACCAGCGCGAGAGCCACAGGCCTCACGATGCGCTCGCCTTCTTCTCGGGCGTGACGACTGCGGTTGGCTCGGCCCGCCCCGGGCTGTTCTGAATGCGCCCGAAATCCGGGGCATCGACGTCCTGCCCGGCCTCCAGAATGCCGCGCCGGATCGAGCGCGTCCGCGTGAAATACTCGAAGAGCATCTCGCCATCCCCGGTGCGGATGGCCCGCTGCAGCGCAAATAGCTCCTCGGTGAAGCGGCCCAGAATATCCAGCGTCGCATCCCGGTTGTTCAGAAACACGTCGCGCCACATCGTCGGGTCGGAGGCGGCGATGCGGGTGAAGTCCCTAAACCCCGCCGCCGAATACTTGATTACCTCGCTGTCGGTCACGCGCCGCAGATCGTCTGCGACGCCGACCATCGTGTAGGCGATCAGGTGCGGTGTGTGGCTGGTAACGGCGAGCACCAGATCGTGGTGATCTGGCTCCATCTCCTCAACATTGGCGCCCATCCCCTCCCACAAGGCGCGCAGTCTGGCTACGGCGCCGTCATCGGCGTCTTCGGAGGGCACGAGAATGCACCATTTGTTGTCGAAGAGCTCGGCAAAGCCGGAGCGCGGCCCCGAATGCTCGGTTCCGGCCAGGGGATGCGCCGGAATGAACTGCACCCCGGGCGGCATGTGCGGCGCCACCGCGTCGATCACGGCCCGCTTGACCGAGCCCACATCGGACACCGTCGCCCCGTCCGCGAGATGGGGGGCGATCTCCGCCGCCACCGGCGCCATCGCGCCGACCGGAACGCACAAGACCACCAGATCGGCGCCCTTGACCGCTTCCGCGGCGGTTTCGGTCACTCGATCGCACAGCCCGTCTGCGCGCGCGATGGCGCGCGTTTCGGGCGAGCGCGCGGTGCCCACGATCTCGCCGGCCAGCCCGGTGCGGCGCATCGCGTGCACCATGGACGAGGCGATCAGACCGAGGCCGATCAGCGCGACGCGCTCGTAGAGAGCGCTCACGCCGCCGCCTCGCCGAACCGGGACAGGGCGTCGAGCAGCCGCGTCACGTCGGCTTCCGTGCCGACGGTCACGCGCAGGCCCTCCGGAAAGCCATAGCCTGTTACCCGTCGCACCAGGATCCCCTCGGACTGAAGATGCAGATCCGCCGCCTCCGCCTCGGCTTCGCTGCCGAAGCGGGCCAGAACGAAGTTCGCCTGGCTCTCGTCGCAGGCGATGCCCAGCCCGTGCAGCGCCCGTGTCAGGCGCGCCCGTTGCGCGGCGTTCTCCTGCAGCGTCTGCGTGACGAAGGCCGTGTCGCGCACGGCCGCCTCCGCAGCAGCCAGCTGCGTCAGGCCATGGTTGAAAGGGCCACGCACCCGCTTCAGCACATCGACTATCGCACGCGGGGCATAGGCCCACCCCACGCGCAGACCGCCGAGGCCGTAGAGCTTGGAGAAGGTGCGCGTCATGACGACATCCTCGCGCGTCTCCACGAGCGAGGCCCCGCCATCGTAGCCCTCGGCGAACTCCGCATAGGCGCCGTCGAGGACCAGCAGGCACTCCGCCGGTAACCCCTCGGCCAGACGTGCGATCTCTGCGTCCTGCAGCAGCGTGCCGGTGGGGTTTCCGGGGTTGGTCACGAACACGATCCGCGTCCGCGCCCCGGCCCGGGCGAGGATGGCATCCACGTCGACACGCCGCTCCCGCTCCTGCACGACCACCGGCGTCGCCCCGGCCGCCAGCGCCTGGATGCGATACATCGAGAAACCATGCGCGGTGAACAGCACCTCGTCGCCCGGTGCGGCATAGGCAAAACACAGGAGCGACAGGATCTCGTCGGAGCCGACGCCGCAGACGATCCGGTCGGGGTCGAGGCCGCGCATCTCGCCGATCGCGGCGCGCAGCGTGCCATGATCTGTCGCGGGATAGCGATGCATGCGGGGTGCCGTTGCACGCAACGCGGCCACGGCGGCGGGCGACGGTCCGCGCGGGTTCTCGTTCGAGGACAGTTTGAGCACATCCGTGCGCCCCGCCAGGGCGGACTTGCCGCCCTCATAGAGCTTGATCTGCATGATTCCCGGTTGCGGTGTGATCGCGGCGGCCATGGTACTCTCCCTACGTGCCGGCCCTTCTACGCACACGGCACCGACTCTGCCAGTGTCAAGGTCGCCCTTGCGGGTGGGCAAGGCCCTGTCCGGGTGGCATGCTGGGCGCATGACCGCCACGCCGCACCCCCGCGCCCCCGCCGCGCGCGCCGACAAGGAGCAGAGTCTTGCCGCGCGCTACGACGCGGCTGCGCCAAAGTGGCACGACAAGATGCGGGCGCTCGGATACTACGATGGCTATCTGGGGTTCCTGAGCGAGCCGGGCCATGCGCCCGTTCCCCAGGCCCGCGTTCTCGACATCGGTGCCGGAACCGGAGCCATGGCCGAGGCCTGGGTGGCCGTCCATGGCGCACCCGCGGAGATGACGCTGCTGGACCCGTCCGCGGCGATGCTGGACAGCGCTGTGGGCGCATTGCGGCGCCATGGGGTCGAGGCGCGGGCGGTAGCGGCCGGGCTCGAACAGGCGGACGGCCTGCCCCTGGCGGACGAGGTGCTCGCGGCGCATCTGATCGAGCATTTCGACGATGCCTCTGCCGCCTTGGCCCTGCTCAGGGCGCGTCTGAAGCCGGACGGTCGGTTGCGCCTTGTCGTGTCCAAGCCGCATTGGTGCAACGCCATCGTCTGGCTGCGATGGCGCCACCGCTGCTACACGCCCCCGGCCGTGCGGGCCCTTCTGCGGGACGCGGGGTTCGCGCTCGAGATGGAATACGCCTTTCCCTCCGGCCCGCCCTCGCGCACCAGCCGGGGCTACGTCGCCCGCCCGGTCTGATCTGGCCTCGCGCGACGGCCAGTCGATGCCTGCAACGAAAAAGGGCCGGCGCTGGGCCGGCCCGATCGCGAAATGCCGAAGCGTGCGACCTTAGTTCTGGGCGTAGAATTCGATGACGAGGTTCGGCTCCATCAGCACCGGGTAGGGAATGTCCCCCAGGCCGGGCATGCGCACGAACGTGGCCGTCATCTTGGAATGGTCCACCTCGAGGTAGTCGGGCACGTCGCGCTCCGGCAGGCCCACGGCCTCCAGCACGATGGCCAGCTGCTTGGAGCGGTCGCGGATCGAGATCACGTCGCCTTCCTTGACGCGGTAAGAGGGGATGTTCACCCGCTTGCCGTTCACCTCGATATGGCCGTGGTTCACGAACTGGCGCGCCGCGAAAATCGTCGGCACGAACTTCGCGCGATAGACGACGGCGTCGAGACGCCGCTCCAAGAGGCCCACCAGCATCTCGCCGGTATCGCCGCGCAGACGCTCGGCTTCGGCGAAGATCCGGCGGAATTGCTTCTCGGTCAGGTCGCCGTAATAGCCCTTCAGCTTCTGCTTGGCGCGCAGCTGCAGGCCGAAGTCGGACATCTTGCCCTTGCGGCGCTGGCCGTGCTGGCCCGGGCCGTATTCGCGGCGGTTGACGGGGGATTTTGGGCGGCCCCAGATGTTTTCGCCCATCCGGCGGTCGATCTTGTATTTGGCAGCGGTGCGTTTGGTCACCTCTGATCTCCTTCATTGTCTGTCGGGACGCGCCCGGAGGGCCGTCCCATGAAGGGCGTTGTCCTTTCCCTTGGGCCATCTGCCGGCAGAGCCGGCCAGGCCGTCGGGCGACAGGCATCCCCTTGCGGGGGCCGCCAACACCAATGGAGCGCGCGCCTTGTCACGGGGACGCGCCCCTGTCAAGGCCAAGCGGGGCAAACACAGCGCGCCTGATGGAACACGCGGTGCGCGGGGCGGGTCCGGCGGCGCCTAGGCCGCGCCCCGGATCGCCAGCCCCTGGGCGAAGCGTGCGCTGGGATGGGCGAGCGTCAGCAAGGTCTCCGGTAGGGTCAGGCAGCGCAGCGAAGCCCGGTCCGATGCGCCCGCGAGGCAGGGCACGCCGCCCGCCATGAGCACCGCCGCGCCGTGCGGGCCGTCATCGACGTCGAGCGCGATGAGATCGGCACGCGCGATCACCTGCACGCCAGTCAGGCTCGCCAAATCGCCCGCGCGCACCAGAGCCTCCTGCAAGCTGTCTGGCGTGCCGTCGGCTTCCGAGAAGAGCACCGGAAGGGCCGGGGCCTCGACCCCGAGCCACGTCCCTTCGCCGACGACGATCGGCCGTGCCGGCCCGTCCGGGCCCAGAAACCCCTCCGGCACCCGGAGCGCGCGCAGGGCCGGGCGCACCCGGACCCGCCGCAGGGGCGCAGCACCACTGTCGGTCAGAACCGTGTCGCCCGGGCGCAGCCGCTCGACGGGCACCGCGCCGAACGGCGTCTCGATCTCCGTGCCCGGGGCAAACCCCTCGCGCGCCGCAGCCGGCGCAGGCACACCGTCGCCGATCTCTCTGGCCCCGAACGGGGCGACCGACACGATCCAAAGCGGGTGTTCGCGCGGCGGAACAGCGCCGCAGAAGAGCGCCAGCTGGCGCACGCCGAAGCCGCCGCCCTGCCGGCCGGGCGCCCGGGCCACGGCCCATGCGCGCCGCCCATCGGTGACGAAGAAGCTGCCGTTCAAGGGCGCCGTATCGAACAGATCGGTCTCCGCCCCGCCAGGCCAGAGAGGCTGCCAGACCGGCCGGCGCCCGAACCGCGCGGCCCGCCGCGCCGCCATCCGCCGCAGCTCCGCCCGGCCGATCGCCCCGTCAAGGCGAAGCGGCCCGCGAGACGGGTCCGGCCTGGCGTCGAGCCGCACCATCTCTCCGCGCCACGACCACAGACCGCCAGGACGCAGCGCAGTGGGGCATGCGTCCCGCTCGCCGTCGATCTCGGTCAGGGCCCAATCGGCTGCAAAGAGGGGCTGGGTGCCCGCCTCCGCAAAGCTCATGTGGTTGCCTGCATTTGCCTTGTTTTCCGGGACGCTAGCACAAGCACTGCCCGGACGCCAAGCGCCGCGCCCGGATCTGCCTCCGATTGCGGCAGCCGCAATGCCTGGGCGACGCACCCGTCGCTCTGCCGGCAAGATCGCTCAGCTCGCCCTTGCATCCGGCCGCCGTTGCCGCTTTGCTTTCTCTGCGCAAGAGGCCGCGCCCCTCTACGCCGCATCGAGGGGCGCTTACCCAATGGTCGTTTGGTAACGCGGCGCAAAGACGATGCAAATGGAGATTGCCTTTCTGCTGAACGGCGAGGAGGTGCGGATCCCGGCAGGGTCCGACCCGGCCATCGCCACCACGACCTTGCTCGACTGGCTGCGCGGCGCGCGCGCCCTGACCGGCACCAAGGAGGGGTGCAACGAAGGCGATTGCGGCGCCTGTTCCGTCATGGTGACGGCCCCCGGCGACGCGCCGAAGGCGCTGAACGCCTGTATCCTCTTTCTGCCGCAACTCCATGGCAAGGCGGTGCGCACGGTGGAGGGCCTCGCCGGCCCGAACGGCGAACTCCATCCCGTGCAGGATGCCATGATCGCCCATCACGGGTCTCAATGCGGCTTCTGCACCTCCGGATTCGTGGTCGCCATGGCGGCCGCCCATGCCGGCGGCCGGACCGATCACGAGGATCAGTTGGCCGGCAATCTCTGCCGGTGCACCGGTTACGCGCCGATCCTCCGCGCTGCCCGGGCCGCCGAACGCGCACCGGTCCCCGACTGGCTCGACGAGCGCCCCTTCACATTGCCGCAAATATCCTCGGGGGCGCGCGCCGCAGGCGCGCGGGGGGCAGACAGCCCCCCGGACCCGCCCGCCGCCTTCGCCCTGCCCGAGAGCGTGGACGCGCTCGCCGACTGGTACGCCGCACATCCGAACGCCACGCTGATCGCGGGGGCGACGGATGTCGGACTCTGGGTGACCAAGGCGTTGCGCGATCTCGGGCCGGTGGCCTTCCTGCACCGGTGCGGCGATCTGCAGAAGATCGAGAGCACCGGCGCCGGGTTGCGCATCGGCGCCGGTGTTACCCTCACCGCGCTTCTGGAGGCCGTCCGGGAGCGGCATCCGAGCTTTGCCGAGCTCATTCGCCGCTACGGGTCCGTCCAGGTGCGCAATGCCGCCACCGTCGGCGGCAACATCGCCAATGGCTCGCCCATCGGAGACGGCCCGCCCGCGCTGATCGCCCTCGGCGCAACGCTGCATCTGCGCAAGGGCGACGCGCGGCGCAGCCTGCCACTGGAGGCGTTCTTTCTGGATTACGGCAAGCAGGATCGCGCCCCGGGCGAGTTCGTCGAGGCCGTGACCGTCCCCGACCAGCCCGATGCGCTGTCCTGCTACAAGCTGTCGAAACGCTTTGACCAGGATATCTCGGCGGTGTGCGGGTGCTTTTCGATCCGCAGGGAGGACGGGCGCGTGACGGAGGCGCGCATCGCCTTTGGCGGAATGGCCGCCACCCCGAAACGCGCGGCGGCGGTCGAGGCGGCGCTTCTGGGCGCACCCTGGGATGAGGCCACCATTCAGCGTGCGCTGCCGAAATTTGCAGAGGATTTCGCCCCCATCGACGATATGCGCGCCTCGGCCGGCTATCGCCTGCGCGCGGCCCGAAACATGCTCGCCCGGTATTTCGCCGAAACCACGGGCGCCCGCACGAGCGTGCTGGAGGTCGAGCCATGAGCGTTGCCAAACCGCTTCCGCATGACGCGGCCCGTCTGCATGTGACGGGCGCGGCCCGCTATGTCGACGACATTCCCGTTCCGGCGTCATGCCTGCATCTCGCCTTCGGCTTGTCCAAGGTGGCGAGCGGCCGGGTCACCGCGCTCGATCTTGCCGATGTCCGCGCTGCCGAGGGCGTCGTCGCCGTGCTGACTGCGCAGGACCTGCCCGGCCACAACGATGTCTCGCCGGCGCCCACGTTTCGGGAAGAGATGCTGTCGAGCGGCGAGATCTTCTATGTCGGGCAGCCGATCTTTCTCGTCGTCGCGACGAGCCATCTGGCGGCGCGCCGGGCCGCGCGGATGGCCCGGATCGCGTATGAGGAAACGCCTGCGGTTCTGACCATCGAGGAGGCGCTGACGCAGGACTGGCGCTTCGAGGAGGGGCCGCGGGTTTATGCTCGGGGCGATGCGGCGGCGGCGATCGCCACGGCTGAGCGCATGCTGCACGGCCGGATCTTCATCGGCGGGCAGGAGCATTTCTATCTGGAGGGACAGGCGGCGCTCGCCCTGCCTCAGGAGGGCGGCGACATGGTCGTCCATTCCTCGTCCCAGCATCCGACGGAGATCCAGCACAAGGTGGCCGAGGCCCTGGGCGTGCCGATGCATGCCGTCCGTGTCGAGGTGCGCCGGATGGGCGGCGGCTTCGGCGGCAAGGAAAGCCAGGGCAATGCGCTCGCCTGTGCCTGTGCCGTAGCGGCCCGGGCGACGGGCAAGCCCTGCAAGATGCGCTACGACCGCGACGACGATTTCGTCATCACGGGCAAGCGGCACGATTTTCGGATAGACTACGTGGTGGGATACGATGGGGAGGGACGGATTGCCGGCCTGGCCTTCGAGCATTTCTGCCGCTGCGGCTGGAGTCAGGACCTGTCGTTGCCGGTGGCCGACCGGGCGATGCTGCATGCCGACAATGCCTATTGGCTTCCGGCGGTGGAGATCGTCTCGCACCGGCTGCGCACGAACACGCAGTCCGCCACCGCGTTTCGTGGGTTCGGCGGGCCGCAGGGGATGGTGGGGATCGAACGCGTGATGGACCATGTCGCCCATGCCCTGGGCCGGGATCCGCTGGAGGTGCGGCGCGCCAATCTTTATGGCGCGTCTGCCGAGACGGCGGGAGGGGGGCTGTCTGCCCCCCGCTCGCGCCGCGCGAGCCCCCCCGAGGATATTTTGGGCAAGATGAAGGAGCAGGCCGGCGTTACCGGCCGGATGGAGGTTCCCGGCTGGACGACGCCCTATGGCCAGGTGATCGAGGATTTCGTTCTGCCTGAGATGATCGACCGGGTGGCCGAGACGGCGCGCTATGCCGAGCGCCGGGCCGAGATTGCCGCCTGGAACGGTGCGGAGCCGATCCTGAAGCGGGGGATCGCGCTCAGCCCGGTCAAGTTCGGGATCTCGTTCACGCTGACCCATCTCAACCAGGCGGGCGCCTTGGTGCATGTCTACAACGACGGCTCCATCCACATGAATCACGGCGGCACCGAGATGGGGCAGGGCCTGTTTCAGAAGGTGGCTCAAGTGGCGGCGTCCCGGTTCGGCGTTGGGCTGGACCGGGTGAAGATCACCGCCACGGACACCGGCAAGGTGCCGAACACGTCCGCTACGGCGGCGTCGTCGGGCACGGACTTGAACGGGATGGCGGTGCAGGCGGCCTGTGACGAGATCTGCGCGCGGCTGGCCGCATTCGTGGCCGAGCGCCAGCAGGCCGATCCGGCGGGCGTGCGGTTCGAGGGCGGACGCGTCCATGTCGGCGGCGAATCCTACCCGTTCGACGAGGTGGCACGGGATGCGTGGATGGCGCGGATCTCGCTGTCTGCCACCGGCTTTTACAAGACGCCCAAACTGGAGTGGGACCGGATCCGCGGTCAGGGCCGGCCGTTCTACTATTTCGCCTATGGCGTGGCGGTGACGGAGGCGGTTATCGACACGCTGACCGGCGAGAACCGGCTGCTCCGCGCCGATATCCTGCACGATTGCGGGGCGTCGCTGAACCCGGCGCTGGATATCGGCCAGATCGAGGGCGGCTATGTCCAGGGTGCCGGCTGGCTGACGATGGAGGAGCTTGTCTGGGACGGGGCGGGGCGGCTGCGCACGCATGCGCCGTCGACCTACAAGATCCCGGCCTGTTCGGACGCGCCGCCGGTATTCAACGTCGCGCTTTGGGACGGGGAGAACCGGGAGCAGACTGTCTATCGCTCCAAGGCGGTGGGCGAGCCGCCGCTGATGTTGGGCATTTCGGCCCTTCTGGCCTTGTCGGATGCGGTTGCGGCCTGCGGGGACGGGACGCGCTATCCGGCGCTCGACGCGCCCGCGACGCCGGAGCGTATTCTGGCGGCTGTCGAACGGGTGCGGGCATGAGCGTCGATCTGCCGGGTCTTCGGGCGGCCTTGGCCGAGCGGGGCCGCATCGCCCGCGTGGTGGTGGCCGATGTGGCGGGCAGCGTGCCCCGGGAGGCCGGCGCGGCGATGCTTGTCTGGCCGGAGGGGCAGAGCGGGACGATCGGCGGCGGCGCGCTGGAGTACGAGGCCGCGGCGCGGGCGCGCGCGGTGCTGGCCGGAGAAAGTGCGCCGGGGGCGACGCGATGCCCCCTCGGCCCGTCGCTCGGCCAGTGTTGCGGCGGGTCGGTCACGCTTCTGACCGAGGTCATCGACCAGCCCTTGGTGGATCGGATCGCCGAGGGTGGGCCGGTTTGGGCGCGTCCCGCAACGCCGGACCTGCCCCTGCCCCTGGCGGTCGAGCGGTTGAAGGCCCGTCCGGCCGAGGCCGGACCCGTCGACCCCCAATGGGTGGACGGCTGGATGGTGGAACCGGTCGCTCCGGCACAGAACCTGCTCTGGGTCCATGGAGCCGGGCATGTCGGGCGGGCGATCGTGCACACCATCGCGCCCCTGCCGGATTGGGCGATCACCTGGGTGGATACCGACGCCGAGCGCTTTCCCGATCCCGTGCCCCTCGGCGTCGACGTGCTGGTGGCACGCGATCCGGCGCGCGCGGTGTCCCATGCGCCTGTGCGGGCGCATCACCTCGTGATCACCTACTCCCACGCCCTGGATCTGGCGCTGTGCGATGCGCTCCTGCGGCGGGGCTTCGCCACCGCCGGGCTGATCGGGTCGGCGACGAAATGGGCGCGCTTCAGCAAGCGCTTGCGCGCCGCGGGCCATGACGCGCCCGATATTGCGCGCATCGCCTGCCCGATCGGGGACCGCGACCTCGGCCGGCACCCCCAAGGTATCGCCATCGGGGTGGCGGCGGCGCTGATCCGTGCCGCGGCGGCCTTTGCGGCCGAAGACGAGGAGCGCAGGGCATGACCGCGCTGCTGTCCGTCGACGGGCTGACCAAGGCCTATCCGGGCGTTGTCGCGAACGAGGACGTGTCGATGCGCGTCGGCGCGGGGGAGATCCACGCGCTTCTGGGCGAGAACGGCGCGGGCAAGTCGACGCTGGTCAAGGCCATATACGGCCTCGTTAAGCCCGATCGCGGCACCATGGCGCTGCGCGGCGGGGCCTATGCACCGGCGGAACCCCGGGCCGCGCGGGCCGCGGGCGTGGCCATGGTGTTCCAGCATTTCTCGCTCTTCGATGCCCTCAGCGTGGCGGAAAATGTCGGGCTTGGCATGGAGGCGCCGCCCGCGCCGCGCCAACTGGCCGCCGAAATCCGTGAGGTGAGCCACGCCTATGGCCTGCCGCTCGACCCCACGCGCCCGGTGGGCGAGCTGTCCGCAGGTGAGCGGCAGCGGGTGGAGATCGTGCGCTGCCTGCTGCAGGATCCGAAGCTGCTGATCATGGACGAGCCGACCTCGGTTCTGACGCCGCAGGAGGTGGACATCCTGTTTGCAACGCTGCGCAAGCTGGCATCCGAAGGCACAGCGATCCTCTATATCTCGCACAAGCTGGAGGAGATCCGCGCGCTGTGCGAAGCAGCCACGATCCTGCGGCGGGGCAAGGTGGTGGCGACGTGCGATCCGCGCGCGGCCTCTGCGCGGGAGCTTGCGGAGCTGATGGTCGGCACGAGCTTTGCCGAGCCCGACCGCGCCGGGCGGGTGCCCGGCGAGACGCTGCTGGAGGTGCGCGGCCTGTCGCTGCCGCCTGCCCATGCCTTTGGGACACCGCTGCACGATGTGGCGCTGACGCTGCGCGCGGGAGAGATCCTTGGCATTGGCGGGGTGGCCGGCAACGGACAGGATGAGCTTCTGGCCGCGCTTTCCGGCGAGCGGCCCGCGCCGGACACGACCGAGCTGGACGGCAAGCCGATTGGCGCGCTGGGGCCCACGGCTCGCCGGGCGCTGGGGCTGCTCGCAGCCCCGGAGGAGCGCTTGGGCCATGCGGCTGCACCCAATATGAGCCTGACCGAGAACGCGGTGATGACGGGCTGGCAGCGCGAGGGCCTCGCCCGCAGGGGCTTTGTCAGCTGGCCCGCCACACGCGCCTTCGCCGAGAGGGTCGTCGAGGCATTCGACGTGCGCACGCCAGGCGTTCACGTGGCGGCGCGGGCGCTGTCGGGCGGCAACCTGCAGAAGTTCGTCATCGGGCGCGAGGTGCTGCAACGGCCCCGGGTGCTGGTCGTCAATCAGCCGACATGGGGCGTCGACGCGGCCGCGGCGGCGTCGATCCGGCAATCCCTGATGGATCTCGCGGCCACCGGAACGGGCGTGATCGTCATCTCGCAGGATCTCGACGAGTTGCTTGAGGTCGCCGATGTCTTCGCGGCGCTGAACGCCGGCCGGCTGTCCGCGCCGGTACCTGTTGCCGGGCTGACGATGGAGCGCATCGGCCTGATGCTGGGCGGGGCCCATGACATGGATGTCGCCGACACCGTCGAGGCCCATCATATCAAGGACAGCTACGATGCCCCGGCCTAGCCGACCGCTCCTCGGCGTCCGGCCGTCGCCCTGCGGCCTCCACCGGGGGCCAGGGGCATGCGCGGTGGCGCCGGTCGGCCGCGGCTTCTGCGTTTCGCAGGCGTGCGGGCGGGGCGCGAGCCGGCCCGAACGGGGGGCAGGCGCGTGATCGTTCTGGAGAAACGGCCCGAACCGTCCCGAGGCTGGACCTATGCAACCCCAATCGTGGCCGTTCTTCTGACCATGATCGCGGGCGGGCTGATGTTTGCCGCGCTCGGCAAGGACCCGTTCGAGGCGATCCGCACGATCTTCTGGGATCCGATCTTCAACGAGCAGTTCGCGGCCTTCTCGCGCCCGCAGCTTCTTGTGAAGGCCGGGCCGCTGATTCTGATCGCCATCGGCCTTGCGATCGGCTTTCGCGCGGGGATCTGGAACATCGGGGCCGAGGGCCAGTACATCGTCGGCGCGCTTTGCGGGGCGGGGTTCGGGCTGGCGCTCTATCCGGCGGAGAGCGCGCTGATCTTCCCCGGAATGGTGCTGGCCGGCGCTTTGGGCGGCTTCCTCTGGGCGATGATCCCGGCGATCCTGAAGGTAGCGTTTCGGACCAACGAGATCCTTGTCTCGCTGCTTCTGGTCTATGTGGCCGAACAGCTTGTGGCCGCGATGGCGCTCGGGCCCCTGCGGAACCCCGAAGGCGGCGGGTTCCCGGGGTCGCGCAACCTGCGCGACTGGGAGGCGTCGTCCAACACCGAACTGATTGCAGGAACGGGCATGCATTGGGGCGTCGTCGCGGCCTTCATCGCCGTCATCTTCGGCTACATCCTGCTGTCGCGGCACCTTCTGGGGTTTCAGATCCGTCTGGCCGGCGAGGCGCCGCGCGCTGCGCGTTTTGCCGGCGTCAGCCCGGCGCGGCTGGTCTTTGTCTGCCTCGGGCTCTCCGGGGCGCTGGCCGGAATGGCCGGTCTCTTCGAGGCGACCGGGCCCGCCGGGCAGATCTCGATCGACTTCGCCTCCGGCTACGGGTTCACTGCCATCATCGTGGCGTTTCTGGGCCGGCTTCACCCGATCGGCATCCTTCTGGCCGGGCTGCTGATGGCGCTGACCTATATCGGCGGCGAGTTGGCGCAGCTCATGCTCGGCATTCCCGCCGCCGCCATTCAGGCATTTCAGGGGATGCTGCTGTTCTTTCTGCTCGGTGTGGATGTGATGACGAACTTCCGGTTCCGGCTGAAGCCGCGGAGCACGGCGTGACCCGGTCCGCCGCTCTTGGGCCGGTGGCCCTGACCTTTGGCGCGGGCGTGCTGGCGGCGGCTCTAGCATTCGGGCTGATCGGTTCCCCCGCCTTGATCGCGCTGGCCGCGTCGCTTTTCACCGCCGCCGCCCTGGCCCCGTTCGTTGCCGGTATGGCGGAGAACACGTGGGCCGAGCGCCTCGTTGCCCGCACGGCCGAAGCCCTGGGGCGCCTCTGGCCCGGCTTCCGCCTGCGCTCGGCCCGGGACGGCCGTCAGCGGGTCTTTGCGTTTCTCGTCGGACTCAACGGAGCGGTGTTTGCGTCCTTCTTTCTGCGCGGTGGGGGCTAGGCCATGGACTTGTCGTCGATCAACTGGGTGCTTCTGATCGCCTCGCTGATGGTGGCGTCCACGCCTATTCTGCTCGCGGCGCTGGGGGAGCTGGTGGTCGAGCGCGCGGGGGTTCTGAACCTCGGCGTCGAAGGCATGATGATCGTGGGTGCGGTGACGGGCTTTGCCGCGGGGCTCGAGACACAATCGGCGACGCTTGGCTTTGCCGCCGCCGCTGTCGGAGGGGCGGCGCTTTCGCTCCTTTTCGGTGTGCTGACGCAGGTGCTGATGTCGAACCAGGTGGCGACCGGGTTGGCCCTGACGCTGTTCGGTCTCGGCCTGTCGGCCCTGATCGGGCAAGGCTATATCGGTATCCGCGGGGTGGAGGTGCCGGAGGTCAATTGGGGCCCGCTGGGCGACATCCCGGTGCTCGGCACCATCCTCTTCCGACACGATGCGATGGTGTACCTGTCGCTCCTGCTCTGCGCCGCCATCTGGTACTTTCTGCAGCATTCCCGGGCCGGTCTGATCCTGCGCGCCGTGGGAGAGAGCGCCGAGGCCGCCCATGCGCTGGGCTACAAGGTTGTTCGTATCCGGCTGGCCGCGATCGCGTTTGGCGGGGCCTGCGCGGGGCTCGGCGGCGCCTATATCAGCCTCGTGCGGGTGCCCCAATGGACCGAGGGCATGACCGCCGGCGCCGGGTGGATCGCGCTTGCCCTCGTCGTGTTCGCCGCCTGGCGGCCCGGCCGGCTTTTGCTGGGCGCCTATCTTTTTGGCGGATTGACCGTTTTACAACTCAACCTGCAAGCTGCGGGGGTTGCGATCCCGGTCGAGTATCTGTCGATGTCGCCCTACATCCTGACGATCCTCGTCCTGGTCGTTATGTCGTCGGGGCGGGCTCGTGCGGCGCTGGGGGCGCCAGCCGCCTTGGGGAAATCGTTTCATGCGGCCGCGTGAAGAGCCGCATCCATCAGGGAGACTACCATGTTCAGACGATCCTTTCTTGCCTCGGCAGCGCTTGCGCTGGCGCTCGGCAGTGCTGCGAATGCGCAGGACGACCCAACCAAGGTCGGCTTCGTCTATGTCGGGCCGATCGGGGACGGAGGCTGGACCTTCACCCACAACGAGGGGCGTCTGGCGGTCGAGGAAGCCTTTGGCGACGATGTCGAGACGATCTTTCAGGAAAGCGTGCCCGAGGGCGCCGACGCCGAGCGCGCGATGACCCAGATGGCGCTTTCGGGCGTCGACATCGTGTTTGCGACGTCGTTCGGCTACATGGACCAGATCATCGCCGTCGCTGAGAAGTTTCCCGATGTGAGGTTCGAGCATGCGACGGGGTACAAGCGCGCCGACAATGTCTCGACCTATTCGGCCCGCTTCTATGAAGGCCGTGCCGTGCAGGGCCACATCGCCGGCTCGATGACGGAAAGCAACGTGATCGGCTACATCGCCTCGTACCCGATCCCGGAAGTGATCCGCGGCATCAACTCCGCCTATATCCATGCCAAGAAGGCCAATCCCGATGTCGAATTCCGGGTTGTCTGGGTCTACACGTGGTTCGATCCGGCCAAGGAGGCCGACGCCGCCACCGCGCTGATCGAGCAGGGCGCCGACGTGATCCTGCAGCACACTGACAGCACCGCGCCCTTGGCGGCCGCGGCAGAGGCCGGCAACGTGATCGGCTTCGGGCAGGCGTCCGACATGGCGGATTTCAAGCCGGCGCCGCGCGTTTCGTCGATCCTCGACATCTGGGGGCCCTATTATGTGGACCGTGTCCAGGCGGTGAAGGACGGCACTTGGGGCAGCGTCGACACCTGGCATGGGATCGGGGACGGCATGGTGGGCATCGGTGAGATCACCGATGCGGTTCCGGCCGACGTCGCCGCCGAGGCGATGGCGCTGAAAGAAAGCATCGCCGCGGGCGAATACCACCCGTTCACCGGCCCGCTCAACATGCAGGATGGCAGCGTCTGGCTCGCCGACGGCGAGGTGGCCGACGACGGCACGCTTCTGGGCATGAATTTCTACGTCGAAGGATTGTCCGGGGACATCCCGCAATAGGCGGGTCCGGCCGGCGTAAGGGCCGGACCCCTGCGCCCCGCGTCCAAAGGCCCGCCCCCCGGCGGGCCTTTTTTCTGGGCGGACAGGGGCGGCGCGGGTACCGTCGGGGGCGTACGATCTGGTTACAGGTGGCGCCATCCCATGCCGATGCCGTGGACCTACCGGCACTCCGAGAAGGAGTTTCGCGCGTTCCTCGACGATGCGCGAAGCCGGATGAACCTGTCCTCCAACAACATGACCTACACCGCGGTAGACGGTGTCCTGCAGGTGTTCCGTCGTCGTCTGACGCCCGCGCAGGGCATCGCCTTCGCCAGCGTGTTGCCCTCCACCCTGCGCGCGATCTTCGTAGCTGGCTGGGAGATCGAGGCGCCGCCCCGCGCCTTCGCCGATCGCGCCACGCTGACGCGCGAGGTGCAGGCGCTTCGACCGCATCACAATCTGACCCCCGAGAACGCCATCGAGGCCACGGCCTGGGCGCTGCGCCGCTCGGTTGACCAGCGCGACCTCGACGCCGTTCTCGCAGATCTGCCGGAGGCGGCGCGCGCGTTCTGGCACGTCGACACCGCCGACCCGCGCGACCTTTGCCAGCGCATCGTCTGACCGGTGCGCCCTTTCGATCAGGAGCTTGCCATGATGAGATTTCTTGCGGCGCTTTTCCCGGTGGCCCTCGTCGCCGCCCCCCTGACGGCACAGGAGATCGCCGACACGATCTACGAGGGCGGGCCGATCCTGACAATGGAGGACGCAGAGCCCCGGGCCGAGGCGCTGGCGGTGCAGGATGGCCGTATCCTGGCCCTTGGAACGCGCGAAGAGATGCTCGCCCTTGCCGGCGACGCGACCGACGTGGTGGACCTGGAGGGCCGCGCCCTGATCCCCGGCTTCGTGGACAGCCATGGCCACGTGATGATGGGCGGTCTGCAGGCCCTGTCCGCCAATCTTCTTGCGCCACCAGACGGGTCGGTGACGGACATCGCCTCGCTTCAGCAGGTCCTGCGGGACTGGATGGAGGCAAACACAAACGTGGTGGACGAGGTCGGGCTGATCATCGGCTTCGGCTACGACCAATCGCAACTGGCGGAGTTGTGCCATCCCACGCGCGCAGACCTCGATGCGATCAGCACCGAGGTGCCCGTCTACCTCGTGCACCAGTCGGGGCATTTCGGCGCGGCGAACTCTGCCGCGCTCGCCGCTGCGGGCTTCACCGCAGATACCGCGGACCCTCCGGGCGGCATCATTCGCCGGTTGCCGGACGGCAGCCCGGACGGCGTGCTGGAGGAGACGGCCCATTTTGCCGTGCTCGTGAGCTTGCTGGGTGATCTTGGGAACGAGGGGTTCGCCGAGTTCGCCCGGGCGGGTGCCCGGCTCTGGGCGTCCTACGGCTACACCACCGCGCAGGAGGGCCGGTCGATGCCGGGGACGGTGGATGTCATGCGACAGGTGGCCGAGGAGGGGGGCTTTGCCATCGACATCGTCACCTACCCGGATGTCCTGGTGGACCGCGACTACATCGCCGCGACCGTTTCGGCCGAGTATGACAGCAGGCTGCGCGTCGGCGGGGCGAAGCTGACGATCGACGGCAGCCCGCAGGGCTTCACCGCATGGCGGGACCGGCCATATTACGCGCCGGTCGGGCAGTACCCGCCCGCCTATGCGGGCTATGCCGCCGCCAGCGACGACCAGATCAACGAGGCGGTGCGCTGGGCCTATGAGAACGGCATTCAGATCATCACCCACGCCAATGGCGAGCGCGCCTCGGACGCGCTGATCGGGGCCCTCGATGCGGCTCAGGCGGAATTCGGGCAACCCGATACCCGCCCCGTTCTGATCCATGGGCAGTTCCTGCGCGAAGACCAGGTTGCCGCCTATGACAGGCTGGGCGTGTTTCCCTCGCTCTTTCCGATGCACACCTACTATTGGGGTGACTGGCACCGCGACCATACCGTGGGACCCGTGGCCGCCGACAACATCTCGCCCACCGGCTGGGTCCGGAAGCGGGGCATGATGTTCGGCTCGCACCACGACGCGCCGGTCGCCTTTCCGGATTCGATGCGCATCCTCGACGCCACCGTGACCCGGCGGACGAGGTCGGGCGACATCCTGGGCCCCGACCAGCGGGTGGACGTGACGACGGCGCTGAAGGCGATGACGATCTGGCCGGCGTGGCAGCATTTCGAGGAGGCCGAGAAAGGATCGCTGGCGCCCGGCAAGCTCGCGGATCTGGTGATCCTGTCCGAGGATCCGACCGCGATCGACCCCGAAGCGCTCGATACCCTCCGCGTGGTGGCGACGATCAAGGAGGGCGAGACGGTCTATCGGGCGGAGGAGGGCGTGGACGAGGGCAGCCTTCCCTGGCGTCCGAGCCCGGACGGCGACATGGCCTTTGCCCGGGCGTTGCGGGTGGCGGCGGCCTATGCCGAGGTGCCCGTGTCCATGCCTGCCGTGCGGCGCAGCGCGGCGCTGCGGCAAGCGGTGTCGCAGCCGCATGCATCGGCCTGCGTGTCGGGCTTTCTTGTCGCGGCGCTCTTTGCCGATACAAGGCGCGTCGAGTAGGCGCCGCCTTGGGGCCTTTGGGCCGCCGGTCGCTCCGGGCGTCGGCGCGATGGGAACTGGGGTCGTGTGAGCGCCATGGAAGGGTCTGACGGCACTGACGAACTGACTTCGCGGGCAAGGTGACGCCATGAGAAAGCAATACCATGCCCGCCGCGTCGGAGAGGACGTCTGGATCTGGGATGTGCACCGGCTGGTCCGTCTCTCGCGCGATCTGACGCCGTTGCACCTGCCCTTGCGTGAGTTGCGCGAGCTGGATCGGAACTGGTGGTACTCCGACCCGGAGAGCACGCCCACGCCACGTTCCATCGCCGCGCATATGGTATTGGTCCGGCAGACCGATCTGAGCCATCCGATCCTTCTATGCGCTGAGGGCCGCCTGATGGACGGCATGCACCGCGCCGTCAAAGCGGTGCTGGAGGAGCGGGACGCGATCGCCGCTGTCCGGTTTCCCGTCACGCCGGAGCCCGACTATCGCAACGTCGCGTTGGAGGATCTGCCCTACCCGGATGCGGATCTGAGCGGGCCCTTGCAGGGATAGACAGGCGCTTGGGAGCGATGGGACCAACGGATAGGGAGGCCGACGCCGATGCAAGGGGCGGGGTTCGGACGTGCCGCGGCACGCGTGGTCGATGCAGGATTGTTCCGGCGCACGTCGTTCGGTGTCTTTGGGCCCTCGATCCGCGACGCCTGGATGGGTGCCGCGCGCCCTCCCGGCCAATGGCGGCGGGGCGCCCCGTCGCGTATGCGGGCAGCTGGCTTCGTGAGGCTGGGCGGCCCTCACTGGAAGGCGCCGTGTTCGTTGGGGCCTCCGCCACCTGGGCATCGCGCTGCAAGCTTACCACGCGCTCGAGACGCGGTTTAGTCCGGCGCATAGGACGCGCCATCGGTCGGCTGCTCCACGACCGGGCACGCGCGATGTCCGGTGCTGTGCGTCTGCCGACGCGCTTCAGTCTCCGCTTGCCTCGGACGCGGCTTCCAAAGGGCCTGCCGGGTGTCCTATAGCGCTCCGAGACCCGCCGGAAGGACCCACCGCGTGCCCTGTGCGACCTCGACCGGGGCGGCGCAGTGCGGAACCGGCGCCGGGCGCAGCCGCGCGAACTCCGCCGTGAGGGTTTCGGCCACGCAGGCAAAGTCCTTCTCCTCGCTGGCCCGGGTCAGCCCGGCGGTGCCGGGCCAGGCTTCGAGGTTCACGAACAGGATCTTGCGGGAGCCCGTCGGGCTCAGCGGGACGACGCGCACGAGGCCCCCCGTGCCGAAGCATTCCGGCCCGCAGAGATCCGCCATGTCGGGGATGTAGCGCAACCGCTCCCATCCTTGCACCGATACGACCGTCACCGCTGCGGTGTGCAGGGGAAGCGCCTGTGCCGTGCCCATTGCCAGGTGCAGGGCGGGGGCCTCGTCGCCCAGAACGGCGACGCCGCCGCGCGGTGTCCCGTTGAGGACGGTCAGCCATGCCACACCCGCGAGGGCCGCGCCGGCCAAGGCAGCAAAAGCGGCGATCTTCCACGGTCGCATCGCGATCCTCCAAGTGATGTCCGCTGCGATATCGAGGTGGCAGAGGGCCGCGTCAAGGCGGGCCCTGCCACAGCCCGGCCCTGCCAGCCTCCGCGACGGGTTCTGACCCTGAGCGCATGCGCCCGTGGCGGCTCCTGCATGGGCAGAACGCGGCAAGACATCACCGCCGCCGCCTTGCTCCGCACCCCTCCCGGCGCGTGCGCCTCAGAGGTCGATCGGGGACAGTACCTCAGGCTCGATCACATCCACATCCGGCAGCGCTTCGGCCAGTGGCGCAGCCGACTGGGCGAGCAACGGGAACGTCTTGTAGTGGCAGGGGATCAGCGTCTTGAAGTCGAAGAACGTTTTGGCTGCGTAGGCCGCGCGGGCCATGTCCATCGTGAAATGGCCGCCGCAGCTCAGGATGCCGATCTCGGGCGTGTGCAGGGCCTGCATGACGCCCATGTCCGCCGTGACATCGGTATCTCCGGAGAAGTAGATCGTGCGTCCGCCGTGGGCGATCATGAACCCGGCCTCGGCGCCGGCATACATCGGCCCGTGATCGGTGCCGACCGACGAGGAGTGGACCGCGGTCACCATCGTCACCGACACGTCGCCCAGAAGAACCGTCCCGCCCTTGTTGAAGCCCACGATGCCGACGCCCTCCGTGGCTTCCAGATGGCTCATCAGATCGTAGATGCCGACGATGGGCGCGCCGGTTTCCTTCGACACGGCGACAACGTCGCTCGCATGATCGAAATGACCGTGCGACAACAGGATATGCGTTGCCCCCGCGATGGCCTCGGCGCGCCGAGCCTCGGGAAAGACGGGGTTCCCCGTGAGCCATGGATCGACCAGGAGCGTCTGATCCCCGATTTCGATACGAAAGCCGGAATGGCCGAGCCATGTGATCTTCATTCTGTCCTCCCAGGGCCTAGATTGCTTGCGAGCAGGCTAACGCGGGAGCGCTGGAATGGAAGAGGAGACCGGCCCCGGCGAGGGCCTGATGCGGCAGCTGGACGGCTATTGCGAGCGCGTCGACTTCACGTATTGGTCCGAACCGGTGAACGCGGTAACGAATGCGGCCTTTCTGATCGCGGCGATCTGGATGTGGCGGCGCATCGCCCTGCATGGGGCCGGCGAGGCCACCGGTGTCGCCCGCGCGCTGTGCGTTATTCTCGGCGCGATCGGGGTCGGGTCCTACCTCTTCCACACGCACGCAACCGTCTGGTCCGTCATCGCCGATGTCGCGGCCATCGCGGTCTATATCGTTGTCTACTGTTATGCCGCGAACCGCCATTTCTGGGGGCTGCCCGTCTGGGTCTCGATGATCGGCGCGGCGGCGTTCATCCCCTATGCGGCGGTGGTGGGCGGCGCCTTCGGGCAGTTGCCGTTCTTCGAGATTTCAGCGGCCTATTGGCCAGTGCCGCTTCTGATCCTGATCTATGCCGGCGCCTTGTGGACACGGCGGCCCGAAACAGCGCGCGGGCTCCTTCTCGGCGTGGGGATCCTGGTGGCGTCGCTCACATTCCGGTCGGTTGACGAGTTGGTCTGCGAAGCGGTGCCGCTGGGAACGCATTTCGTTTGGCATATCCTCAATGCCATCATGCTGGGTTGGATGATCGAGGTGCTGCGGCGGGATGGCGGACGTCCCCTACCGCAACAGGCGCAGGCAGGATGATGCCTGCGGTGCTTCGGCTTGGGGAAGCGGCAGGATCGAACAGCGCCTCCCCTGGCGGTGGGGTTCGCTAGCGCGCGCGACGGGCCGGAATGGGCCGCCGGGAGCGCCCTTAAAGCGGCCTCCGACAGCCCGCGGTGGAGCGCGGGGGGCGGTCTGAGAAGGGGGCGGCTGCCGACGCTGCGGCGTCGGCTGAGAGAGCCGCCGCCAGTCCAGGTTGCGCACCGATACGCCCGGCGCTAGCCCGCCGTGCCGTCGGGGTAGATTACGCCGGTCTGGGTGGTGATGCGGCCGTAATGCTCGACGCGCCGGTGGCGCTTGAAATCGAAGATCGTCGATTTGCCGAAACGGGTCGCGTCCATGTCGCAGGCATGGACGAGCAGTTCGTCCCCCTCCGTCTGGGCGCGGGCGACGACCTCGCCCTCAGGGTTCACGATGACCGAGCCCGCCAGCAGGGGGTTGCCGTCCTCCACCCCGCCTTTGGCGACCGAGACGACCCATGTGGCATTCTGGTAGGCACCGGCCTGGACCGAGAGTTCGGAGTGGAACAGGCGCTGGGCGGGCCCCTCGGCGGAGTTCTGCGAGTTCACCGAGGGTGTGTTGTAGCCAAGCAGGACCAGCTCGACACCCTGCAGCCCAAGCTCCCGATAGGCTTCCGGCCAGCGGCGGTCGTTGCAGATCAGCATGCCCATCCAGGCATCGAGATTGCGAAACACGGGAAAGCCGAGGTCACCCGGCTCGAAGTACCGCTTCTCAAGATGCTGAAAGGCGCGATCGGGATCGTATTCGGAGTGCCCGGGCAGGTGCACCTTCCGATACTTGCCCACGATCTCCGCCTTTTCGTCGGTCAGGATCTGCGTGTTGAAGTGATGCCCGTCCGGCGTGCGTTCCGCATAGCCGAGCGACAGGGCGATCCCGAGCGCTTTGGCCCTGTCGAAAAGGGGCTGGGTGGCGGCGTTGGGCATCGTGTCTTCGAACCAGGTGTCGACCTCGGCCCAATCCGGCATCATCCAGCGCGGAAAGAACGTGGTCAGGCACAGCTCGGGGTAGACGACGAGGGTGCACCCGGCGCGGCCCGCCTCTTCCAGCAGATGGAGCATCCGGGCGACCACGGCCTCTCGGCTGTCGGCCTTTTGAATGGCGCCCATCTGGGCGGCGCCAACGATGATTTCACGCATAGAGGGTCCTTCAGGCTGCGGCCCGGGCAAGGGCATCGAACAGGGGAGCGGCGCTGGGCGCCTCCGGCAGGGCGAGGCAGAGATCCCAGATCTGCCGGGCGGCCGGGTCCGCCCAGACACGGGTCGCAAGGCTGAGATACTTCCCGTAGATCTCGTCCTCCGAATAGGGATCGGCCCAGTCGCCCCGATTGGTCTCGGTGGCGGCGGTCAGAACCCGCCCGTCGGCCATCTCCACGGTTACGCGGGCGGGGCGGTGATCGGGCAGGCGGGCTGTCATCGCGGCGTCCTCGCGCACGGTGACGCGGGCGGCCAGGGCTCGGATCGCAGGATCGGTGACGCGGTCGGCCGTGAAGCTGGCAACACCGGTCGACCCAGTGACGAGGGCGGTCGCGACGGCGAACGGGACCGAGAACTTCGCCGCCAGCACGTTAGCCGGTGCGGCGCTGTCGAGCTCGGCGGCCAGGGCGTAGGTGTCCACCGTGATCCGGGCTACCTGATCCGGCGCGATCTCGCCGCCGTCGGTGAGCTGGGCGAGGGCATCGAGGGCGGCATGGTTGAACCGGCAGCAGGAATGCAGCTTGAAATAATTGCGGTCGACCTCCCAACGCGCGCCCAGCGCATCCGTCAACGCGTCGGCGTCGAAACTGTCGGAGACGACGCGTCCGAACACCTCCGCCAAACCGTCGCGGTCCCCGGTGTACCCGGCTGCGACCATGTCGGCGGCGAGCAGGCCCATCTGCCCGGCCACGCCGGTGAACACGTTGCGCACCGTGCCGCCGTCCAGCATCGTGCGGCGCGAGGTGGCCAGCGACAGGCTGGACGCGAGGCTGAGGGCGTGGCGCATCCGGCCCGTATCGGCGCCGCGCAGCCGGTTGGCGGCGGCCGCGGCGCAGAGGGTGCCCCAGGTTCCGTGCGGATGCATCGCGGGCCGCAGTGCCGTGGCAATGCCCACGCGGGCCCCGGTATCGTATCCCAGGCAGATCGCCGCGAGCAGATCGGCGCCCGGAATGTCGCGGGGTGCGGCGGCCAGCGCGGCCGGGATCGTGTGCATGCCCGGATGACCCTTGGCGAACTGGTTGCCCTCGTCCATCTCCAGCGTCGTCCCGGCGGTTCCGTTGAGAAGCGCGGCCATGCCCGGCGGGCGCGTCTCGCCCGTACCGATAACCAGCGCCGGCCCGCCGCCCGGATGGCGCGCGGTGAGCGCGCGCACGTCGTCTTCGGCGGCGCCCCCGGCGATGGCGCCGATGCTGTCGGCCAAGATGAGGGCCGTTTTTCCCAGGGTTTCCGCTGGAATGGCGGAAGATGGCGTTTCGGCCGCAAAGGACGCGAGGCTGCCCAGCGCATCGGCTTTGGACGGCGCGGTGTCCGGCATCTTGCTCTCCCCCGGGTTTCTTGGTTCGGTTGCAGACTAGGCCCGGGTCGGACCCGGGTGCAAGCAAGCGGGGAGTGGGACATGAAACGCGTTTTGGTAATCGTCCCGTTTCCGATGAACGCGGAAAACCGCGCCAAGCGCGCGGCGCAAATCGGCGCTGTTGAATTGGGGCCGGGGATCGAATTTGCCTTCGAGAGCGTGCGTGCGGCGCCGAAGAACTACGTCAGCGCCTCCGACATGGTTTTGGCGGAGTTCGGCGCCTTTGAGGCGGGGCTGGACGCGCAGCGGCGTGGCTTCGACGCGGTGTGCATCGACACGATGTCCGACAGCGGGCTTGCCGCCCTGCGGGCCGAACTGTCGATTCCTGTGATCGGGCCGGGGCGGGCGTCGGTGCTGATGGCGATGATGCTCGGGCACCGGTTTTCGATCATCGCCATGTGGCCCCATTGGCAGCATCTCTATCGCAAGGTGCTGACGGAGCTGGGCGTGGAGCGCAGTTGCGCCTCCGTCCGCTGGATCGAGAGCCAGCCGGACAATCAGGGGCTTCTGGGCGACAGGAGCACGGACGTGTTCGAGGCGCTGACCGAGGTGGCGTTCAAGGCGGTGGACGAGGACGGGGCAGAGGTGGTCCTGCTGGGATCGACCACGATGCATGAAGCCCATGGCTACATGGCCGAGCGGTTGCCCGTCCCGGTGATCAACCCCGGGCCGCTGACCTACAAGCTGGCGGAGGCGGTGCTGGGGCTGGGGCTGACCCACTCCAAGCGCGCCTACCCGGCGTCGCCCGCGCCGCAGGACGCTCTGATCCATGCGATGCTCGACGCTGCCGACCCCGCAAGCGACTGACAGGCGTGTGCGCGCGGGAGTCTCCGGACGGGGCGTGGCTGGCCTTCGTCGGCTCACGGAGCATCGCCGCGACCGGGGACGCGCCTGCGGGACACGGCGTGCTGCCTGCGTCCGTCCGCTGAAGCCTTGGCCTGAGCCCTGACGCCGCTGACCCCGCAAGCGACTGACAGGCGAAAGCGCGCGGGTGTCTCCTGACGGGGCGTGGCCGGCCGTCGTCGGCTTAGGGATCATCGCCGCGACCGGGCGCGCGTCTGCGGGACACGGCGTGATGCCTGCGTCCGTCCGCTGAAGCCGTGACCTGACACCGGAGCGCCTCCAGTCGGCGCTGGCCGGGCGGGCGGGGTGTGTGGTTACCGGCGGACGCGCGCGCTGCCGCCGGAGACGCCCACACCGACCGAGCCCGAGATAGTGATGCCCGGCTCGGGCCGTTCCCGATCGTCAGGCGGGGGGGAGGGCGTGCCGTCCACGCCGCAAGCGGCGAGGGACACGAGCGCGAGGGTGAGGAGGAGGGTTCGGGTCATGGGGAGATCCTGAGATTTGGTGGGGGGCGCCTGCCCACGCCGGCGCCACCGGCAGGGGCATCGGTCCGCCTTAGCGTATGGCCGGGGTCCCATCCGACGGGCTGTCGTCCGATGGGGCCTCGGGTGTCTGGGACGGAGCGGCGCGGGGCGCAGTGCGGGAGATCCTGACGGATGTCGTACGGTCGCCCGAAAGCGACGCGGAGGCCGAAGGCTCCAGTGTCAGGCCGCAGCCGCCGGCGAACCCCGTGGCCAGGCACAGGATCAGCAGGGACGCGGGGGGCCGGATGAAGAGGCGGCGCAGATTCATGCAAGACGTTCCTTCCAGCGGTCGATCTGGAGGCGTACCTGGCTCGGCGCGGTGCCACCGTAGCTGACACGGCTCTGCACCGAGTTGGTAACCGTGAGCACAGTATAGACGTCTTCGTTGATCGCGTCATGGACCGCGCGCATCGTCTCGAGCGGCAGATCGGCAAGATCGCACCCCGCCGCCTCCGCCGTTGCGACAAGCGTGCCAGTGACATGGTGCGCTTCGCGGAACGGAAGGCCGGCCTCGCGCACCAACCAGTCGGCGAGGTCGGTAGCGGTGGAAAACCCGGCACTTGCGGCCGCCTCCATCGCGTCGGGCTGGGGGTGCATGTCCGCCACCATGCCGGCCATCGCGGCGAGGGCCAGCATCAGATGGTCGGCGGCATCGAACGTCTGTTCCTTATCTTCCTGCATGTCCTTGGAATAGGTCAGCGGCAGGCCTTTCATGACCATCATCAACGCTGTGTTGGCCCCGAATATCCGCCCTACCTTGGCGCGAATAAGTTCGGCCGCATCAGGGTTCTTTTTCTGCGGCATTATGGACGAGCCAGTCGAAAACCTGTCGGACAAAGCGACAAAGCGAAATTGGGCTGAAGACCAGATCACCAGTTCTTCGGCAAATCGACTGAGGTGCATGGCGCAAATCGACGCCGCAGACAAAAACTCAAGCGCAAAGTCGCGATCACTCACTGCGTCAAGCGAATTGGCTGCAGGCGCATCGAAGCCCAGCGCTTTGGCGGTCATGTGTCTGTCGATTGGAAAGGACGTTCCGGCCAGAGCTGCGGCACCCAGGGGCGACGTATTCATCCGCGCTCGTGCATCGCGCACCCGGCTCAGGTCTCGCCCGAACATTTCCACATAGGCCATCATATGATGGCCCCATGTCACGGGTTGCGCCGTCTGCAGATGGGTAAACCCAGGCATGACCCAATCCACACCGGCCTCGGCCTGGCGCATACGCTTGCCGCCTTCGAACTGAAACGGCTTGGTCACAACCCCAACGGTCAGAACACCCAGC
>JBCDGG010000069.1:0-26659 GCA_038757905.1 Pseudomonadota bacterium | reverse complement strand
CCTTGGCATTCGAGCCGAGGAGCGAGACCGTGGAGAGCGCGGTGACGGATTTGCCCGACCCCGATTCGCCCACGAGGGCGAGCGTTTCGCCCTTCTGGATGTCGAAGCTGACGCCGCGCACGGCGCGGGACGCGCCGAAGGAGACGCGGAGATCGGTGACTTCTAGGACGTTGGACACGGCACCCATCCCGGCGCGAACGCGCCATGCCCGACCTCCCCCCCGGGAGGGCATACGTTGCGGAACTTAAAGTGACGCGCTGCCGATGCTACAAAGCACGAACGGCCCGGTTTCTCTACCGCCCTCCCGAGGTCGGGCCTGTCACGTTCTTGCCTCATCACTCCGCCGCCTCCTTGCGCGCGGGCTGCACGACCACGTCGGTCTCGGTCACCGCGCCACCGGCCACGAAAACCTTCCGCGGATCGAAGGCGTCGCGCACGCCCTCGAAGATGAAGACCAGCAGCGACAGCATGATCGCGAAGGTGAAGAACGCGGTGAAGCCGAGCCAGGGCGCCTGCAGGTTCTGTTTGGCCTGCAGCGTCAACTCGCCCAGAGACGGCGCCGAGGATGGCAGGCCGAAGCCCAGGAAATCGAGCGAGGCCAGACCGCCGATCGTCGCCGTGATCAGGAACGGCATCATCGTCAGCGTCGCCACCATGGCATTGGGCAGCATGTGGCGGAACATGATCTTCCAGTTCGACACGCCGAGCGCCCGCGCCGCGCGCACATATTCAAGGTTGCGCGCCCGCAAGAACTCCGCCCGAACCACGCCCACCAGCGCGGGCCAGCCGAAGAGCACCGTCAGGAAGACCAGAAGCCAGAAACTTCGCCCCAGGATCGCGAACATGATGATGATGATGTAGAGCGACGGGGTGCTCACCCAGATCTCGATGAAGCGTTGAAAGAACAGGTCTGTCTTGCCGCCGAAATAGCCCTGCACCGCCCCGGCGATGATCCCGATGGCACTCGCCGACAGCGTCACGATGATCGTGAACAGGATCGACAGGCGGAAGCCGTAGATCACCCGCGCCAGCACGTCCCGCGTGGCGTCGTCCGTGCCCAGCCAGTGGTTGGCATCGGGCGGCGAGGGGGCGGGCTGGCCCAGATTGTTCGGCGTGTTGTAGCTGTAGGGGATCAGCGGCCACAGCATCCAGCCCTGCACCACGTCTTCGCCCGCGATCTCCGTGGCGCCGGCCGCGACATCGGCCATCACCTGCTCGGGCTCGTAGAAACACTCCTCCACGCCGCCGGTCACGATCAGGCATTGGACCTCGGCGTCGCGGTAGACGGCCTCCGTCGGAAAGTCGCCGCCGAAGGTCTGCTCCGAGTAGAAGTTCTGGATCGGGAAGAACAGCTCGCCGCGATACTCCACCAGGATCGGCTTGTCGTTGGCGATGAACTCCGCAAAGAGCGTCACGGTGAAGATCACCGAAAAGATGATCAGCGACCAATAGGCTCGGCGGTTGCGTTTGAAGTTGCGCCAGCGCCGCTGATTGAGCGGCGACAGCGTGAAGAAGCCCCGTTTGCGCGGCGGCGCTGCCGCGGCCGGGCGGTCGACGTCCTCTTCGGTCGGGAGCTCGGGCAGGGAGGTGTCGGGCGCGGCCATGTCAGGTCTCCCGGCTCTCGAAGTCGATCCGTGGATCGACAAGGACATACATCAGGTCCGAGATGATCCCGACCAGCAGACCGATCAGCCCGAACACATAGAGCGTGCCGAACACCACCGGATAGTCGCGCTGCACCGCGGCCTCGAAGCCCAGCCGCCCCAGCCCGTCGAGCGAGAAGATCGTCTCGATGATGATCGACGCTCCGAAGAAGACCGACAGGAACGCCGCCGGGAAGCCCGCGATCACGATCAGCATCGCATTGCGGAACACATGGCCATAGAGCACCCGGCTCTCGCTCAGCCCCTTGGCCTTGGCGGTGATGACGTATTGCTTTTTGATCTCATCCAGGAAGCTGTTCTTGGTCAGCAGGGTCAGCGTCGCGAAGGCCGAGATCGTGGAGGCCAGCACCGGCAGGGTGATGTGCCAGAAATAGTCCCCGATCTTGCCGAGCAGCGTCAGATCCTCCCAATTGTCGGAGACGAGGCCCCTGAGGGGGAAGATCTGGTAATACGAGCCCCCGGCAAAAAGCACGAGAAGCAGGATTGCGAAGAGAAAACCGGGGATGGCATAGGCGACGATGATGATCGCCGACGTCCAGGTGTCGAAGTTCGTACCATCGCGGACGGCCTTGCGGATGCCCAAGGGGATCGACACCAGGTAGGCGATCACCGTGGACCACAGGCCCAGCGTGATCGACACCGGCATCTTTTCGATCACGAGGTCGACGACGGAGATCGAGCGAAAGTAGCTCTCGCCGAAGTCGAAGGTGATGTAGTTGCCCATCAGGATGACGAAGCGTTCGCCGATCCCGATCAGCTCCTTCTGGCATTCCGGCGCGTCGAGCGATGGCGTGCCCTCGAATCCCGGTGCGCAGACGATGCGGGCAAAGCCTAAGTCGACCTCCAGCTCATCCAGAAAATCCTGCGGCAGACCCCGCGCGCCGAGATAGCGATCGTCCGCGCCGCTGCCGGCGCCCGCATCCTGCGCCGATTGTCCCGCATCCCCGCCCCCGGCGATGCCTTCGAAGGCATCGCCGTCGCCTTCGACCTGCGCGATGATCTGCTCGATGGGGCCGCCGGGCACGAACTGCGTCAGCGTGAAGTTTATGAGCATGATCCCGAACAGCGTCGGAATGATCAGCAGAAGCCTTCGGAGGATATAGGCGCCCATCCTGGCTGGCCCTCGCTCGTGGTTCTACGGTTTACGGTCAGCGCAGCGCGCCGGCGGCGCGCATCTCGGCCGCGCGCTCGGCGTTATACCACCAGAAGTCGAGGTAGCCGAGCCCATATGGTGGAAGCGGGTCGGGATGCTCGAACATATCGTAGTAGGCGACCGTATGAACGTCCTTGTACCATTGCGGTACCCAGAAGCGGTGGGCGCGCAAGACACGGTCGAGGGCGCGCACGGCAACCTCCATCTCGTCGCGGCTCTCGGCCGCCACGATGGTCGCGACAAGGCTGTCGACCGCCTCGGACCTGATGCCCATCCCGTTGAAAACGCTCTCGTCCGCCGTCGCCGAGCCGAAATACTGTTCCAGCCCGCGCCCCGGGATGTAGCCCATTGGGAACTGGTCGGTGACGATGTCGAAGTCGAAGCTGCGCTCGCGGTTCGTGGCCTCCGCGTTGTCCACCCGGCTGTGCACCGCGTCGACACCGGCCCGACGGAGGTTTTCGACATAGGGGTTGATGACGCGGTCGAAGGTGGGGCTGTCGTTGAGGAACTCCACCCGCAGCGTCTTGCCGTCCTTGCGGCGCATGCCGTCGGACGGATCGACCGCCCACCCGGCTTCATCCAGCAACGCCAGCGCCCGGCGCAGGTTGCCGCGGTCGAGCTGACGTTCGCTGCTTACCGGCGCCAGCACCGCCTCTTCCGTCAGAACGCCCTCCGGCAAGCCGTCCGCCAGCGGCTCCAGCAGCGCAAGCTCCCCGGGTGTGGGAAGCCCTTCCGCCGCGAGATTGCTGTTCTCCCAGAAGGAGTTGATGCGCTCGTAGAGGCCGTAGAACAGCTGCTCGTTCGACCATTCGAAGTTGAACATCAGGGCAATCGCCTCGCGCACGCGCGGATCCTCGAACTGAGGGCGGCGCAGGTTCATCACGAAGGACTGGCCCGTGGCGATGGAGCCGTCCGCCAGCTCGCGCTTGACGACATGGCCCTGTTCGACGGCGGGGAAGTTGTAAGCGGTCGCCCAGTTCTTGGAGCTGCCCTCGTTGCGGAAGTGATAGGCGCCGCCCTTGAACGCCTCGAAAGCGGAGTTGAAGTCGGCGAAGTACTCGACCCGGATGGAATCGAAGTTGTAGCGCCCGATATTGATGGGCAGATCGGCGCCCCAATAGTCCGGGTTGCGCTTGTAGACGATGGTCTGGCCGACATCCATGTTCTCGGTGTCCGCCAGATAGGGGCCGCTGCCCAGGAACGGGGTGAGCGTGTTCTCCTCAAGATCCAGGCCGTTGGCTTCGTAATGCGCCTTGGAGAAGACGGACAGGTTGCCCACGGTCTGGATCACGTCACGCTTCGGCACGCCTTCCTTGAACACATAGCGAAAGCGCCGCTCATCCAACACTTCGGCGCTCTCGATCAGCTGATTGATCACCGCGCGGAACGACGGCAGCCCTTTGTCCCGAAAAAGCTCGTAGGTGAAGATCACGTCGTCCGAGGTCAGCGGCGATCCGTCGGCGAAGGTGATCCCCTCGCGCAGTGTAAAGATCACCTCCGACCGGTCGGCCGGGTATTCGAGGCTTTCGCACAGAAGGCAGTAGGACGCGCCGATCTCGTCCGATGTGCTGGTCAGGATGCTCTCATACCCGAAGGAGGACAGCGCCGCCGACCGGCCCTTGATGGTGTAGGGGTTCATCGAGTCGAAGCTGCCGAAGGCCCAGATCGACATCTCACCACCCTTGGGGGCGTCCGGGTTCACGTAGTCCAGGTGTTCGAAGTCGCGCGCGTATTTCAGGTCGTCGCCGTTGAAGGTTGCGATGCCGTGGGACTGGATCCAGCCGTCTTCCAAGGCATAGGCCGGCGCCGCGGCCAGCAGGATACCCGCGAGGGGCAGGGCCACCCGGCGCAAAGCCCTGCGTGGCGTGGAGGAGGGAGAAGGGCGGGATTTGGCGCGGGCGTAGGTCGGCGCGGTCGGGCGCATAGGCAACGTCTCCTTGGGCGTCCATGTCTCGTCGAACGGCACGCACCCCACCGGCTGGCGTGCGTGTGATCCCCAGAAGATAGGCTCGAAGCCGTTATGTGAAGGGTCTACTTGCGAATCTGTGAGCCTGCGCGAGGCAAATGGCACCCCATTGCCCGGAATTGAAACATTGCACCCCTTGTAAGGGGCGCGGCGGCACAGCACCGCACCGGGGCATCGCGCGTCAGTTGTTCGTCGTCTCGAGGTAGGCGATCAGGTTCACGCGGTCTTCCCACTTGGGCAGGCCGTTGAACGACATCGACGTGCCCGGGGCCCAGCCCTTCGGGTCTTCGAGGAAGTCGTACAGGTTCTCCGGCGTCCAGACCTCGGCCGACGCGGACAGTGCGCCGGAGTAGTTGAACCCGTCGGCGGCGTCGATTTCGCGGCCGACCACGCCATACAGATAGGGGCCGGTGGCATTGGCGCCCTGTTCCAGCTGATGGCACGCCCGGCACTTCGACCAGACGCGTTCACCGCTGCCTGCATCGGCTTGCGACCACTTCTCTTCAAACGTCAGTTCGACAACTTCCTCGCCGCCTTCTGCATCCTCGACCTCGATGGAATAGGCCTGATGATGCTCTCCTTTTCCGTGATGGCCGACTGAATAGAGGTTATCGGCCACAAAGATGCCGAGGAGCAGGACGAGCCATGAAGAAAGAAAGCCCACTGCCGCTTTGGTAAGGGTCACCGTGTCGAACATGTCGCATCCGCGTTTGTGTCGTCTCGGCGCGGAGTTACGTCCTTCCGGGTGATGGGCGCAAGGTGTATCCGGCGCGACCAAACGCCCTTTTGTGCTTGCATATGCTGCCTTGGGGCAAAAAAACCGCGTCCTTTTCTGCTGCCGCAAGGGCCATCCATGCGATCCGACTCCAACCCACCGACCATTGCGTTCCAGGGCGAACCCGGCGCCTATTCGCACCAGGCCTGTCACGATGCGCGGCCGAACCACGAAGCCCTGCCCTGCCCGACCTTCGAGGCCACGATCGAGGCGGTGCGATCCGGCAGGGCAGATTTGGCCATGCTTCCCGTCGAGAACACCACATACGGCCGCGTCGCTGACATCCATCGCCTCCTGCCCGAGAGCGGATTGCACATCATCGACGAGGCGTTCGTGCGTGTGCACATCAACCTCCTCGCGGTGCCCGGCGCCAAACTGACGGATATCAGCGAGGCATGGAGCCACCTCGTATTGCTGCCGCAATGCGAACGTTTCCTGCGCGAACACGGCATCTCAGGGCGCGTCAGCACCGACAATGCCCGCGCCGCGCGCGATGTCGCCGCGCGCGGGGATATCACCCAGGCCGCGCTGGCCTCCGAGCTGGCCGGCGAGATCTATGGCCTCAATCCGCTGGCCCGGCATATCGAGGACGAGGACAACAACACGACGCGGTTTCTGATCATGGCGCGCCAGCCGGACTATTCCGTGCGCGGCAAGCACGGCATGATGACAACCTTCGTGTTTCGCGTGCGCAACATTCCGGCGGCGCTCTACAAGGCCATGGGCGGGTTCGCGACGAACGGCGTCAACATGACCAAGCTTGAGAGCTACATGGTCGACGGGTCGTTCTCGGCGACGCAGTTCTACGCCGATATCGAGGGCCACCCCGACGACCGCAACGTGCGCCTCGCCCTGGACGAGCTGGATTACTTCTGCACGAAGCTGGAGCTTCTGGGAGTTTACCCCGCCGATCCGAAGCGCCGCTAGGTCAGTCTCGATCCGCGCCGGCTCAGGCCTGGTCTGCGGCGTCGCGCGCGGCGGCGTAGCGCTCCTCCATCCCGCGCGCGATCCGGCCCATCTGAGTGTTGAGCTGCTTTTGCAGCTTCTTCTTGGCCAGGCGCAGGGGCTGAAGGATCACTTGTGCCCCCATTGCCTTGGCCTGCAGGCCGATCGTCATATCGATCTGCGTGGTGTTGGCGTCGAGCGAGGTCAGCCGCGCCGCAACATGCCCCTCGATCCCGGTTCCGCTGCCTTCGAAACGCAGCTCGTTCGGGGCCTCCATCCGGGCGATGTGGGCTTTGGCGTTCAGCTTGCGGCCAGAGACCGGCACCACGGCCTCCCATGCCGTTCCTTCCCCGGCGTCGCCGTCGCCCTTGCGCTCCAGGGCGACGCCGCGCTTGATCAGGCCCGCCTCGAACTGTGCGAAGTTCGTGGCCTCGGCCCAGACGGCCTCGATCGGGATAGCGACGTGTTCTGTCGTTGTAAGCTCCATGGGGCCTCCTTCAATCCAACGTATCGGACAGCCATCGCTCCATCAGGAAGTGCGCGATGGCCCCTCTGCGGGCGGGTTTGATCCGGTCGCTTTCGCCCGCGCGTACGGCCAGCAGGTCCTCGCGCGTGATCCACAGCGCATCTTCCAGTTCGAGCGGGTCTAGCACAATATCGCGGGTCAGGGCTTCGCCGCGGCACCCGAGCATCAGCGATGCAGGGAAAGGCCAGGGCTGGGAGGCCAGATAACTGACCTCTCCCACGCGCACGCCGGCCTCTTCGAACACTTCACGCCGAACGGCCGCCTCCATCGTCTCGCCCGGTTCGATGAAGCCCGCAAGCAGCGAGTACATCCGGTCCGGCCATCCCGGCGACCGGCCGAGAAGCAGGGTGTTGCCGCAAGTGATCAGCATGATCACGACGGGGTCGGTCCGCGGAAAGTGGCGCGCGCCGCAGGCCGAGCACCGGCGCTGCCATCCCCCCTCGGAGAGGTCGCTGGGATGGCCGCAGCGCGCGCAGTAGCGATGCGTCTGGTGCCAGCCGAGAACGCCCTTCGCCGTGGCCGCAAGCTCCGCATCGCGGGCACTCAGGCGGGTCATCGCGCCGCGCAGCTCGACGAACCGGTGGCCCTCCGGAAGGCCGGGATAGACCTGCTCCGTCGGATCGGCGAAGGCACGGGGATCGCCCGCCTCCTGCCCTTCGGGCTCCCAGTCCGACACCTCGACGGCGAACCAGGCGGGGCCGTCCGTCGCATGGGCCGGATCGCGACGCAGATCGGACCCGGCGCCGTAGCCCAGATACACCCGCTCGCCCGAGCCTTCGGAGAGGATTGCCGCCCCGGGCGCAACGGTCGCAAGCCTCAGGGACCCGTCGGCCTCGGCCGTGTCCCGCACGAGGGGCTTGCCGCGCCACATCGGAAGCATCCGGGTTTGCGGGTCGTTCGCCAGAGCCTCCATCAGGGCGGGATCGGGGCGCCGCTGTGCGACCCGTTCGAGGCCCGAGCCGCCGAAGGTCACGTGTTCCGCATGCCGCATCTGTCGTCCCGCCGTTTCGCCTTGCCGGGCGGTGGGATGCCACGGCGGCTCCCCAGGCGCAATTGCTTTGCCGGACGGGCCGGGAACCGATGGGCATTGACCTTGGCGCAACGCAACACAACCATTGCGTGCAGTAAGCCCATAGCATTGGACCTTCGCCCCGCGTCCGGGCCATGCTGAGTTCGGAAGCGGATGTTGCGCCCCCCGGCGCGACCGAAAGATCGGATCGACCTTCGTGCGAGTGCGCCACAGGTTCTCAGAGGACGCCGGCCCAAGCGAGGCTCATCTTCGCCTGATCGCGTTCTCGGACCTGCACATGCGTCTGATGCCCTACGACTACATCGCCGAGCGCCCGCGCAGCGGGGAAAGCCTGGCCCTTGCCGCGGCCGAGGCCGAGACAGCACGGCAGGAGGCCGACAATGCGCTGAGCTTCGACATCGGCGACGCGTTCGAGGGCGGGCCGATCGACCCGCAACTCTACGCCAGGGCCGCCACGGAGGGGCACCCTATGGCCCAGGCGCTGGCCGCGGCGGGCGTCGATGCCGCGACCCTCGGCAACCATGATTTCAACCATGGCCTGGCGGAGATCGAGCAGGCGATTGCCGGGGCCGCGCCGCCCTTCGTGCTGGCCAACCTCGTCCGCGCCTGTGGCCCTACGCCGCTTGAGGATACGCCGCTTCTGCCGCCCGTCGCGCTGCTGGAGAGGGATCTGTTGTGCGGCGACGGGACAAGGCGGACCATCACGGTTGGGGTGATCGGCGTTGCCCCACCCCAAACCGTGGACTGGGACAGCGCACGCCTGGGCGAGGCCCTGGTGGCGCGGGATATCGTGCCGACCGTCGCCGCCTGGGCACCGGAACTGCGCCGTCGCGGGGCCGACCTGATCGTCGTCTTGTGCCACTCCGGGATCGGTGCGGCGACGCCATCTCCGGGGATGGAGCATGCCGCCGTTCCCGTCGCCGCGATCCCGGAGGTCGACGTCGTGCTCGCCGGTCACGCCCATGGCCACTTTCCCGATCCCGGTTTCCCAGTCGCTGCGGACGCGCAGGGCCTCGTCGACCCCGCGCGCGGCCGCCTGCACGGCAAACCGGCAGTCATGCCGGGGTTCTGGGGCAATCGCATCGGTGTCGTGGATCTGCGGCTGGCGGCCGAGCCCGGCGGCGGCTGGCGCATCGGCGCGCATGAGGCGGCGCTGCGTGCGGTCGCGGCGTCGGCGCCCCATGCGGGCGTGGCTGAGGCCGGGGCGCGCTATCACTCCGACGTGGTGCACACCATCGGCAGGATCGTGGCGCAAAGCCCGCTCCACCTCCACACCTACTTCGCGCAGGTCGCCGACGCGCCTGCGGTTCAGGTGATCAACGCGGCGCAATCCGCCCATGTCGCCGCCCTGCTCGCGGGCCGACCGGAGGCGGCGCTGCCGCTGCTTTCGGCCGCCGCGCCGCTGAAAGCCGGTGGGCGGCAGGCGCCGGAGCATTTTACCGACGTGCCGGCCGGCCCGCTGACGCTGCGCCATCTGGTCGACCTTCACGTCTATCAGAACTCGGTCGTGGCGCTGCGGCTCTCCGGGGCGGAGCTGCGGGCTTGGATCGAACGCAGCGCCAGCGCTTTCCGACAGGTGCCGACAGGTGCGCGGGACGCACAGCTCCTCGATCCCGACCACCCAAGCTACGGGTTCGACGTCGTCTCCGGCGTGACCTATCGGATCGACCTGACGCAGGCGCCGCTCTTCGACGCAACAGGACGGCGCCTCGAGGGGCGGGGGCGGATCGTCGACCTGCGCCACGGCGGGCGCCCGGTCCGCGACGACGATGCGTTCGTGCTGGCAACCAACAGCTACCGGTTGGGCCATGGCGGCGGGTACCCTTTGCCGGAGGCGGAGCCGATCTCGCTGGGTCCGCCCGCGTCGGTGCGCGACATCCTCGGCGCCTACCTCGCCGATCACGGGGCTGATCTCGCCGAAACGCCGCCCGTCTGGGGATTTCTGCCCCAGCCGGGGACAACGGCGGTGTTCGAGACGGGGTCCGGCGCGCGATCCGCGGCCTTACCAGGGCGAGACGCGGCCGGAGGCTCCCCGCTCTCGCCGATGGGCCCCGGGGCGGCAGGCACCCAACTCTACCGACTGGACCTGTCGCGCGCGGCTGTTCTGGGCCCGCCCTGACATGACCGGGGCCGGGAAACCGGCCTTGCGTCCGGCACTTGCCTAAATTCGAAGCGTGCAGCATGATTTCGCATCACTTGATGCGGTCAAACCGTGCAGCGGGTGGGAATCGCTTCGCGCGCGCTTCCCCCGCCACGACCAGCTTTCAAGGTGCGCCCATCGCGGTGCTGCCTAGCAGCTCTGCTAACAAGAAACCGGACAGTGGAGGTCCCAACGTGTTCACCCGCCATCTTGCGGCCCTTGGCGCTGCAGCAACCCTGATCGCCGGCGCCGCCAGCGCCCAGACCGACGTTCCGTTTGCCCTCGACTGGAAGTTCGAGGGCCCCTCGGCCGCCTACTTCGCCGCGATCGACAAAGGCCATTTCGCCGAAGCCGGTCTCGAGGTCGAGGTGTCGGCGGGCCAGGGCTCGCTCGATGCGATCCCGAAGGTCGCCACAGGCGCGTTTCCGATGGGCTTTGCCGACATCAACTCGCTGATCAAGTTCCTTGACCAGAACCCGGGCGCGCCGGTCACCGCGGTGATGATGGTCTATGACAAGCCCCCATTCGCCGTGGTTGGGCGCAAATCGCTCGGCGTCGAAGCGCCCGGCGATCTGGAGGGCAAAGTTCTGGGCGCCCCGCCGCCCGATGGCGCCTGGGCTCAGTTTCCGGCATTCGCCTCCGCGGCGGGCATCGACATGGATAAGGTCACGGTGGAACCGGTGGGCTTTCCGACGCGCGAGCCGATGCTGGCGGAGGGGAACGTCGCCGCGGTGACCGGGTTCTCGTTCTCGTCGTTTTTGAACCTCGTGCGCCTCGGCGTGCCGGAGGACGATATTTCGACCATCCTGATGGCCGACCACGGCCTGCAGCTCTATGGCAACGCGATCATCGCCAATACGGAGTTCGCAGCCGCGAACCCGGACATCGTGTCGGCGTTTCTGGTCGCGGTCGCCGCCGGCTGGCAGGACGTGATCTCGGACCCCGCTGCCGGGGCGGCCATGGTGGCCGACAGAAACCCCGCGATCGACGTCGCCCTCGAGCAGCGCCGCCTGCAACTGGCGATCGACGCCAATGTTCTGACCGACCACGTGAAGGCCAACGGCATGGGCGGGATCGACGATGCGCGCATGGCCGCCGCCCTGGAGCAGATCGCCGAAACCTACGAGTTCGAGAACGACCCGACACCGGATCTCTACTTCGACCCGTCGTTCCTGCCCGAGGGGCTGTTCCAGATCGACGCCGCCATGTGACCCGCGCGAGCGCACCACCCCGGCGTGGTGCGCCTGACGCGCAATCGCAGCCTCCGGCGGGGATATTTGAAGCAAAGTGAAAGGGGGGCGTGTGCCCCTGGAATCACCGAGCGTCGAGTCGTCCGCCGGACGCAAACCCGGGAGCGCTGCCATGGGCGACACCCCCCTGATCGACATCCGGAACGTCAGCCACACGTTCGAGACGCAGAGCGGCCCTCTGCACGTGCTCGATCATCTCAACATCGCGGTCGCAGAGGGCGGCTTCTGCGCCGTTGTCGGGCCCTCGGGCTGCGGGAAATCCACGCTGACGCGGCTGATCGCGGGGCTGATGATCCCCGATCAGGGCGAGGTCTGGCTCCATGGAGAGCGGGTGAAGGGCGCGCGCTCTACGGTGGGCATGGCGTTTCAGAACCCGGTGCTTCTGGAGTGGCGCTCCATCCTGAAGAACGTGCTGCTTCCGCTTGAAATCGTGCCGACGAAGCTGTCGAAGGAAGAGCAGGAGGATCGGGCCCGCTTTCTGCTGTCGCTCGTCGGGCTGGAGGGGTTCGAGGACAAGCGCCCCTCGGAGTTGTCGGGCGGCATGCGGCAGCGGGCCTCGCTCTGCCGCGCGCTGATCCATCAGCCCGAAGTGCTGATCCTGGACGAGCCGTTCGGCGCGCTCGACGCCTTCACGCGCGAGGACCTGTGGCAGACGATGCATGAGGTGAAGGCCCGCGAACCCTTTACCGGCGTGCTCATCACCCACGATCTGCGGGAATCGATCTTCCTCGCCGACCAGGTGGTGGTGATGTCCGGCCGTCCGGCGCATGCCCAATACGTGCTCGACGTGCCGGATACGGGCCCCCGGGATCTGGAGCACCTCTACACGTCGGAGGCGGCGGAGATGCTGGCCGTCCTGCGGCATCAGATCGAGATCGCCCAGGGCCGCGCCCCGGCGGACGCAGACGTGCCGGGCGCGGCGTAGGGAGGGTTTGGGATGGCCTATGTACCGGACAACCTGGCGGCACCGGCGGCCCAGCCCGCCCGGCGGCGCGGCGGGGCGCTGGCGTTTCTGACGAGCCGCGCCGTCGTGGCGCCGATTGCAGCGGTGATCCTCTTCCTGCTGTTCTGGGAGGCGTTGGTCTGGGTCAACGGCTGGCCGAATTTCGTGATGGCCTCGCCGTCCGATCTGCCGCCGGCCTATGCCAAATACTGGAACCTGTTCCTGATCATGGGGTGGCAGACGCTGTGGCGCACCGTCGTCGGCCTCGTCGTCGCGGTCATCGTCGGGGTGGGCATCGGCATGGCGATGGGGTTTTCCCGCACGATGCGCGACGCGCTCTACCCCCTGCTTGTCGGGTTCAACGCGATCCCGAAAGCGACGGTGGTGCCTATCGTGGCGCTGCTCTTTGTGGGCGCGCATGACTTCAACACCGTGCTGATCGCCTTCATGATCTCGTTCTTTCCGATCGCCGTCTCCGTCTCGATCGGCCTCAGTACGCTAGAACCGGAGTACCGCGACATCCTGCGCTCGCTCGGGGCGAGCCAGGCGACGATCTTCTGGAAGATCGCTTTGCCCAAGACCCTGCCGGAGTTCTTCGGCGCGCTGAAGGTGGCCGTGACCCTGGCTTTCATCGGCACCAACCTGATGGAGATCGTCAGCCCCCATGGCCGCGGCCTCGGCGCCCTGTTCGACAGCGCCAAGACCAATTCCGACTATCCGCTGATGTTCGCGGTTCTGATCGCGTTGGCGTTCCTCGGCATCGTGCTCTACTACGTCGTCGTCGCGCTGGAGAAGACCTTTGCGGGATGGGCGGAGCGGGCGCCCGGCTAGGCCCGCGGGCGGGGGCATTGCTGGGCATTGCAGGGCGCAGGCGGACCGTATGTGGCGCGCAATGGGTTGACGGCTTCGGCGGCTGAACCGGCAAGGGCTGCGCCTTCGTCGCGGGGATCGGACCGGCCGGGATCGCCCCTTCGGTGCCTGCGAATCCTTGAATGACGCGCGCTCTGCGTCTACGTAAGGGTTGAGAGGTTGGCGCGGGCGAGCGCCTCGCCAACCCGGTCAGGTCCGGAAGGAAGCAGCCGCAACGAGCCCCGTTCGGGTCGCTGTCCAACCTCTCACCTCTTCCCAACGCCCATATAGCGCGCCATGCCGGACTCGACTCCTTCTTTGGAGAAGTTTAGAACATTTGGTGAACATCAAGCTGTCCGGCCGTGTGTGCTGCCAAATGCCGACCCGACGCATCCTATCCTTGTGGTTTCCCCGCTTCGCCGCGGAGCGCCTGCTGCGGGCCGAGCGCGGCATGCTGGACGCGCCTTTCGCCGTGGTGGGCGAGCGCAAGGGCGTGCCCGTTCTCGTCTCGCTCTGCGACAGGGCGAGCGCGGCGGGCCTGTCGCGCGGGCAACCGGTGCGCGATGCCCGCGCCATGTGCCCGGATCTGATCAGCCGGTTCGAGAACCCGCGCGCGGAGGCGGACTTTCTCGCCGCCCTGCAGCGCTGGGCCGGAAAGTTCTCACCCTGGGTCGCGCGGGACGCGGCCTCCGGGCTGGTGGCGGATCTGACGGGCTGCGCGCATCTCTTCGGTGGGGAGGAGGCGCTGCTCGCCCAGCTTGGCGACGATTGCGCCGGTCTCGGCCTGACGGTGCGCATGGGCATTGCCGATACGCTCGGCGCAGCCTGGGCGATTGCGCGCTATGGCGGTGGGGCGGAGGCCGCGCCGGTGCGCAGCAGCGATGCCATCGACCAGGAGGCGCGCGCCACGCGCTCCCGGGCCGCCAAACGCCGCCACTGGGAACGCGGCGGCACCCCTCCGGAGCATGTGGCAGAGCCAGCCCGTACCGGCCGGATCGCCCCGCCGGGCAAGACACGGACAACGCTGGCCCCGCTTCCCGTGGCCGCGCTGCGGCTGTCGGAAGACGTTTCGGCCCAGCTTGCGCGCCTCGGTCTGCGCCGGGTGGAGGATCTGGCGAACCAGCCGCGCGCGGGATTGGCCCGCCGCTTCGGGCAGGAGCTGGTGCTGCGGCTGGATCAAGCCTTCGGCCAGGTGCCGGAGCCGGTATCGCCCGCCGCGGCCCCCCCGCGCTTTGCCGTGCGCCTGACGCTGCCCGATCCGATCGGGTTGGAGGAGGACGTGGTCGCGGGGCTCGACCGCCTCCTGCCCGCCCTGTGCCAGCGGCTGCGCGACAAGGGGCAGGGCGCGCGCCGGGTGCGCTTCCGGGCAGAGCGGACGGACCGGACATCGCAATGGGTGGAGGTGGGCCTGGCCCGACCCTCCGCCGATCCGGAGCGGCTGCGCCCGCTCCTGCGGATGAAGATCGCCGATATCGACGCCGGCGACGGAATCGACGTGCTGCGGCTGGAGGCCCATGTGACGGAGCCCGTCCACGCGGTGCAGCATCGGGGGCAACTGGCTGTGACGAACGAGGTGCACGGCAGAGCGGATATCCGGCAGGGCGCGGCCACGGATACCGGGCTGGACGACCTGATCGGCCGGATCGGGGCGCGCGTCGGGCTGGAAGAGATCCTTCGCCTGCATCCGGGCGACAGTCATATCCCGGAAAAGTCGACGCAGGTGCAGGCCGCCGCCTGGTCGGAGCGCGCCACGGCCTGGCAAGTGCCCGCCCCCGTGCCCCGCCCGCTGACGATCTTCCGCCCTGAACCCGTCACCGTGCCGGAGGGCACCGGCCCACGTCCGCCCGATCGGCTCCGCTGGCGGCGCCGGACGCTTGGCGTCCGCAGTACGACGGGCCCGGAACGGATCGCGCCGGAATGGTGGCTGGACGAGCCGGATTGGCGCACCGGCGTCCGCGATTACTGGCAGGTCGAAGTGGATACCGGCGAGCGGCTCTGGATTTACTACGCCCACGGCGCCGGGCTGTCCGCCGGGTGGTTCTGTCACGGGACCTTCGCGTAGAACGCGGTCCATGACCGAGCACACACCGAGAGCGCGTGCACGCTCAAGGGACATAGTGAGCAGCACTGCGACGAAGAACCGGAGGGGATACGCACAGGCAACGCCGGCGGCCGTTCCGCGCCGCAGAGCGCCATCACACGGCACGCCCGGGCCGGAAGGCATCGCCTCGGGCCCAGCGCGACGCCCGTCTCGACCCGGCAAGGCCCGGCAACGCTCGGGGCGGCGCCAACGCAAAGAGCGCCGGCGCCCCCAACTCGCGGACGCCGGGTTCAGTGGCCGAGGATCTGGCTCAGGAACAGCTTCGTGCGGTCGTTCTGCGGATTGAGGAAGAACGCCTCCGGCTCGTTCTGTTCGACGATCTGACCCTGATCCATGAAGATCACCCGGTTCGCCACCTGACGGGCAAAGCCCATCTCGTGGGTCACCACGAGCATCGTCATCCCCTCTTCGGCGAGCTCGACCATGGTGTCGAGCACCTCCTTGATCATCTCCGGGTCGAGCGCCGAGGTCGGCTCGTCGAACAGCATGATGCGCGGGCGCATGCACAGCGAGCGGGCGATGGCCACACGCTGCTGCTGACCGCCCGAAAGCTGGCCGGGATATTTGTTGGCCTGCTCGGGGATCTTCACCTTCGTCAGAAAGTGCATCGCGGTTTCTTCGGCCTCGCGCTTCGGCGTCTTGCGCACCCAGATCGGCGCCAGCGTGCAGTTCTCCAGGATCGTCAGATGCGGAAAGAGGTTGAAGTGCTGGAACACCATCCCGACCTCGCGGCGGATCGTGTCGATGTTCTTGATGTCCGAAGACAGTCGGGTGCCGTCGACGACGATCGAGCCCTTCTGATGCTCCTCCAGCGCGTTGATGCAGCGGATCAGCGTCGACTTGCCGGAGCCTGACGGCCCGCAGATCACGATCCGTTCGCCGCGATACACCGTCAGGTCGATGTCGCGCAGCACGTGGAACGCACCGTACCACTTGTTCATGGTGCTGATTTCGATCGCGATCTCATCGGAGATCTCGGGCTGGGCGGTGGTCATATCGGGGGCTTCACTCATGGGACGTGTCCTTTCTCAGCGGCGGCCGGGCTTAGCGGTGGTCTGTGGCAAGCTGACGTTCCAGCCACTGTGAGTATTGCGAGATGCTGTAGCAGACGACGAAGAACAGGAGCGCGGCGAAGCCGAAGAGCTCCCAATAGACGCCGTTCCAGTCGGTCGAGGCCAGGATCGGTCCCCGGATCATGCCGACAAGGTCGAACATGGAGATCACCGAAACGAGCGTCGTGTCCTTGAAGAGGCCCACAGCCACGTTGACGATCCCCGGGATCGAGATCTTCAGCGCCTGCGGCAGGATGATCAGGCGCATTGCCTGCGCATAGTCGAGGCCGAGCGAATCCGCCGCCTCGTACTGCCCGCGCGGCAGCGCCGCGAGCCCGCCGCGGATCACCTCGGCGATGTAGGCCGCGGCGAACATCGTGATCATGATGATCACCCGCAGGATCAGATCGAACGTCGTGCCGGGCGGCAGGAAGTAGGCGAGCACCACGTTGGCCACAAAGAGCAGCGTGATCAGCGGCACGCCGCGCACGAACTCGATGAAGACGACGCAGATCCACTTGATGATCGGCATCGAGCTTTGCCGGCCCAGCGCGAGCGCGATCCCGATCGGCAGCGACAGCGAGATGCAGACGGTGCCGAGGATCATGTTCAGCATGAAGCCGCCCATATCGCGCGAGGGCACGGCCTCCAGCGCCACGGGAGCAACCGCATCGAGCGGTGCCTGGATGAAGCCCTGCAACGCCCAGAAGACGAGCGCGGCGGCCACACCGCCGAAGAAGCCCATGGCAAAGCTTTGGGCAACCAGGCGGGAGTAGACGACGTAGCCGACCACGAGCCCCACTGCGACGAGCACGGGTGTCCAGATCGACCCGCCCCACATCAGGAAATAGGCCATGAACGGGTAGATCGCTGTCAGAATAAGGAGATTGCGGGGCAGCTTGGGAAAGAGCACCGGCGCGGCGCAGACCAGCAGAAGCAGGAACGCCAGGGCCGGGCGCCAATAGAACTCCTCGGGATAGACGAAGCCGAAGAGGAGTTGGTTCCAGCGTTCCGTCAAAACGGCCCAGCAGGCGCCGGACGTGCCTTGCAGGATCTCGCGGCACTCCGACAGCGAGCCAGCATTCCACACGCCGTTCAGCATCCAGGGCAAAGCGGCCGACAGGATCCAGTAGATCCCCAGCAGCGCGAGGATCGTCAGGATGCTGTTCGGGATCGAGGAGAACAAATTCTCCCGCAGCCACTTGATCAGGCCGGTCTCGTTGGCCGGCGGCGGCGAGGGCGGGATTTCCTGCTGGCGAACGAACGCGACGGCGTTGGATGGTGTATCGCTCATCTCAGCGCTCCTTCAGCTTCACGGCATTGTTGAAGGCGTTCATGACCGCCGAGATCGACAGCGAAATCACCAGGTAGAACAGCATCAGGAGCAGGATCGCCTCGATCGCACGGCCCGTCTGGTTGAGGGTGATACCCCCCAGCGTTCCGGTGACGTCCATGTAGCCCACCGCGATGGCCAGCGAGCTGTTCTTGGTCAGGTTCAGGTATTGCGAGATCACCGGCGGGATGATGATCCGCAGCGCCTGCGGCAGGATGACGAGCGACATGATTCGCCCCGGCCGGATGCCGAGCGAGGCCGCGGCCTCCGTCTGGCCGCGGGGGATGGCCTGAATACCGGCCCGCACGTTTTCGGCGATGAAGGCGCCGGTGTAGATCGCCAGCGCGAACCACAGGGCGATCAGCGAACCGCGGACCTGGATCCCGTCGGAGAAGTTGAACCCCGCCAGATACGGCCTGTCGAATTCGAACGGACGGCCCTGGCGGACGGTGGTCGTCAGGGCGTCGGCCCCGTCTACCTCTACCGCGGCAGATGCCGGCAGGGTCAGCACCGTGCACTCGCCCGCCTCGAACGCCGTGATCGCGGCGGCTTCATCGTCGACCCGGTTCGTCCGGACCCGAAGCGCGACGCGCTCGTCGACCGGCCCGGAAACGGAGGCCGCCTGTTGGCGCAGAAGCTGGGTTTTGGTCACCACGCTCGAGGCGGAGCCATTGATCATGCAGATGGTCGCCCCGCCCTCCGCGGCGACATATTCCTGCAGGCTCTGGCCGCCGCCACCGTCGGGCACGAGCACCGTGTTCTGCGTCGAACCCGCCGTCAGGGCGAAAGCCAGCCAGACGATCGTACTGGGCACAATCAGGATCGCCGCCGTCGGCCAGCCGCGCGGGAGGTCGCGGCCCGTGTCGTAGAGCAGTTTGGTGGCGTATCTGCGATAGGCGAAGACACCGATCAAAGACGCGATGAACACCGCCAGAACGAGGCCGCCGCCCGGGCCCATCACCGGGCCGGGGGCGTAGACGCCCCTGTTGGTAAAGGCCATGGCGCCGAACAGCATGGTCTGATCCGGCTCGGTCCCCCGGAAGGCGTTCGGCGCCGGCAATGCGGCCGTCATGATGAAGAAGATGATCAGGATCCAGATCAGCACCGGAACGTTGCGGAACGCCTCGACGTAGATCGACATCAACCGGGCGATCAGCCAGTTGTTCGAAAGGCGCAACACGCCCGCGAAAACGCCGAGGATCGTCGCCGTCACACAGCCGAGGAACGCCACGATCAGCGTGTTCAGCACCCCAACGGTCGCCGCGCGCAGATGCGTGTCCTGGTTGTTGTAGGAAATCGGGCGCTGGTTGATGTCGTAGCCGGCAGGCTCGCCGAGAAACCCGAAACTGATGTTCAGACCGGCCGCCTCCAGGTTCCGCACCAGATTGCTGGCAAGGTAACTGACGGAAACGATCACAAGGATCAGGGCGATGGCTTGAAACGTGTAGGAGCGATATCGCGTATCGTTCAGCAGCATCGAGAGGCGAAACTGCTCCTGCGGCGGATCCGTGATCGTTGTCATGGGGGTTTCCCTGGCTGCGGCCGTTCGGTGCGGCGGGGTTTGCCCCCACCTTGTTCGGCCTGTCGGTTTTTTCTTGGGGGCTCATAAGAGAAGGGCGCGGAGTAACCGCGCCCTTCTTCGTTTGTTTCGCTTACCGGAACGGTGGCGCGTAGAGCAGACCACCATCTGTCCACTGCGCGTTTAGTCCGCGGGAGAGGCCAATCGGCGTGTTCTCCCCGATGTTGCGCTCGAAGATCTCGCCGTAATTACCGCCGGCCTTGATCGCGTCGACGGCCCAGTCGGCCTCGAGGCCGAGCATCTCGCCGAGCGTGCCTTCGGTGCCGAGCAGGCGGTTGATCTCCGGGTTGTCGGTGCCGGAGGTCAGTTCGTCGATATTGGCCGACGTCACGCCGAGCTCCTCGGCCGCCACAAGCGCGTTGAGCGTCCAGCGCACGACATCGCCCCAGTCATTGTCGCCATGGCGCACGAGCGGCCCGAGCGGCTCCTTGGAGATGATCTCCGGCAGGATGACGTGATCGCCCGGCGTCTCGAACGTGGCGCGGCTTGCCGCAAGGCCGGAGGCGTCCGTCGTGTAGACGTCGCAGGCCCCTGCATTGTACTGCTGCAGCGCTTCGGCGTTGGTTTCGATCGGAACGGGCTCGTAGCTGATGTTGTTGGACCGGAAGAAGTCCGCCAGGTTCAGCTCGGTCGTGGTGCCGGTCTGGATGCAGATCGTGGCGCCGTCCAGTTCGCGTGCCGAGGACACACCCAGATCGCGCCGGGTGATGAAGCCCTGACCGTCATAGTAGTTGATCCCGACGAACTCGAACTTCAGGTCGACATCGCGGCTGAAGGTCCAGGTGGTGTTGCGCGACAGCATGTCGATCTCGCCCGAGGCCAGCGCCGTGAAGCGCGTCTTGCCGGTCAGCGGGACGAACTCGACGGCGGAGGCGTCATTGAGGACAGCGGCGGCGACGGCCCGGCAGAGCGATACGTCAAACCCTTCCCACTCACCCTCGGCGTCGGGGGCCGCGAAACCGACGAGGCCGGTGTTGACCCCACAGTTCAGCACGCCGCGCTCCTGCACTTCGGATAGCGTCTGGGCGGACGCCCCTCCTGCTGCGAGAGCGGCACCCGCTACGGCACCCAATAGAGTTGTTTTTTTCATGTTTACCTCTTGCTGGTGGCCGCCCCAGCGTATTGCGGAGGCGGATAGTCTCCGGGTTCATTGCCCGGATAGAACAATGGACGAGCGTTCGTCGCCCGCATCAACGGCGCAACTTTGGGCAAATTACCGCATAAACGTCAAGGCTGGACGCTGGGTGAAACGGGACGGGCGCCTTCCTTCCCTAGAGGTATCCGTCGCCGCACGAGTGCTGAGCGCCGTCGGACGGCCACGCCCGTTTTTCAGGCAGCCGCCTGAGACAGAACGTGAAACTCCGCCGCGTGCAGGAAATCGGCCCGCTTCCGGGCGGCTGTCTCGGCCGCTTCCGCGTCTTCGCCCCACTGCGATTGCTGCCATGCCTCATCGACGCGAGATTGCTCCCACAACCGGGCCGGCGTGTCGTGCCCGGCCTGCGCCGCGAGGCCAATCACAAGCGAGCCCGAGAGCGTGACCAGATCATGCAGCGACGTTAGCCCAAAGACGTCTCTGGCCTCCACGGCGTGGCGGAGGGTGGCCAACGTGCCGTCCGGCTGGTCCACCGCCATCAGACCGGAGGTGGCGATCAGCGGCGCCGACAGGGCGCTCCGGGCCCAGCCGATCAATGGATCCCACGCCGCCGCCTGCCGCTCGACAAGCGCGGCCGGCCCGTCGGCGCGGTAACAGATCAGATCCGTCGCCCCGTATTCCGCGATGTAAGTGACGACCTCGTCGCGCTGGCCCGACACCTTGTCGAGCGCGGCGTTCGCAGACCGCGTCATCGGCATGGACATCGGCTGCACCTCGCCCTCCTGTGCCTGCCACTCCGCGGCGATGGCCTCGGCCAGCGCCCGGCTGGGCACGATCAGCGGCCGCCGCGCCGGCGTGCGCACGAACCGCCCGTCCAGCGCCACCGTCCAGCCGCCCGCATCCGCCGTTTCCACGGTGGCGTCCGTCCAAAACCGTTTTGGAGCCCAGGTCGTCATTCGCGTGGTTCCCTAGTCTTCCGGCACAAACGGATCGACGGGCGCATCCGAGGCCCGCCAGCCCAGCAGATCCCACGTGCGCCGCATGTGCTCCGGCAGGGGCGCCGTCAGATGCAGCATCGCGCCGGTGGTCGGATGGCGCAGAACGAGAGAGCGGGCATGCAGGTGCAGCTTGCGCGAAAGCGCGCCGCCGGTTCCGGCGCCCCATCCATCGCCGAGGTTTTCCTGTGCCGATCCGCCGTACTTGCCGTCGCCGAGGATCGGGTGCCCGATCTCGGCCATATGGGCCCGCAATTGGTGGGTGCGCCCCGTCACCGGCACGAGCGCCGCCCAGGACAGCCGGTTGCCCGCCGGTTCGATCACGGCGTAATCCGTCGTCGCCCGCTTGGCGCCCGCCGTCTGCTCCACCGCGTCGGGATGAACACAGATCATCCGCTCCCGCTCGCCGCCGGCCTTGGCGAGGCCGAAGCGGATCGTGCCCATGCGCGGGGCCGGGACACCGGCCACCGCGGCCCAATAAATCTTGCGCGTGTCTCGTGCACGGAACGCCTTCGTCAGGGCGGCGGCCGCCGCACGCGACCGCGCCAGCAGAAGAACGCCCGAAGTGTCCTTGTCGAGCCGATGCACGAGGCGTGGCTTGTCCTCCGCCCCGAAGCGCAGCGCCTCGGACAAACCATCGACATGGCGCGCGCCCTGGCCGGAGCCCCCCTGGCTCGGCAGGCCCGGCGGTTTGTTCAGCGCGATGAGATCGGCATCGCGATAAAGCACCGCCGACTGAATCATCTGCGCATCCGCATCGGACGGTACGACCGGCATTGGCCGGCTTGGCGCGGTCGCCTCCGGCAAGGGAGGGATCCGCACGCTCTGGCCCGCCTGCACGCGCGAGGCCGGTTTCACGCGGCCCCCGTCCACGCGAATCTCACCCTTGCGGCACATCTTCTCGATGCGGCCCTGGCTGATCTGCGGGAAATGGCGGCGAAACCACCGGTCGAGCCGCTGATCGGCCTCGCCATCTGCAATGGTCAGCGTTTGGACGCCGCTCATGCGTAGATCCACCGGGCCACGCCAAGGCCCGCCATCAACCCGGCGATGGAGAGCACGACCGACGCGCCGATATAGAGCCCAGCAAGCAGAACCTCGCCGCGTTCGTAGAGGGTGACCGCTTCGAGCGAGAAGGCCGAGAACGTGGTGAACCCGCCGAGCAGGCCGGTCATCACCAGGGGCGAAAGATGGGTCAGCCCCTTATGCGCGGCCATCACCACGAACACGCCCATGATGAAGGAGCCTAGGATGTTGGCGGTCATGATGGCGATGGGAAGCGGTGTCGTCCCGAGCGCGCGCAGGATCGCCACCCCCATCAGGTAGCGGGCCGAAGCGCCAATCGCCCCCCCGATCGCGACATGCAGCACGGATCCCAGCATGACGCGCCCCTTCGCTCACTCGCCGTCGTCTGTCAACTCACCCTGACGCCGGGCGCGCAGCTTGGCGAAATAGGCGACCCGCTTCTTCAGGTCGCGCTCGAATCCTCTGTCCACAGGCGTGTAGAGCGTGTGCCGCTCCATCCCGTCGGGAAAGTAGGTCTGCCCCGAAAAGCCATCCTCGGCATCGTGATCGTAGGCATAGCCCGCGCCATAGCCCTGCTCCTTCATCATGTCGGTCGGAGCGTTCAGGATGTGCTTGGGCGGCGGCGCCGACCCGGATTTGGCCGCCAGGGTCATCGCCGCCTTGTACCCGGTATAGGCGGCGTTCGACTTTGGCGCGAGCGCGAGGTAGACGACCGCCTGCGCCAGGGCCAGCTCGCCCTCGGGCGATCCGAGGCGCTCATAGGTCTGCCAGGCCTGCAAACACAAGGATTGGGCCTGCGGATCGGCCAGCCCGATATCTTCCACCGCCATGCGCGTAATGCGCCGGGCCAGGTAACGCGGGTCTTCGCCCCCCTTCAGCATCCGCGCCAGCCAGTAAAGCGCAGCGTCCGGATCCGAGCCGCGGACGGATTTGTGCAGCGCAGAGATCAGGTTGTAATGCGCGTCGCCCGACTTGTCGTACTGCGCCGCGCGCCGGCTCAACCGGCCGGACAACTCGGCCGTCCCCAGCGGGGTGTCGACGGTCCAGCCAGCGATCTGTTCCACGAGGTTCAGCAGCGCGCGCCCGTCGCCATCGGCCATCTCGACCAGCGCAGCCCGCGCCTGCGCGTCGATGGGCAATGCGCGGCCAAGATCCGCTTCCGCCCGGCCGATCAGCCCCTCGAGCGCGGCCGCGTCCAGGCGATGCAGCACCAGAACCTGCGAGCGCGACAGCACCGCAGAGTTCAGCTCGAATGACGGGTTCTCCGTCGTGGCGCCGACCAGCACGATGGTGCCGTCTTCCATATGCGGCAGGAACCCATCCTGCTGGGCCTTGTTGAAGCGGTGGATCTCATCGACGAAAAGCAATGTCCCGCGCCCGTTCTGGCGCCTCACCTTGGCGGCCTCGAACACGCGCCGCAGTTCCGGCACCCCGGAGAAGATCGCGGAGATCTGCACGAAGGTCAGATCCGTCTCATCGGCGAGCAGCCGCGCGATCGTCGTCTTGCCGACGCCGGGCGGGCCCCACAGGATCAGCGAGGACAGCTGTCCGCCCGCCAGCATCGTCGCGAGGCTGCCATTCGCGCCCAGCAAATGCGCCTGCCCGATCACCTCCGACAGGGCAGTCGGGCGCAGCCGATCCGCGAGCGGGCGCGGCGCGCTGGTCTCTTCTGCGTTGGGTTGGGACGCTTCGAACAAATCCGCCATGGCGGAAATGTAGTGAGGCAATCGCTTGTGCGAAAGCGCGTCGGGCCGCCGCCCCCTTGTTCGGCGGCCCGCGCTTTGGGCTAGATCCTTCCCTGTAGCTGCGCGGTATGACGCGCGCCTGGCGCCCGATCAGGGCAGCCTGGCCGCGCGACCTAGTGCAGCTTCGTGGTCAGGTCGATGCAGACGCACTGGTTGTCGATGCCGCCGATGTCCATCACGCGGCCCGCCGCCGAGGCGTTGATGCCGCAGCGCGGTGCCCAGCGCGGCCAGTTTGCCGGGATCAGCCCCAGAAGCTGCGCCGCGCCAAGGTTCCGCGCCGCCGCGCTCATCTCGTGCATCAGGCTGAGATGAACCCGCCGCCGCATGTTGGCTGGCGTGGCATTGCTGACAAAGACGCGGCTGCTTTCCCAGATGTGGTCGGCCACGGGGGCCTCGTAGTACAGCAGGTCTTCGGGGATGGATTCCAGAAGCCCGCGCTGAGCATCGCGAATCATGTAGGTATAGATCCCGCAGCGCGCCGTCGTCGGCGTCAGACGGATGCCGGCGAGCACGGTGCCGGCGGCATCGTGCACGGCCACCCAGCGCGAGGCCGGGGTGTCGTACTGATCGTATTCCATCCCGAGGGCTTCGGGCAGATCCCACTTGTTCTTCTCGATGAAGGACTGCTTCCGGGCCCTTAGTAGATTGGCGAACAACTCCCCATGATTATGGATATTCTCGAAAGAAAGGGTCGTGGCTTCCATGGTCACTCTCCAGCTTGCTTGGTTGGTGGTGGGTAGAACCGGGCCAAGCGCCAGAGCAGTCAGTGGACCTTCACCTAGATCAATCGGTATTCTTGTGCGCGTTGAAGCGCTTCGGCTGTCGTTCGCGCCATTAGGCGCTGACGAGCCGAAGTCAGCCGTGCTTTCAAGGCGCTTTCTGATATCCCGAGCTTGGCCGCTGCGGCCGCGTGACGATCCCCTGCTGCAATCAAGCGCAAGGCATCCTTCTGGGCCTGGGTCAAGCTCTCGGGTGGTTCGGTAATGGCATGCAGCCGTTGCACGCAGCGCTCCAGCGCGTCGATCTCATCGTCCGAGAACTCGCGGTCAGCCCGCGCAAATCCACAGATCGATCGCGACGCGATCGGGCCACAAGCGATACAGGCGCCAAAGGGCATGCCGTACTCCGCCGCTTCTTTCAAAATACCGAATGTGTCGGGGATGCCGATCTCGGACCAGCGCGTTTTCCCCTCTTGCGTGAACCCCCAGGCGACCATTGGATCGCGCAGCTGATACGCCTGCGCGGTATAATGATCTATCCAATCTTGCCGATACGTCTGAAACTTCACGAGCGGGGCAGCGAAGCGAATATGCAGCGCCAGAAGATAACCCGCAGGGGCTATTTCCTTTAGCTCATACAGCTCGTGCTCGATCGAGTTCCTCGGAGACATGTCTTTTTAGACAAGTTGGATATGAAGGGGTCAACCTTAAAGTGTGCGCCATTGGAACGCTAAACCCTTGGGAGTCTTAAGGTGCGCGCAATACCGCTGGAACACTTTGCTCAGATCATGGGCCTGCCGCAAGATGTCCGCGCGGACTTGCTGGAATTTCTCGCAGCAGCTCCCGTGGCAGACCGTCACATCGACGCCCTGATCACGCAGGCGCGGCAAGCCCATAAGCGGGCCAGTGTCCAGAAAGCGGCCTTCGCCCGGGCCGGTCGGAGCGCCGAGGAAACACTCCCCTGATCGCGCAGCAACGGGGGCATGCGCCCCCGTTCCCTTCGCCCGGCCCTCAAACAGGCCGCGGCGAAAGCCTTACGCCTCTTCGGCGTCCTCGGCTTCGAGGCGCGCGCGATCTGCCGCACCCTTCGCGGCCGGATCACGGTCGACGAGCTCGACGATCGCCATCGGGGCCATGTCGCCGTACCGGAACCCAGCCTTGAGCACCCGGACATAGCCGCCTGCGCGTTCGGCATAGCGCGGGCCGAGCACGTCGAACAGCTTCTCGACATGGGCATCCTGCTTCAGCCGGGAGGCTGCCAGACGGCGCGAATGCAGGTCGCCCTTCTTGCCCAGCGTGACGAGCTTGTCGACGACGCGGCGCAGCTCCTTGGCCTTGGGCAGGGTTGTCTTGATCTGCTCGTGCTCGATCAGGCTGCCGGCCATGTTGGCAAAGAGCGCCTTGCGGTGCTCGTGGGTTCGGTTGAGGCGGCGATATCCGCGGGCGTGACGCATTTTCAGTTCTCCATTGCAATGCTTTGTCCGGGGGGCCATGCGCGCGGCCCCCTCACCTTATTGGGGCGGAATTGCCCGGATCCTGACCGGCGGGGAGACCCCGCCGGGCTTAGAACTGCTCCTCGAACTTCTTGGCGAGGTCTTCGATGTTCTCCGGCGGCCATTCCTCGACATCCATGCCGAGATGCAGCCCCATGCCAGAGAGCACTTCCTTGATTTCATTCAGCGATTTCCGGCCAAAGTTCGGCGTCCGGAGCATCTCCGCTTCGGTCTTCTGGATCAGATCGCCGATGTAGACGATGTTGTCGTTCTTCAGGCAGT
>JBCDGG010000068.1:0-26954 GCA_038757905.1 Pseudomonadota bacterium | reverse complement strand
TCGCGTCGAGCCGCTGTGTCAGCCGGTCCAGCACTTCGGCAATCGCGGCCATCGGCGCAGGCTCCTGCGAGGCTGTGGGCACCACGTCGGTGCTGGGGCGTCGAGGGGGAGGGGCGTCCACTCCCGCCGCCGGCTCCCATTCCAGTGCCGAGGTCCGACTTGGCGCCTGTCCAGGCGCGAGCGGGTGCGGGGCCGCGCCCGGCGCTATCTGGGCCGCGTCTGGCTGTCGCGGTGGCTCGTCCGACCGGGTAGCGGTGCCGGTGGACGCCGCTCCCTGCGCGCGATCGAGATCCGATGTGTTTCGCCGAAGGCTCGGGGGGAGGATGCGGCGCGGCGCGGGTGTGGGCACGGCGGCCGCAGCAGGGTTGCTGCGCTCCGATCCCGCGGCCGCCGCAGCGCCAGCCGGGGGGGCGGCATCAAACAGACCCAGCTCTTCTGCCGCCTCCTCGATCGGGCGCAACCGATGGGGCACGCGGCTTGCCAGGGTGCGGGCGCTCGGCGCGAGGCACACCGCGAACGTGCCGGAGGACAGCGCCATGACATTGCTGGCCTGCGCCGCGGCATCGGCGCGGAACTGCTCCATGCTCTCTGCCGTGACCGGAGGCTCGAGCTCGGCCACATGGGTCATGAGGCCTGACCGCGCAAGCAGCGCGAGGTGATCGCTTAGGGCGCGTCCGGTCATTGGCAGCTCCTCCACTCTTCTGAGCGTGTCCCGGCGCAATGCTACGCCCGAAGGCCGGAATCACGTCCGTCCCGGCTCCCGTTTTGCGGTGGTTTTGCTTAGCAGCGGGTTAACCGTGCGGCGCCGAGAGAAGACTTTCGGTGCGGCCGCCCGGTGTCCCGTAATAGAGGCCGACGACATGCTCGGCCTCGGCAAAGAAGAGCCAGCGCCCGGCAAGCGCGCCGGCCCCGTGAACCGCCGCCGCAGCCCAGGCGGACCAGAGCGCCCCGCCCCCCAGCGCAAGAAGCGCGAGCGGGGCAACAATACCCGCGGCGAGGGTGACGCGGCGCAGGGCGTCGGCGCGTTTGCGGCCCACCTGGTAGACCATCTCGCGCAGCAGGTAGTTGGGGCCACTGTGGGGAGCCTCAAACGCGCGCGTGCGGCCCCGGTCAGCGAGCCCTGTCGCGGTTCCGGTGCTGCTGCCGGAGCGCGCCAGCGCGCCGTCGCCCACTTGCCATACCCAGAGCTGAAGCGCGCCGGTGGCCAGAAGCCCGGCCGCGCCGGCCAATGCCTGCCCCGTGAGCAGCGCGCCGCCCGTCAGGCTCAGCGCCACGAAGAGCGCGGGCGTGCCCGGCTGGTGCCAGCGCGGGATCGCGCGGATCTGGGCGTAAATCATGCCCGTGGCGATCACGGTGAGGACGCAGAGCAGGGCACCGAGGGTGCCGAGCAGCGCGAACCGCGCGCCCAGAAAGACGGGCCCGATGGCGTAAAGCCCCATGACCGCAAGGGCCAGGACCGCCGCCCAGGCCTCCCGCGACAGCCACGAACTGCGCCATTGGGTGAAGGCGCGCAGGGCCCGCTCCGGCCGGCCAAGGTGGAAGGTGGAGGCGGCGAGGCCGATCAGCGCCAGAGCGAAGCCGCCCCCATAGGCGAAGAACGCCGCCCAGCCCGTCAGCGCCGGCATGCCGAGGCCGAGAAACGCCAGAACGCCGAACCCAAGGCCGGAGATGGTTGTGAAGAGGATGATCGACGGGGCCGGGTGCATGCGCTTCAGATCTTCTCCAACTGCCGGTCGAGCCAGCCCAGCAGGCCGTCCGGCGTTTCGGCGACGGGCTCCAGCAGGGGGCCCAACACATCCATATGCGGGCTGGCGTCCCGGGGGCGCGGTGGCAGGTACTTGTTGACGGGGCGCGTGCCCTGCTCGGGCATGAGATCGACGCCACCGCGCTCCTCCACCAGTCGGGAGACAGCGCTTGCCGGATCCGCGAGATCGCCGAAATGCCGGGCCCCGGCGGGGCAGGTGCGGACACAGGCGGGCTGCCGGTCCTCCTCGGGCAGCGCTTCGTTGTAGATCCGGTCGACGCAGAGCGTGCATTTCTTCATCACGCCCGCATCGGCGTCCAACTCGCGCGCGCCGTAGGGACAGGCCCAGGCGCAGAGGCCGCAGCCGATGCAGGCGTCCTCGTTGACGAGCACGATGCCGTCCTCCTCGCGCTTGTAGGAGGCGCCCGTGGGACACACGGTCACGCAGGGTGCGTCGTCGCAATGCAGGCAAGACCGGGGGAAATGGACGAGCTGCGCCGGGCCTTCCTCCGGCGTGACCTCGTAGGAATGGACGCGGTTCAGGAACGTCCCCGTCGCCTCGGCGCCATAGGGCGTCTGGTCGGAGAGCGGCACGCCATAGCCCGCGTCGTTCCAGCTTTTGCAGGCGATCACGCAGGCATGACAGCCCACGCAGGTGTCCAGGTCGATGACAAGGCCCAGTTTCCGGGCGGGCTCGGGCGGCAGAAGCGTCATGGGGCGGGCCTCATTCCGCGGCGAGACCGGGGCGCGCCTGCGGCGGGCGGCGGTGCTCCGGCCCGCGCCCCACCGGCGATTGCTGGCGGCCCGTGCGCGGCAGCGAGACCTCGGCCGCCGGGACACGTTCGATCCGGACCCTCAGATCGAACCACGCGGCCTGACCAGTCACCGGATCGGAGTTGGACAGGCGCGCCCGGTTGGAGCCTGCGGGCCGAAGGGCGGCCGATGGCACGGCCTGCGCGGGCGCCCCGTCCACCCCGGGCGCCGGCGGTTCCTGCAAGGTCTCCGGGATCAGGTGATTGAGGAGAAATCCGCTCGTCGCCTCCTTCGCCTCGGGATCGAGCGCCCAGGCGCCCCGGCGCTTGCCGATGGCATTCCATGTCCAGACGGTGTGGGCGTTCAGGGCCGCCATCGGGGCCGCCGGCACGACGATTTCGCCGCTGGGAGAGGTCAGCCGGGCCCAATCCCCCTCGGAGAACCCCTCCGCCTGCCAGATGGCAAGGGGCACATAGAGCGCGTTCTGGCCATGGATCTGGCGGAGCCAGGCGTTCTGGCTGCCCCAGGAGTGATACATGGCCATGGGGCGCTGGGTCAGCGCGTGGACGGGATAGCCCTCGTGCTCGGGGATCTCCCACCATGTCGGCAGCGGATCCATGGCGCGGGCCAGGCGCGGGCGCAGGTGCTCGGGCGGCTGGCGGTCGCCCTCTCCCTCCGCGGCGCGCTGGAACCGGCGAAGCGGTTCGGACCACAGTTCGAGCAGATAGGGCTGCGGTGCGTCGTAGAGGCCGGTGGCCACGGCCCAATCCTGATAGGCCGCGTTCCAGGGTTTCATGAAGCGCGCTTCGGGCGGGATGTCGTGCACGAAGACGCCGCCATTGTCGATATAACGCTGGATCTGGCCCGGGTTCGGGGCGCCGCGCCCTGCGGCCGTGCCATCCCCGCGAAAGCCCATTAGGGGGCCGATGCCCGGCTTGCGCTCATGGCGCTCGATGTAATCGGCATAATCGGCGTAGGCGGGTGCGCCGTCCTCGGTGACGAAGCCGGGCAGGCCGAGCCGCGCCCCGAGATCCAGAATGACGGACTGGAACCCGCGCACGCCTTGGGTGGCGTTGTCGACCCCGTCGCGTGTGGGCGGGATCACCGGCCAGCGGATCGCGTCGGCGGCGTGATCGGCCTCGCAGATCGGACGGTCGAGCAGCGAGATGCAGTCGTGCCGCTCCAGATAGGTCGTGTCCGGCAGGATCAGATCGGCATAGGCCACCATCTCGGACGAGTAAGCGTCGGAATAGATGATATGCGGGATCTTGTATTCGCCGTCCTCGCGCGTGTCGGTCAGCATTTCCATCGTGGCGGCGGTGTTCATGGAAGAGTTCCACGCCATGTTCGCCATGTAGAGGAAGAGCGTGTCGATCTCATAGGGATCGCCCGCATGGGCATTGGCGATCACCATATGCATCATGCCGTGGACGGCCAGCGGATGCTCCCACGAGAACGCCTTGTCGATCCGCAGCGGCTGGCCTGCCGCGTCGATGGCCAGATCCTCGGGCCCGAGCGGAAAGCCCAGCGGCGGCCCCTTCAGCGGCGAGTTCGGTGCGCTGGCGGCATGAGGGCGGGGATGGGCGGCGGGCGGCTTGGGGTAGGGCGGTTTGAACCGGAAGCCGCCGGGCGCCTCGACCGAGCCGATCAGCGCCTGCAGCAGATGGATGGCGCGGGCGGTCTGGAACCCGTTGCAATGGGCCGAGACGCCGCGCATGGCGTGGATGGCCACGGGGCGGATCGTGAAGGTCTCATGCCGTTCGCCGCGGAAATCCGTCCAGGGCTGTTCCAGCATGCGGGCCTGGCCGAAGGCCGCATCGGCGATCCGGGCCGCCAGGGCGTGGATGCGCTCCTCCGTCAGCCCGGTGCGCGCGGCGATCTTTGCAGGCGCATACTCCTCGGACAGGTAGCGCTCGGCGATGTGGTGGAACACCGTGCGGCAGGTGTGCCCGTCGCGCGTCAGCGTGGCGCCAAGATGGGGCCGGACGCCCGCAGCATCGAAGGCGGTTTCCGCGCCCGTCGCCCGGTCGACCACCAGAAGCTTGCCGTCGCCGTCCCGCAGAAGCAGCCCGTCGGGCCCCACGAAACAGCCTGCATTCGTCCAGCGCGAAAGATACGCGGCGTCGATCTTGCCCGATTTCAGCAACAGATGGATCAGCGACATCACGAGCAGGCCGTCGCTGCCCGGAGTAATCCCGTACCAATCGTCGGCCACCGCGTTGTACCCGGTGCGGATTGGATTGATGCCGACGATGCTGGCCCCGCGGGCCTTGAGCTGTCCGATGCCGATCTTGATGGGGTTGCTGTCGTGGTCTTCGGCGACGCCGAAGAGCAGGAACAGCTCCGTACGCTCCCAGTCGGGCTGCCCGAACTCCCAGAACGCGCCGCCGAGCGTGTAGATCCCGCCGGCAGCCATGTTCACCGAACAGAAGCCGCCATGGGCCGCGTAATTGGGCGTGCCGAACTGCTGCGCCCACCAGGCCGTCAGGCTCTGGCTCTGATCGCGCCCAGTGAAGAAGGCCAGCTTGTGCGGGGCCGTCTCGCGCAGCGGCTTCATCCAGGAGACGGCCGTGGCGAGCGCTTCCTCCCACGTGATCTCTTCGAACTGGCCGGAGCCGCGCGGCCCGGTCCGGCGCAGGGGCGCGCGCAGCCGGGCGGGGGAGGCGATCTGCATGATGCCCGCGGCGCCCTTCGCGCACAGCACGCCCCGGTTGACGGGATGATCGCGATTGCCTTCGATATAGGACACGCGCGGCGTGCCGGAGGGATCATCCTTCAGGTGAACGGAGATCCCGCATCGGCAGGCACACATATAGCACGTGGTGCGCGCAACGCGGTCGCCCACCCGGACCTGCAGGTCGGGCGCTGGCGTCGGCGTCATTTTGGCTGGGAGGCCGCCCATGACGGCCCCTGTGTTCCTCGCTCCATACAGGCACTTAGACAGGCTTGGGCGCTTTGGTCCAGTGCGATGCGCAATGCGCCGCAAAAAGCGAGGCGCGCTCCGGGGCCCGGAACGGCCGCGCGCGCGGCGATTGGTGAGCCGTGGGGTGCAGCGCGGGCGCGTATCCGTGGGCCAAGGCGCGGCAGATCGGTGTAGGCGTCAGGACGAGACCGCGCCCGGTCGGCCGCGGGATCGGCGGGCCGTACCCTTGGGGGGTGAACGGCAGCAGCGCGTCCGACAAAACGAGGTGCGCGCGCCCGTTCAGCAGGATGAAGGCGCCCGGCGGAACCGCCGTCAGGGGCGCATAGGCCCGCTCTTGCGCCCGGCCTGGCGCGATCCGCGCCTTGTGCAACACGCGGTCCAGATCCTTGGCCGATCCTGCGTCGATGCCCGCAACGGCAAGGGCGGCCCGAAAGGCCAGATAGCGCGACCGGCGGCACTCCGCGCAGGGGCGGTGTCCGGCCGCCAGGGCGACAGCCTCGTCCAGAAAGAACAGCTCCGTGTAGCGGCCGGGCGACATCACCCGCCTGGCGCGCCCCTTGAATTGCAGCAGGCAGCAGATCCACGCGCTGTGGCGCCATCGGGCGGTGCCGAGGGTTCGATCCGGCCCATGCAGGATGCCGCGGTTTCCCATGAATGTGCCGCGAGCCGGATCGGCCACGATCTCTCCGGTGGGCAGCACGCGGTTTTGCAGCGGCATGGGGGCTCCGCAGAAAGGGGCTGATGCTGGGGCGCGCGCCGCTTCAGACCTGTGTCAGGAGCATGGAACGGCTGCCCCAGAGACGTCACGTCAATTTCCTACAATTTGCGTCTTTCTATAGGAAAAGACACCATACCAAAGTGTCATGGTTGAGTAGTGATATGAATACCGGAAGTGAAAAGCTGGCGGGTCACGCCTATGCTCCGGGGTTTGAGCCGGGGACGGTGGCGGCGTTTCTCGAGCGGATGGGCGAAAGCGGGATCCTCCCCTTTGCCGTTGCCGCGCTTGCGTGTTGTGTTCTTGCTGCCTTGCTTGCGCCGGGTCGCGATGTAACGCGGCGCCGGCGCAAGCGCCGCGAGGCAGACGAGGCGCGCCCGCTGACGCCAGAAGAGCTGTCCGAGCGGCTGCGCGCCGCTGGGGTGATCCAGTAGCGGCGTCGGAGCTGGCGCTTTGCCGGACGGAGGGTAGCAGCTTGGGCCTGCGCGCCCGGATGCGCCGCGCAGCGGAATGGCGCCCTCCCCAAGCCGAACCGCACTCTCCCAGATTGGACGAGGTCACCGGCTCTTGCGGCGCAAGCGGGACAGGGCCCCGATGCCCATACCGAGAAGCAGCAGGGACGCCGGCAGCGGCACCGCCTCGGTTTCGCCGACAGACGCGCTGAAGATCCCGGAAAACAAATCTCCTCCCGGGTCGAGGAAGATGCCGTCGATCGGTATGGAGAAGGCGCCGAAACGGAAGCTCTGAAATCTCATCGTCTTTCCCTGAGGGTCGACGTCTGTAGTCATATCCCACGAGTCCAATTCGTGGCTTGACGCCATCAGGTAGAGGTCTTCGTTGAGCGCCGCGAACCCGACCTGATGAATGCGCAGGTCAAGGTAGGTGATCGTCGGTGTTGTGATCTTGTGCGCGGCTTCGCCGTTGAGCGACAGCGTCGCCGACGCGTTTTCGACCCAGAACAGGCCAGGTCTTTCACTCAGATCTTCCGTGTCTGCATGGAACCGGAACTCAGAGCTTTGTCCCGCCACGTCCATACGGCGAATGGGTTCGACGTCGAACAGCGTTGTCTTGCTGGGCAGGGCGCCGGAGAATGAGAATGTGATGGGCGCCGCAAGAGCCTGGACGGGCGTTCCCAGGATGAAGACCAGTGCGGCGGCTGCGAAATAGGGTTGCAGGCAGCGCTCCACGTAAACCCGCCCACTCGGTGTAACCACGCAGCCTGAGATAGGTTCAAACCATGTCTTCGAAAGAGATCGTTCACGCGGCCGCGCCGACGCGCCGTTACACCATCATCTCTTTCGTGGCGCTGAGCGTAAGGTCGGGATAGTCGCGCTCGACCCGATCGATGTCCCACTGCAGGCGCGTCAGAAACACCACATCTCCATCGTTGTCCTCGGCCATGTGCCCCTGATTGACGGCGGCGAATGCGTCGACCTTGTCTTTGGGGCCCGACACCCAGCGGGCCGAGGTGAACTGCGTCGGCTCGAAGCGCACGGGCAAACCGTATTCCAGCTCGATACGGGAGGCCAGCACCTCGAACTGTAATTGCCCGACGACGCCCACGATGAAGCCCGAGCCGATCACCGGCTTGAAGACCTTGGCCGCACCTTCCTCGGCGAACTGCATCAGCGCCTTGTCGAGATGCTTGGCCTTCAGCGGGTCGCCCGCGCGGCAGCTCTGCAGAAGCTCCGGCGCGAAGGAGGGGATGCCGGTGACCTTGAGCGCTTCGCCCTCGGTCAGCGTGTCGCCGATGCGCAGCTGGCCATGGTTCGGGATGCCGATGATGTCGCCGGCCCAGGCCTCCTCGGCCAGTTCCCGGTCCGACGCCAGAAAGAGCACGGGGTTCGACACCGCCATCGGCTTCTTGGTCCGCACATGCGTCAGCTTCATGCCCCGTTTGAAATGCCCCGATGCCATCCGCACGAAGGCCACGCGGTCGCGGTGCTTGGGATCCATGTTGGCCTGCACCTTGAACACGAAGCCCGCCACCTTGCTCTCGTCCGGCGCGATCTGCCGGGGCGTGGCCGATTGCGGCTGCGGCTCGGGGGCGTACGTAGCCACGCCATCCATCAGCTCCTTCACACCGAAGGAGTTGATTGCCGAGCCAAACCAGATGGGTGTGAGCGTTCCCTCATGTATCGCTTGAAGATCGAGCGGGGGCAGCAGTTCGCGCGCCATCTCGACCTCTTCGCGCAACTGCTCCAGCAGATCCGCGGGCACGTGTTCGGCCAGCGTCGGATCGTCCAACCCTTCGATCTTGATGCTCTCCGCGACGCGGTTGCGGTCGGCGCGGTCCATCAGTTCGAGCCGGTCCAACCGCATGTCGTAACAGCCGAGGAAATCGACGCCCTTGCCGATGGGCCACGAGGCGGGGGTGACGTCGATGGCGAGGTTTTCCTGAATCTCGTCGATGATATCGAACGTGTCGCGGCTCTCGCGGTCCATCTTGTTGCAGAAGGTCAGGATGGGCAGATCGCGCAGACGGCAGACCTCGAAGAGCTTCTGCGTCTGGCTTTCCACGCCCTTGGCACCGTCGATCACCATGATCGCAGCATCGACTGCGGTGAGCGTACGATAGGTATCCTCGGAGAAGTCGCTGTGGCCGGGCGTGTCGACCAGATTGAAGCGGTGTGCGGCATAGTCGAACGACATGGCGGAGGCAGAGACCGAGATCCCGCGATCCTTCTCCATCTGCATATAGTCGGACCGGGTGCGCCGCGCCTCGCCCTTGGCACGTACCTGGCCCGCCATCTGGATCGCTCCGCCATAGAGCAGGAATTTCTCGGTCAGCGTCGTCTTACCCGCATCGGGGTGCGAGATGATGGCGAAGGTCCTCCGGCGGGCGATCTCCGGCGGGAGCTTGGGACGGTTCGTGGGCGTTGGGCCGGGGGCTGCAGCGGTATCAGGCATGGCGGGCGATATAGGCCGGGGCCGGAGGCGGCGCAACGTGCGGTTGGCGGCACAGGCCGCAGGGGTGCGCTGTGGCATCCCGCAGAGCGGCGAATGGCTGTGCCGAAGCCCGCCGCCACGGCGTGGCCAAAGATCCTCTCCTCGGCCCAAGTGTTTACCATTTGTTTAGGAATTGGGTGTGCCAAAGCCGATTCCGCTGTAGTGTCATCCTATCTTAAGGTTTTGTTAACCGAGCCGAGGTGGGGCGCCGTTCGGTCTGGAGGGTTAGATGAACTCGCCGCGTTTTGTGCTGCGCCTGTTGTTCTGGGCGGTGGTTGCGCTCTCGGCCGCCGTGTTGGTGCCGCGTGCGGCACAGGCCACCACCTACGCCTTCGATTTCGAAATCACATTGACGTCCGAGCGGATCTTCGTGGTCAGCGAGGCGCCCGACGGCGGGCAGGCGCGCGTGCAATCGGCCCCGGAAATCAACGAATGGCAGGATGCCGCCGCGCTCGGCGTGTCCGACCAGCTGGGCGCCTTCGGTCTGAAACTGGGGGAGAGCGGGGGCGGCACGTTCGAGTTCGCCGACCCGTTCGATTACACGCTGGAGGTCAACGGCCGACAGGTGTGGACGCTGAACACCTGGATCGCGGAAAAAGACCCGCTGGGCGGTGGGGCGCAGTTCAACTTCAGCATGCCGGGAGAGGCGCATGCGTTCGACTTCATCCGCTGGACGGCGTCGACGGAAAATGACGGGCAGGGCAGTGTCTTCGACAAGACGGGCACCGAGCTGAGCTTTCTGGGCTACGAAGCGTCTTTCCTGCTCACGGCATCCGAGGCCGACATCGCCGTAACGCCATTGCCCCCGGCACCGGCGTTGCTGCTCACCGCGCTGGCCGGGCTCGCCTGGATGCGCCGGCGGCGGGCCCGAGCGGGCACCTGATCGCGGCGGGCCGCGTCCGGCACAAGCTGGGCGTCGTCACGCAGCTCCGGTCCATGGACGCCGCGCAACAGATGCCTGGCCTGCGACAGACGGCACATCGGCTCACGGGAGAGGCGCCCCTGCAGAGCAAAGCCGCCGCGCGAGTCCCGCCCAACCCATAGGTCGTCGGGCCACTGGCGCAGTTCCACCCTCTGGCAACCCGAAGCGCGGTTCGGGGCAATCCGGCTGGAGATGCGCGGCTGGACGGTCGCCCGGCCCCTCATTGCGACAGGCGGCCTAGCCCCGGATCTCGGCCACCCGCGCGGCCGCCGCTTTGGCATTGGCCGCGATCACGTCCCAGTTGCCCGCGGCGATGTCTGCCCGCCGCGCGATCCATGTGCCGCCGACCGCGCGCACCTGGGGCAGGGCGAGCCATTCCGCCATGTTGTCGAGCGTCACCCCGCCGGTGGGATTGAAGCCCATCCCGCAATGGGCATAGGGCCCGGAGATGCTTGCCAGCATCTTCGGCCCGCCTGAGGCCATGGCCGGGAAATACTTCACCATCTCGCATCCGTGCTTGATGGCGGCCTGCAACTCCGACGGGGTCATGACGCTGGGGGCAAACGGCAGGCCGCGCGCTCCGGCATAGGCGATGGTATCGGCATCGAGCCCTGGGCTGAGGGCAAAGCGGGCGCCGGCCTCGACGGCGGCATCGACTTCGGTATGGGTCAGGACCGTGCCCGCCCCGATCACGACATCGGGGCGTTCCTGCGCGATGGTGGCGATGGCCGCCGGTGCAACTGGGGTGCGAAACGTCACCTCGGCTACGGGCAACCCGCCTTCGATCAGGGCATCGGCGAGGGGCAGGGCGTGGGCCGCGTCCTCGATCTCGATCACGGGCACGACGCCGTGCGCGGCGAGGGTGTCGAAGATGCTCATGGGGTCTCCTCCGTGCCGGGGCGGCTTGACACGCCGAGGCTTATCGGCCCCGATCCGGGGCGAGTAAAGGGGGGAGCGGACGATGCGCGGTTTTGGCATCCATTCGAGCATCTGGACCATGCAATGGACACCGCAGGCCGCGGAGCATGCCGTTGGCGAGGCGGTGCGCCACGGGTTCGACTTTGTCGAGGTGGCGCTGCTGGATCCGCCCGCGGTGGACGCCGCCCATTCCCGGGCGCTCTTCGAACGGGCCGGGATCGCGGCGGTCTGCTCGCTCGGTCTGCCGGAGACCTGCTGGCCGTCGCGCGATCCCGAGGCTGGCGTGGCGTTCCTGCGCACGGCTTTGGACAAGACGGCCGAGATGGGGGCCGAGGCCTTGACCGGGGTCACCTATGGCGGGATCGGCGAGCGCAGCGGCCTGCCGCCGACCCGGGCCGAGCTGGACAACGTCGCCCGCTGTCTGGAGGCGGCGGCACTGCATGCCAAATCGCGCGGTGTCGCCTTCGGGATCGAGCCGGTGAACCGGTACGAGACCCACTTGCTGAACACCGGCTGGCAGGCGGTGGACATGGTGGAACGGATCGGGGCGGCGGAGATCTTCGTCCATCTCGACACCTACCACATGAACATCGAGGAGAAGGGCGCCGCCAACGGCATCCTCGCGGCGCGCGAGCACCTGCGCTACATCCACCTGTCGGAATCCGACCGGGGTACGCCTGGCGCGGGCACCTGCGACTGGGACGAGATCTATGCCACGCTCGCCGCCATCGGGTTCCAGGGCGGGCTGGCGATGGAGAGCTTCATCAACATGCCGCCCGAACTGGCCTATGGCCTGTCGGTCTGGCGGCCGGTCGCGGAAAGCACGGATGAGGTGATCGGCCAGGGGCTGCCGTTTCTGCGCAACAAGGCGCGGCAATACGGACTGCCCACAGGGCGAACTTAGAGGGCGGGTCCGGCAGGCGGTCCCATGAGGCCGAAGATACTTCGGCCCGATGCTGTTTTCGAGACACCCGGCCCCGCGCACCGAGGCGAGGGTTGGGTGCAGGCCCCGCGCCGGGCCATCGCGCTGGAAAGGCGAAGAGACCGGCGCAAGCGGGGCGGCGCGTGAGGGGGCAGGGCGACCCTGGCCGCCGCCCCACCTGAGCCGGGCCTACTTGTTCTCGTCGATCAGAACGCGAAGCTCGTTCAGCGCCGCGTCGGTCTGGCCGGTCTCGCGGTAGAGGTCGCGCAGCTTGAAGCGGACAAGGTTCCGCACCGCCTGGTTCTCGGGGTACATCTCCAGAATACTCTGGAGTTCCGGAATGGCTTGCGCCTGTTCGCCGCGCGCCTCGTGGATCTCGACAATCCCCTCCATCGCGAAGAACACCGCGGCCTCGGTCCGGCTGGCCAGCGCCAGGAACTGCTCCGAGATTTCGAGGTATCCGAGGAACTCGTCGATGAAGGCGTACTCGTCCTCCTCCGCGATGGCGGGCATCGCGCAGATGGACGCGACCGCGACGGTCGATGCAAGGATCAGCTTTCTCATGGTGGGTCTCCTGAGTTGGGGGGAGCGCTCAGCACCTGTCTGAGCGTTTGAGTGGCCCGGTGCAGATGGGCCTTTACGGTCCCTGCGCGACAGCCGAGGATCGCGGCGGTTTCCTGCGTGTCGAACCCTTCGAAGAACCGAAGCAGCACGACCTCTCGCTGGCGCAGCGGGAGCGCGGCGAGCGACCGGCGCAGGTCTTCGCGGGCATCGAGGCGGGCCGGGTCGGCAGCGGCATCCGCAAGGCCGTCGGCCGCCTCGGGCGCCGGGGCGGCGCCCCAGGTCTTCCGGGTGCGGCGGCCCTGTTCCCGACCGGTGTTGATCGTCACGCGATAGAGCCAGGTGGTGAACCGCGCGCGGGGGGCGGCCTTCAGCCGGCCCGTCTGCATCTTGAAGAACACGTCCTGCACCACATCGTTGGCGTCGCTGTCGTTCTGAAGCAGGCCCCAGGCGAGACGGAAAACGTAGTGGCGATGACGCGAGAACAGCTGCTCCAGCGCGCAGGGATCGGTGCTGGCGCGGGCGAGCAGGTCCCAGTCATCGGGCGGAGCGTCCATCGCCCGTCAGCCCCTTGTGGCCTTCGGCGGAACCGGCACCGACACCCCTCCCGGCAGACGGGAGCGGACGACGGAGAGCGGCAGGGCGCGCGGGGCCTGGGGCCTGAGACTGACGGGGACGGACACCGGAGCGGGCATGGAGAACCGGGAGTGGGCCGGCGCCGGCCCGATCGTACTGAGACTGAAGAAGAGGGCAGCGGCGATGGAAGCCGCGAGCAGCCCCGACGCGACGACGGTGCGGCGCCGCCGCGACACCGGCCGGGCCTGGCTCTGCGGCCTTTGCAGCTCCTCGCCATGGCGCAGCGCACGATAGGGCTCTGTCGTGTGGTCGAGCAGGCGTTCGAGTTCGGCGAGATCGGCGTCTTGTTGGGGCATGATGCGTCCTTTGTTCGCCCATGAATGACCTTGGCGCGCCAATCGGTTTACCCGGCCTTGCAAAAAAGTTGGCGTGGGAGGCTGTGCCGCGCACGGGATCGCCGGCACGCCTTCAGTCATCTGGACGCGCGCGTCTCAAGCCCGGCGTTGACCAGTCCCGCCCTGCGCGCGGGACCGGTCGGGACGCTCTTCTGGCCAGCGCTTGCGGCTATCGGCCTCCGTAGCGCCCAAAGAAGGGATGTCGCGACCGTTCGGCGCCGGGCAGGCGTCGTCGGTCTGGCACCGCCTCAGCCGGTGGGCGCGTCGGCGCGGAGCAACCCTTCAGCCTTGAGATCGTCCCAGAGGGCCTGCGGGACCACGGCCCCCGCGGCGGCGATGTTGCTCTGCATTTCGGCGGTGCTCTGGCTTCCCGGGATCACCGAGACGACCGCCTTGTGCAGCAGCGGGAAGCGGAAGGCGGCATCGATCAGGCGCACCCCATGGGCGGCACAGACACTCTCGATCCGCGTCACCCGTTCGAGGATCGCGGGCGGGGCGGTGTCGTAGTTGTAATAGGCCCCCGCGCGCGGGCCGGTCGCCAGAATGCCGGAATTGTAGGCGCCGCCGATCACCACCCCGATGCCGCGCGCCTCGCAGAGCGGCAGGAACGTCTCCAGCGCTTCCTGTTCCAGCAACGTATAGCGTCCCGCCACCAGGAAGATGTCCACCTCGCCCCGCTCGGCGATCTGCTGGCACACCTCCCATTCGTTCACGCCCGCGCCGAAGCCTGCGATGGTGCCATCGGCACGCAGCCTGTCGAGTGCGTGATAGCCACCGGCCATAAGCTGATCGACCTTGGCGTTCACCGCCTCGCGCGAGCCCTGGTTCGGCACGTCGATGTCATGCGCAAAGAGCAGATCGAGACGGTCGACGCCGAGGCGTTCGAGCGAATGCTCGACCGACCGCATCACGCCGTCATAGGAATAGTCGTAGATCTCTCGTCGGTTGGGCACGTCGTGCCACTTTCCCAGTCCGTCCCGCTGCTTCGGCGGGCAGGGCTGCAATAGCCGGCCGACCTTCGTCGAGAGCACGTAGCTGTCGCGCGGCTTGTCCCGCAGAAACCGGTTCAGGCGGGTTTCGGACAGGCCGAACCCATAAAGCGGCGCGGTGTCGTAGTAGCGTACGCCCGCCTCCCATGCGGCGGCGAAGATCGCATCGGCCTCGGCATCCGGGATCGCCTTGTAGAGGTTTCCGATCGGGGCTGTGCCGAGCCCGAGTTCCGTAAAGATCAGCCGTGGCCCGTCTGCCTTTCTCTGCCACGTGCGCGTTGGTTGGGTCATCGGGCGTCCCTCCCTTTCGTTCGTTCCTCTGCCCCCCGGGATTGCAGGTTTCGCCCGGCAAGGGAAGGCCAGCGGCTGGGAGTTGCGGGCGTTCCGGGCAGCGCCTAGGCTCGCGCCACGCAGCAAGGGGCCGCAAGGGGGAGGGGGATGCCATGCTCAAAGGGATAGACCACAGGCTCAATGCGGAGGTGCTGCACTGCCTGCGGGCCATGGGGCACGGGGATGTCCTTGTGATCTCGGACACCAACTTCCCCTCCGACGCGGTGGCGCGCGATTCCACCATCGGGCAGCTTCTGCGGATGGAGAACCTCAGCGCCCCCGCCGCGATCGAGGCCATTCTCACGCTGCTGCCCCTCGATGATTTCGTGGACGACCACGTGACACGGATGGAGGTGGTCGGCGATGCAGGCGCCCTGCCGGCGGTTCAGACGGAGGTGCAGGCGGTGATCGATGCAGCCGAAGGTCGCGCGCGCCCCATGGTGAGCGTGGAGCGGTTCGAGTTCTACGATCGGGCTCGGGCCTCCTACGCCGTGATCCAGACGGGCGAGCGCCGGGTCTACGGGTGCTTCCTGCTGCGCAAGGGCGTGATCCCGCCGGAGAGTTGAAGAACATGCCGCATGACATTGTAATTCTTGGCGTATTCGTCGCCGATACATCCTACCGTGCGGCGCGCCCGCCGCGTATGGGCGAGACGATCATGGGCGACAGCTTCACACTCGGGCCGGGGGGAAAGGGCTCCAACCAGGCCGTTGCGGCGGCCCGCGCCGGGGGCGATGTCGGGTTCGTCACGAAGCTTGGCGCCGATCCGTTCGCCGATATGGCCCTGCAGACCTGGGCCGGGGCCGGGGTGACCTCGCTCGCGACACAGCATCCCGACAGCTATACCGGCGCGGCGTACATCTTTGTCGAGGCCGCCACCGGCAACAACGCCATCATCATCTGCCCGGGCGTGGCGGGCACGATCTCGGCCGCGGATGTGGAGGCGCAGGCGGCGGCCATCGCCGAGGCCAACGTGTTTGTCACCCAGCTCGAACAGCCGATGGAAGCCGCCATGCGCGGGTTGGAGATCGCGCGGGCCGCGGGGACCCGCACGATCCTGAACCCCGCGCCGGCAGCGGAGCTGCCCGACGGCATGCTCGCCCTCGCAGACTACGTGACCCCGAACGAGACCGAGGCCGAGGGGATCACCGGCGTTCCGGTCCGCTCGGTCGACGACGCGGTGCGGGCGGCCGAGGCGTTGCGGGCCAAGGGCGCGGGGGCCGCGATCGTCACCCTGGGCGAGAACGGCGCCCTGTTCCATGACGGCGCGGAGATCGTCCACGTGCCAGCCCTCTCCGCCGGGCCGGTGGTGGAGACGACCGGCGCGGGAGACGCATTCAACGGCGCGTTGGCGACCGCGCTGGCGGAGGGGGCGCGCCCCGTCGAGGCGCTGCGTTTTGCCAATGCCACCGCCGCGCTGTCCGTCACGCGCCCCGGTACGGCGCCGTCGATGCCGGACCGGCCGGAGATCGACGCGCTTCTGGCCCAAACCGGCTGAGCGGGGACGGGCGCCGAAGCCTGTAGGAAGGGGTGATTGCCACTTTGGGGTGCCGCAGGGCGCTGCTCCTGTCACACTCCTGCCGCATTGTGCTTAACGCGTCCGCCACCGGGATGATTCGAGGCGCAGCCGATCCACAATCCGGCTTTGGCGGCCGAATTGGAGGCCGCCAAGAAATCCGATTGTCATAGTGTTAACGCACTTGTGGCGGGTTTGCGGGGCAGGGCGCCTGTGTCCGGTCAAGGGCTCGTCGTTTCCGATGCCGCAACGGAAGCGCATCATTTTGTGGTTTTTGGCCGAACCATGTGGCATCTATAGGCGGGTTTCAGCCGATTGTTTCCGGATTGTTGACAATCCCGAACGTCGTTAGCCGCCAAGCTGTTCCCCGTTCGCGATGCGTGTCCCTTACTGCGGGCACTTTTCGGACAGATTTCGCTTTCTTGGAGCAAATCGGCGGCGATATAACGGTTTCGGGCCACTGGGGGTCCGTGGCCGGGGGCGGCCGCTCGGATGTCATGCGCCGTTGGGCGCGGATCGACGACAAGGCAGCTGCGGCCATGTGGCCAGACGCCGTTCCCCATAGGGAAGGCGTGAACGGGAGCGCTTGTCCGTCGCCGGTCCTGACCGACCGACAAGGGGACACGAGAGCGGACGGTTGCGGCACGGACAAGTGTGCCGCGTGTGTCGCGGTAGGAGTGGAACGTATGAGTTATACGCTCGATTGGGCCCAAGTTCACCTCGATGGCGACAACACCCTGACCGACGGTTCCGACCATATCGGCGTGCGGATCAGCACACCTGTCAGCGGCGCCTCGCACCCGTCCGAATGGGAGCTTGGCAACAGCATCATCGGCGACAAGCCGACGGTTCAGTCCGCGGATGTCGGCGACCCGACCGAGATCTCGCTCCAGTTCGACCGCGAGATCACCGATCTTCACTTCGAGCTCTACGACGTCGATTCCGGCAGGAACTGGGACGACAAGGTCACCATACTGGCCGTCAACGCCGATGGCGACGAAGTGCACGTCGCGTTCAGCGATCTCGAAGATACCCATCTCGTCACCGGCAACACCATCGAGGGCGAGGGCAACGCCCTGCGCTCGATCGACGGGCCGGGCGCGGACGATACCGTCACGGTCAAGATCGCAGGGCCGATCATCGGCATCCGGATCATCCACGATCACGGCGACAGCGACGATCAATCCGGCACCGTGGGTATGTCGGACTGGACGTTCCATGCCGGGCCGGAGCGCGACGGGATCGTGAGCGGCACCGACGGGGACGATGTGATCGTGGTCGACGATTACGTGGACCGCGACGGCGACGAGATCGACAACGAAGACGCCATCCTCTTCAACGACAAGCCCAACGACGACCGCGTCGAGGCCGGCGCGGGCGACGATTTCGTCGATGCCGGCGATCAGGACGATACCATCGACGGCGGCACCGGCTCCGACACGCTGAAGGGTGGTTCGGGGAACGACACGATCTACGGCAACGACAAGGGCCAGGAGGGTATCATCGACGATGATGGCTTCCCCAGCCCGGCGCCCGATCCGTTCCCGGAGGACGACCGCGACAGCCTTGTGGGCGGCGCCGGGGACGACAAGCTCTTCGGTCAGGACGACCGCGATACCCTGGTCGGCGGCTCCGGCGACGATACGCTCGACGGCGGCATCGACGATGACGAGATCATCGGCGGGTCCGGATCGGACAGCGTCGATGGCGGGCAGGGCGACGATCTGATCGACGCCGGGCTGCGCGGCCCCGACGACCGGCCGGACCGGGGCTATCCGCCCGTCGAGGATGACGAAGACCCGTTCAACGACCGCGACCGCGTCGATGGCGGGCTCGGCGACGACACGATCTCGACGGGCGACGACAACGATACGATAGACGGTGGCGACGGCGACGACCGGATCGATGCGGGCTTTGACGACGACCGCGTGACGGGCGGCGCCGGAGACGACCGGATCATCGCGGGCGAAGGCTCCGACACGGTGAGCGGTGGGCGCGGCAACGATACGATCTTCGGCGGCATCGGATCGCCCGGCGACCCGATCAACATCCCCGACGACGGCTCCGGCCCCTTCGGCCCGGATCTGGTCACCGACAACGGCCGGGACTGGCTGGCGGGCGGCGCGGGCGACGACATCATCTTCGGCGAGGACGACGACGATACGCTTCTGGGCGGCGAGGGCGAGGACCTTCTTGATGCCGGGATCGACGACGACCGCGCCGAAGGCGGCGCCGGGACCGACCTGATCCTCGGGCGGCAGGGCGACGACACGCTCATCGGGGGCGACGGGGCGGATATCGTTCTGGGGGGCGATGGCGACGACGAGACCTGGGGGGATCTCGGCACCGGGGACGGCAACGCGCCGGGCGGCGCCCGCGACCTTCTGTTCGGCGGTGCGGGCGACGACACGATGGTCGGGGGCTCGGGGGACGACTCGCTCGTCGGTGGATCGGGCGCCGACGTGCAGTTCGGCGGCGACGACCGCGACTTCTTCGTCGAGGTCGGTGTCGGCGACACGGTGACCGGCGGAGAAGGCGGCGACGATTTCGATACGATGGTGATCGGCGCCCCGGCCATCGTCTTCGCCGAGGACGGCGACCCGGAGGCCGGCGATGTCGTCTATTACGACCTCGATGACCTCTCCATCGTGGGAACCTCGGAGTTCTCCGAGGTCGAGCGCATCACCTTTGTCGAGGATCTGCCCAACCCGACCCCGCCCGCGGACGGGACACCCCCCGTTACCAGCGCGCGCGCGCCGCTGCCCGGCCCGCCCCAGGGCGGCGACGGCTATGTCGATGGCACCGACGACAACGATCTGATCGACCTCGACTACGATGAAGACCCCGAGGGCGACTTCATCGACAATTTCGACGCGATCCTGCCGGGCGAAGCGCCAAACGACGACATCGTTCTGGCGGGGGACGGCAACGACACCGTCGAGGCCGGACTGGGCGATGACGAAGTCTTCGGAGGCGACGGCAACGACATCATCGACGGCGAATCCGGCAATGACGTGCTGCGCGGCGAGGATGGCAACGACGAGATCAGCGGCGGCACCGGATCGGACCGTCTGTCGGGCGAGGACGGCAACGACACCCTGGAGGGCGACGAGGGCCGCGACACGCTCCAGGGCGGCGAAGGCAATGACGAGATGTCGGGCGGCACCGGGAACGATTTCCTCACCGGTGGCGAGGGCAACGACCTGCTGGACGGCGGGACGGGCTCGGACCTTCTTGTTGGCGGCGAGGGCAACGACACGTTCCAGCTGAGCGACGATGACGTGCCGGACCTCGCCTTTGGCCAGGACGACGCCGACACCTTCCTCGGCGGCGGCGCGGGCGACACGATCATTGGCGGTGCAGGCGGCGACGATCAGGATGAGATCGTCACCACGGGTTTCGGCGACCAAGGCACGGATTGGCGCTTGGTCGACGTCGTCACCGATAGCGACGGCAACGGCATCGACGGCAAGGTCGAGTTTCTGGACGATGACGGCGACGTCACCGGCACGCTCGTCTTCGAGAACATCGAGATCATTTGCTTCACGCCCGGGACGCGGATCGCAACGCCGGACGGGCTGAAGCCCGTCGAGACGCTGAACGCCGGCGACCATGTGCTGACCCGGGACAACGGCGTGCAGGAGATCCGGTGGTACGGTCAGACAGGCCTGAACGCGGCCGATTTCAAAGCGCGCCCCCATCTGGCGCCGGTGCTCATTCGCCGCGGCGCCCTGGGCAACGGCCTGCCGGAGCGCGACATGATGGTGTCGCCCCAGCACCGCGTGCTGATCGCCTCGGACCGCGCAGCTCTCTACTTCGACGACCGCGAGGTTCTGGTGGCCGCCAAGCACCTGGTCAACGGAACGTCGATTGTGCGCAGACCGGTCCCGCAGACCACCTACATCCACTTCATGTGCGCCCGGCACGAGGTCGTCCTGTCGGATGGCGCCTGGACGGAGAGCTTTCAACCCGGCGATTTCAGCCTGAACGGGATCGACGCGGCGCAACGCCAGGAGATCGTCGAATTGTTCCCGGAACTGGCGACGGATGCGGGGCTGGAAGATTTCGGCGCCGCGCGGCGGTCTCTCAAACGCCACGAGGCCGTACTGTTGACGCGCTGACACGAGTTTGCAGCTGAACCGCGCAAATGTGCCCTCATGGTGTGGTTCGAAGAGGGAAGGGGAGACGGCCGAGCAACGTCTCCCCTTTCTGAATCTCGGGGCTCCATCGCAAAGACGTCCGCACCGTGGGGCAGAACCGTCGGTTTGGCAGGCGCGCGCACCCCGCGCTGTTGCCTCCTCGGGCCTACGGGCCTGGAACTGCCTGCACGCCCCGCGAGGGTGCGCCTTGGGCAGCATCGGGGCGCACGGGGCGGGCGCCGGATAGGCCGGATCGCTACGCCTTGCGCGTTGCCCTGAGGGGGCGCCCCGATGCCCGATCGGCGCCCCTAGCCCCGCATCCGTGCCCCGTCCGCATCGAAGAGCGGCGATGCCGCAACCCTCGCCGCCGTGAGGTTGCCGAGGATCTCGACCTCCACCTCGGTGCCGGGCCGGGCATGGTCGCGGGGCAGAAAGCCGAGCGCCACAGAGGTCTCCGCCCAATGGGAGTAGCCGCCAGAGGTGCAGAACCCGTGGACCTTTCCGTCGAGCCAGATCGGCTCGTCAGCCACCACATCGGCATCCTCGGCATCGACGGTGAACGGCACCAATTGCCGGCGCGGCGGGGCCGCGCGCTCGGCCTCGGCGATCTCGCGCCCGATGAAGGGGCTGTTCTTCTTCCACGAGATGAACCGGTCGAGCCCGGTTTCGGCGGCCGTGTAATCGGGCGAGAACTCGCGCAGCCAGGAGCCGAAGAACTTGTCGAGCCGCAGCGACATCATCGCGCGCATCCCGAACGGGCGCAGGCCGAGATCGCCCCCGGCTTCGGCCAGCGTGTGATAGAGGTGACGCTGGGACATGGGGTCGCAGAAGATCTCGTAGCCGAGGTCGCCGGTATAGCTCAGGCGCTGCACGATGCAGTCGGCCATCCCGATGGTCATTCGGCGCACATCCATGAACCGCATCGCGCCTGCGCCGACATCGCCGCGCGTGACGCGGGCCAGCAGATCGCGCGCCCGGGGCCCGGCGATCTGGAACCCGGTGCGCGCGTCCGAGATGTTCTCGACCCGCACACCGGCGCCGGCATGGGCCTCGAACCAGCGCAGGTGGTAATCCTGCGCGCCGTAGGAGGCGGTGAGCTGAAACTCCTGCTCGCCGAGGCAGGACACCGTGAAGTCGCCGATCAGCCGCCCGTTCGGGGCCAGCATCGGGGTGAGCGACACGCGACCCGGGGCCGGGATGCGCCCGGCCATGATCCTGTCCAACCAGTCTCGCGCGCGGGGGCCGGTGACCCGGAACTTGCTGAAATTATGAGTTTCGTTGATCCCCACACCGTTGCGGACGGCGTGCACCTCGGCACGCGTGGCCTCCCACGCATTGGAGCGGCGAAAGCTCGGCGTTTCAAAGCGCGGATCGCCCGGCAGGGCGAAGTAGTTCGGCACTTCGAGCCCGAATTGGGCGCCGTAGACGGCCCCCTGTTCGGCCCAGATGTCGTACATCGGCGTCGTGCGGAAGGGGCGAGCGGCGGGCAGCTCCTCGTTGGGGTAGCTGACGGAGAAGCGCCTTTGATAGTTCTCGATCACCTTGGGCACGGTGTAGCCCGGCGTCGTCCACCGTCCGAAGCGCGACACGTCGAGGCCGAAGGTGTTGCGGTCAGGCTGCCCCTCGACCATCCATTGCGCCAGGGTCAGGCCGACGCCGCCGCCCTGGCTGAAGCCCGCCATCACGGCGCAGGCCGACCAGTAGGTGCGCACCCCGGAGACTGGGCCGACGAGCGGGTTGCCGTCGGGGGCGAAGGTGAAGGGGCCGTGGATCACCCGCTTCACCCCGGCGCGTTCGAGGACGGGGAAGCGGGCATAGGCGAAGGCGACGCTGTCCTCGATCTTCTCGAATTCGTCGTTCAGCAGTTCGTGGCCGAAGTCCCAGGGCGTACCGTCGACGGCCCAGGGCTCGCATCGCTGTTCGTAGAACCCGATGCAGAGGCCGCGCCCCTCCTGGCGGAGATAGCTTTCGCCGCCCGGATCCATCACATGGGGGAACTCGGTGGCCCGCTCGTAGATCTCGGGCAGGTCGTCGGTGACGAGGTACTGATGCGCCATCGGGACGAGCGGGTGGTAGACGCCGGCCATGGCGCCGACCTCCCGCGCCCAGAGACCGGCGGCGTTGACCACATGCTCGGCGTGGATCGTCCCCTTGTCGGTGACCACATCCCAGGTGCTGTCGGCGCGTTGCGTCAGGCGCTCGACCTTGCAGTGGAGTTCGATCTCGGCCCCGCCGAGGCGCGCCGCCTTGGCATAGGCATGGGTGGTGCCCGACGGGTCGAGATGCCCGTCGAGCGGATCGTAGAGAGCGCCGAGGATGCCGTCGGTGTTCACCAGCTCGGCGAGGTCGCGAATCTCCGATGGGCCGAGGATCTCGGTCTCTAGCCCCATATAGCGGTGCTTGGCGCGCTCGGCCTTCAGCATGTCCAGCCGTTCCGGCGTATCGGCGAGGGTGATCCCGCCCACATGGTGCAGGCCGCAGGACAGCCCCGTGATCTCCTCCAGCTCCTTGTAGAGACGGATCGTGTAGCCCTGCAGCGCGGCCATGTTGGTGTCGCCGTTCAGCGTGTGGAACCCGCCTGCGGCGTGCCATGTCGAGCCCGAGGTCAGCTCCGAGCGTTCGACCAGCATGACGTCGGACCAGCCGAGCTTTGTCAGATGATACAGGACGGAACACCCGACCACGCCGCCGCCAATCACGCAGACCTGTGTGGTCGTCTTCATCTTGCGCTCCCTTCTTTGCTCTCGGTGCTGCGGAGATCAGCAAAGAGGGGAGACGCCGGTTCGGCAAGCCGCAAAGCGACGCCGAATGTCGGAAAACAGGTGTCGTTGGGGCGGCCGGTGGCGCGTCAGGCTGCGCGCCGCCGCATCCAGGCAAAGGCGCTCAACCCCGCGAGCAGGAACCAAGCCCCGGCGGGCAGGGGGACGGGCGAGATCGGCGGAACCAGATTGCTCACCTCCCGGCTGGCGAAGATTCCCGACAGGTCCGCCCCGGTGCCGCTGTAGACAAAGCCGAACACCGATTGCCCGTCGGCAATACCCCATTCGTTCAGGTCGAACCCGCCGATGCCGAGATCCTGGGCGCTGCCGATCTCGGTCGTGTTCGTGCGGATGCCCATCCGTGCGAAGCTGGCGCTGTTCACCTGCAGCGGATCGCTGAGGATCGGGGCGGCGAAGGTGCCGCCTATGATCAGCGAAATCTCGAACCGGTCGTTCCGGCCCCTCTCGAAGATCACGATCTCGGGCGTGTCGTCGACGCCGGCGTCGTTGTCGGCGATGCTCTCGCTGAAGCGCACCTTGAAGCTGTGCGCGGCGCCGCCTTCGCCATCGGTCATCTCGGTCAGCGACAGGGTGTTGAAGACGCGCAGCAGCCCGGCATCCTGGATGGCGGGGTCGGTCGTTTCCTTCTGCGAATCCGGCTGGCCGATCGCGGCCATCGGGTTGGGATCGCCATCGCCGGGATCGGCGAAGGTGGAGCGGCCGTCGTCGTCGCCCCATTCCACATTGACCTGCCCGCGATTGGACAGCACCTCGACATGCGTGCCGACGGTGAACGCGCTGCTGCCGGAAAAGCTCGTGGAGCCGAAGCGCAGCGTGTTGAGGTACACGTCGTCGGTGAAGGTGAGCGGTGTGCTCTGATCGAGGACAAGCCCTGTCTGCGGGGCGATGGCGCCTTGCGTGCCGATGGGCACGTCGACGGACATGAAGGTGGGCAGCAGGGTGTTGGCTTGCGCTGCGGGCGCCAAGAGGGTGGCAGCAGCCGCGAAGACAAACAGCCGGACCGGGCGGCGGGAGACTGGGCAACAGAACATGGGCACAACTTCAACAGGTGACAGAGCCCAATCGGTGTCGCCGAGGAATATGGCAGACGCATGGCCCGCCTATGACATTCGACGAGAGTTTAGCCGGGCCAGTTCGGGCTGCGTTTCTCCAGAAAGGCCTGGATGCCCTCGTCTGTGTCGCGCCACAGCATGTTCTCCACCATCACATCGGCGGTGTGGGCGTAGGCGTCGGCCAGCGGCATTTCGAGCTGCTCATAGAAGGCGCGCTTGCCGATCTTGACCGCGCCGGACAGTTTCGAGGCGACCGTATCGGCGAGCGCGGCCACCTCCCCACCGAGGTCTTCGGGCGGGACGGTGCGGTTGACGAGGCCGAGGGACACCGCCTCCGCCCCCTCGACGAAGCCCCCTGTCACCAGCATTTCAAAGGTCTTTTTCGGACCGACATTGCGCGAAAGGGCGACCATGGGTGTGGAGCAGAAGAGCCCGATATTGACGCCGTTCACGCCGAAGCGCGTCCCCTCCGCCGCGACCGCCATATCGCAGGAGGCCACAAGCTGGCAGCCGGCGGCCGTGGCAATGCCGTGCACCTCGGCAATGACAGGTAGGGGCAGGGCGCGGATCTTCTGCATCAGCGCACCGCACCGGCGGAAGAGATCCGCGAAATAGGCCCTGCCGCCGTCTTCCGCCTGACGCCCGGCCTGCATCTCGCGCAGGTCATGCCCGGCACAGAACGCCTTGCCCGCGCCGCGGAGCACCACCACCCGGATGCCGGGCGTATCGGCGGTTTCGTCGAGCATCGCCGAGAGGGCGTCCAGCAGATCGTCCGAAAGCGCGTTGAGGGCGTTGGGGCGGTTCAGCGTCAGCTCCGCTACATGCCCCCTGTCGTCGCGGATGAGAACGTCGTCAGCCATCTTGCCCTCCGTGCTGGTTTGCGTCCTCTATGCCGCAACCGAAAGGGGAGGGACAGGGATGGACGCAGCGATGACCGGTGCCGATCTGGAGGCGTTTCTGCAGGACGAGTTTCCGCAGGCGGCCGGGCTCTATTCGGTGCTGGAGGTGACGGGGGACGGCGTGCGCGTCGCCCAGGCGACGGACGCTGCGCATCTGCGCCCGGGCGGCACGGTCTCGGGCCCCACGCTCTTTGCCTTGGCGGATGTCGGCTTCTATCTGGCGATCCTGTCGCGGATCGGGCCGGAGGCGCTGACGGTTACGACCAATTGCTCGATCGATTTCATGCGCAAACCGCCTTCGGGCGCCCGCCTTGTCTGTACTGCCCGTTTGCTGAAGCTCGGCCGCGTTCTGGCCGTGGGCGACGCCCTGATCCATGCAGACGGGCTGGACGGCGCCGTTGCACGGGCCAGCCTGACCTACTCCATTCCTCCCAAGCGCTAGCGGGTGGGGCAAGCGTTCGGGGCCAAGATCAAAGCCTTGACGTGAGGTATTTTAATACCTATATCATAACACATTGATTGGCATGCAATAATTCGCAACTATGGCGCTTGACGTGATCCGCGAAATCCTTAGAAGAGCGTGATCCAGATTTCGGCGCGGATGCAGATGTCCGTGCCCCAACTCTACGGGAACGCCATGAAGACCTTTTCCGCTACCCCGGCGGACGTGGACAAGAAGTGGATCGTGATCGACGCCGAGGGTGTCGTTCTGGGCCGTCTTGCCTCCATCGTCGCCATGCGCCTGCGCGGCAAGCACAAGGCCACCTATACCCCGTCCATGGACATGGGCGACAATGTGATCGTGATCAACGCCGAGAAGGTGCAGATCACGGGCAAGAAGCGCGACAAGCCGAATTACTGGCACACGGGCTACCCGGGCGGGATCAAGTCCCGCACCACGGGACAGATCCTGGAAGGCAAGTATCCCGAGCGCGTCGTTATGCAGGCCGTCAAGCGCATGCTGCCGGGCAACCGCCTGAGCCGCCAGCAGATGACCAATCTGCGCGTCTATGCCGGCACCGAGCACCCGCATGAGGCACAGCAGCCCGAAGTTCTCGACGTCAAGTCGATGAACAAGAAGAACACCCGGAGCGCATGAGCATGGCCGAAGAAATCAAGTCTCTGTCAGAGCTGAACGAAGTGGCCGGCGGCGTTGAGCCCGGCGTGATCGTCGAAGACGAAACGCCGCGCGAGCCTGTGCGCGACGAGCTGGGTCGCTCCTACGCCACCGGCAAGCGGAAGGATGCGGTCGCCCGCGTCTGGATCCGCCCCGGCTCCGGCAAGGTGGTGGTCAACGGCAAGGAAATGGCCGTCTACTTCGCCCGTCCCGTGCAGCAGTTGATCCTGCGTCAGCCGTTCCAGGTGGCCGGGGTCGAGGATCAGTTCGACGTGCATGCCACGGTCAAGGGCGGCGGCCTGTCGGGCCAGGCCGGCGCGGTCAAGCACGGCATCTCCAAGGCGCTGCAGCTCTACGATCCGACCCTGCGCGCGCCGCTCAAGGCCGCCGGGTTCCTTACCCGCGACAGCCGTGTGGTGGAGCGCAAGAAGTTCGGCCGCCGCAAGGCCCGCCGGAGCTTCCAGTTCTCCAAGCGCTGAGGCACCTTTCTCCGGGGCCTTTGGCCGCCTTTCGCAAACGAACAAAAGCCGCGCCGCTTGGCGCGGCTTTTTCATTGTGTATCAGGATGTTGAAAATTGAAGTTGAAGATATACTAGAACGTCTGACCATTCGGGCGGGTTCGCGTTTTCGGGGTAGCGCGGGATGTAGGAGAACCCCATCCGTTCGTACATCGACAACATGGCCCGGTTGCCCTTGACCGTGTCGGCATAGAGCGTCGTGCAGCCCATGCGCTCCGCTTCCTCGATCCGCAACT
>JBCDGG010000067.1:0-26960 GCA_038757905.1 Pseudomonadota bacterium | reverse complement strand
GCGATAGGATCAGGGAAAGTGGGCCGCGCATCCGCTGGGCCATCGCGGTGGCCGCGGTCGCCACATCCTCGCATTGGCGGCGCAGATGGGCCTTGGCCGCGGTCAGGTGGCGCAGGTCGTGCTTGTGGTCCGTGATGTCCGTGGAGACGCCGACGATCCCCACCACCCGGCGCGGCAGGCCGGCCCCGTCCGAGAAGATTGGCGACAGCGTAGTCCGGGCATGGCGGACGCCGCGGGGAAGCTCCAGCACTTCTTCATAGGCATAGCTGGCCGCCGAGGTCAGACATCGGATGTAGTTGGCCAGCAGCGTGTCGGCCATACGCACCGGCAGCGCCTCATGCGGGGTGCGCCCCGCCATATCGGCATTGCGCAGTCCGGTCTGGTGTTCGGCTTCGGCATTCAACCCGACGAATCGCATCTCCTGCTGGCGATCGACCGCTATCAGGAACATGGGCTGACAGATGCACTCCATCGCGTCGCGCATCCGCGCAACGGGTGGCTCTGGCGTGATGTGTGACATGCGACCCCCGGCTGCAACGGGATTGTTGGTAGGGTCGGGTCGTTGAGGATTGGTTACCGTCGCGCCGATTGCATGACAGATTGTCGCAGGAGGGACGGGCCGGGGCTCCCGATCGTTGCCCGCTGATTCCTTTGCCTAATTCACGCGCGTTGTGCCGCTGGGAAACAGAGCTGGTCCCTTGCACTGGGCGCGTCGGGCCGCGCGCCCTTGCCCGGCCGTGCTCAGGCCGTCTGCGGGCGCAGCGTCAGCCAGATCAACGCGCCACCGGCCAGCACCAGGAACGGCAGCATCGCCAGGTTCACGGCCGTCCAGCCGGCAACGGCGTCACCGCCTGAGCAGTTCATCAACCCGCCGGAGGCCACCGAGGCCAGGGTGACACAGCCGAAGACGACGGCATCGTTCATGCCCTGAGCGGCCCCGCGCTCCTCCGGCGTGTGGGCCGCAGAGAGCATGGTCGTCGCCCCGATGAAGGCGAAGTTCCAGCCGATCCCCAGCAGGATGAGAGCGGCAAAGAAGTTCTCCAGGGCGACATCGTGCAACGCCACCAGCCCCGCACCGGCAAGGATCGCAAGCCCGCTCCACACGATGCGCTGCGCCCCGAAACGGTTGATGAGATGGCCCGTCACGAAAGACGGGGCGAACATCGCCAGGACATGCGCGCTGACGACGTAGCCCGCGGCATCAGTCGAAAAGCCGCAGCCCACCACGGCTAGGGGCGCCGATGTCATCACCAGGTTCATCAGCGCATAGGCCACCATGGCACAGATCATCGCCACCAGAATCGCCGGCTCCCGCAGAAGCTCCCGCCGGCTGCGCCCGCGCGGGGCCCCGGCGGGCACAGGCTCCGGCTTCGGGATATCGAGAAGAAAGAACAGGAAAAGCCCCACGGCGTTCAGCACGACGATGGCCAGATAGCTGCCCACGAACGGCACAACGAACGCATCCGCGGCGTTTGTTCCTAGGGGCGGGCCGATCAGGGCGGAGACGAGCCCGCCCGCCATGACGTAGCTGATGGCCTTCGGCCGGAAGCTTTCGGATGCGGTGTCGGCCGCGGCAAAGCGGTAGAACCCCTGCGCGGACATATATATGCCGGTCAGGTAACTGCCGACGAGAAACAGCATGAAGTTGCCGATCCACAGAGCGTAGGCGCAGATCGCGGCACCGGCCGCCCCGCCCAGCGCCCCGAGGATGAAGCCGGGCACGCGCCCTGTGCGCTGCATCAGGGTCGAGAGCCACGGCGCCGTGGTGAACGAGCCCAGCACCACCATCGTGATCGGCAATGTTGCCAGGCAGGGGATCGGCGTCAGCATCGTCCCCGCGAGGCCGCCGACCGTAAACACCATGGGCATCTGTGCGCCCAGCACGGCCTGGGCCGCCACCAGAACCGCCACATTGCGCCGCGCGCGGGCCTGAGAGGCGCCGGACTCGGGGGCGATGGAGAGATCGGGAACCGACATGCGTCCATCTACCCTGCCGCTCTCGACGGGTACAAGGAGCCGACGTGTCGCGCATGGCCGTGGCAGGCGGTGCCTGTCCCTGCAGTCTGCGCAGTGATCGCCGCGCACAGGTCCACCGCGCCGTCCATGGGCGCTGTCGCTGGTCGATGTGCGGGGTTTGCGCCTTGGACGCTACTCGTCGGTGACGCGCCGGAAGGTCAGCGTCAGCAAGCGTTGCGGGTCTTCCGGTTGCGGCTGCCCCTCGGGCCCGCCCGCTGTCGGCAGATCCTCGGGCCCGGGCAGCCCCGTGGGCAGGATGGTCCGGTCCCATCCCCGGTCGAAACGCTCGGTCAGCACGAGCAGGCTCCGCCGGGCCTGGGTCAGGTGCCATGTCCCGGTCCCCTCCCGTTTCCGGAACAGCACCGGCAGATCGGAGAGCAGGGCCAGCGTCGCCACCGTCCGCCCCTCGCCTTTGCGCAGATGCGGCGTGGCGCCGGGCGTCAGTTCGCGCACCACCAGATGGTCGGGCGCCCGGTCGAACGGTGCGAGCACATGCAGACGGCTGACAAGGGGCGCCGCCCAATCGGGAAGGGCCCCGATAAACCGGTCGCTCTGGCCCGATTGCGACAGCAACTGCGGGCGCCACCAGCCGAATTGCTGCGAGCGATACCCATGCGTTTTGGCATAGTCTTCCCAGGCGCCGGAATCTACGGCACGCACAAGCATGGCTTCCTGGTCTGCCGTGATCACCTCGGGCAGAAGCCTGACGCCCGAGGGGAGCGTATCGAACGCCATCTGTCGTCCCCTGCGGAAACGTCTAGGGTGTATCACAACTCCAGCCCGGCGCGAAAGGACAACTAGAGCGAATGCAAGAATCTCTCGCAACCGGCCGATTGATCCGCGGGGCGGCCTGCATCGAAGAGGGCACTGCATGGCTTACGGTGGCCGAGCCGCGCTTTGCCGCGGCACTTGAGCGGACAGGGCCCCCGCCGCTGCGCCTGCGCGATGACGGGTTTGCCTCCCTTCTGAGCGCCATTGTGAGCCAGCAGGTTTCCGTGGCCTCGGCCCGCGCCATCTGGAACCGGCTGGACGAGGCCGGGCTCACCGCGGATGCGGCCGTTGCGGCCGCGTCCGACGATGCCCTGCGGGCCTGCGGCCTTTCCCGCCAGAAGATGCGCTATGCCCGTGCCCTCGCGGAGGCGCGGATCGACTATCCCGCCCTGCGGGGGGCGCCCGAGGATGAAGTGGTCGAGATCCTCACCGAGATCCCCGGCATCGGGCGATGGACGGCCGAGATCTATGCCATGTTCTCGCTCGCCCGGGCCGACACGTTCGCGCCCGGCGATCTTGCCTTGCAGGAGGCCGCGCGCCTGCTGTTCGATCTGCCGGAGCGGCCCCGGGAACGCGCACTGCGCGAGATGGCCGCGGCCTGGTCGCCCTGGCGCGCGGTGGCCGCCCGTCTGCTCTGGGCGTATTTCCATGTGGAGAAAGACCGCGAAGGGATCGGCTAGGCGGTTGCGTGCGGGCCGCTCTTGCTTGGGCAAAGGGTGCACGATTGTGGCTGAAGGGCAACTGACGCGTCCGCCGGACGGGGCTCGCCACCTGTGCCTCGTTCCAGAAGGTCCACCTCCAAGCTCCGCCTCGTCCAGCGGCCCCGAGGCGCTTGGGCGTTGCGGCCTCTTCGCGCCCCCGCTCAAAGGCACCGGGCTCTTCTCCACCCTCCCGGCGGAGCACCGGCTGTGCGCCCTTTCAGCAGATCTTGGGCACACGTGCATGGGCGGGCTGGCGGGCCCGGGCCGTGCCACGCTAAGGAGGGGCCATCCGCGGCCCGACGCGGCGCCCGCACGCGGACACCATCATCGAAGGACCCTCCATGACCCGACCTCTCACCACAGCCCGCCGGGGGGCCGCAAAGGGCGACGCCCGGCAACTTGTCGTGTTCCTCCACGGATACGGGGCCGACGGGTCGGATCTCTTGGGCCTTGCCGATCCTCTCGGGCCGCATCTGCCCGACACCGCGTTCTTCGCGCCCGATGCGCCGGAGCCCTGCGCCGCGGCGCCCATGGGCCGGCAGTGGTTCCCAATCCCCTGGATCGACGGCTCACCCGAGACGGCCGCCATCGACGGGCTGATGCGTGCGGCCGCCGATCTCGATGCGTTTCTGAGCGAGCTGCTGGCCGAGGAGGGCCTCGGCCCTGAGCGTCTGGCCCTCGTCGGCTTTTCGCAGGGCACGATGATGAGCTTGCACGTGGCGCCGCGCCGGCCGGCGCCGGTTGCCGCCATCGCCGCGTTCTCCGGGCGGCTGATGCTGCCTGAACGCCTTGCAGACGAGGTGCTGTCCAAACCGCCGGTTCTGCTTCTGCACGGCAACGCCGACGAGGTCGTGCCCTATTCCAGCATGGACGAGGCCGCTGGCGCCTTGAGCGGCGCAGGGTTCGAGACCTACGCCCATACAATGGAGGGCACCGGGCACGGGATCTCGCCCGACGGTCTTGGCCAGGCGCTCGGGTTTCTGCGCCTCAAGCTGGGGCTGGACCCGACCCCGTAAACCGGGCTGTGCGCAGGCCTACATCACCACGGTGAAGTTGAACTTCGTGCCACCCGCCCGATGCGTGCGCGCAAAGCGCAGGCTTCCCTCCAATTCCGCCAAGATCTGCGGGCGCCGGTCGCGCATCATGCCGATCCGGGGCGCGGCCTCCGTCAGATGGCGGTGCAGCCGCTCCAGGGTGTCGATCGCGGCGTCCGACCCGATCCATCTGCCGTCCCGCACCATCAGTTCGGTGGTGCTCGGCATCTCTGCAGGCAGGTCCAGCGCATCCATGTTGACCTGCGCATCTGTGTGATCGACCATCTCCGACAGCGGCGTCACCGCCAGCGACACGCAGATCCGATCCAGCCGGTCGAGATCGCGGTAGAGCGCCGGGAGATCGGTCTCGTCGCTCAGGCAGGCCTGACCGGCCAGATGGTGCGCCCAAAGAACCGTAGACATGGCATGCCCTTCCTGCTGCTTGGGAGCGGTTTCGCAAGGGAAAGAGGCGAGAGTAAGGCCGGCTACGCCGCCAGATCGACCCAGACCGGCACGTGGTCCGACGGTTTCTCGCGGCCCCGGATCTCCTTGTCGATGCCGGTGTCCTGCAAAAGATCCGCGGCCTGGGGCGTCAGCAGCAGATGGTCGATGCGGATCCCGTCGTTTCGATCCCATGCCCCGCGCTGATAATCCCAGAAACTGTACTGACCGGGCTCCGGATGCCGGGTGCGGAACGCTTCCGTGAACCCCAGATTGACGATCTCGCGGAACGCGCGCCGCGTCGTCGGCAGGGCCAGCGCATCCGTGCGCCAGTTCTCCGGATGCGCGGCATCTTCGTCCTGTGGGATCACGTTGTAATCGCCCGCCATCACGGCGGGCACCTCCTCATCGAGCAGCGCCTGCGCCCGCGCCTTCAGCCGCGCCATCCAAGCCAGTTTGTAGTCGTATTTCGGGCCAGGCGCGGGGTTGCCGTTGGGCAGGTAGAGCCCGCAGAGGCGCAGCGCCGTGTGCTCTCCGACCACGGTCGCCTCGATCCAGCGCGCCTGTTCGTCGCTGGCGTCGCCCGGCAGGCCGCGCGTCACGTCCTCCAGCGGCAGTTTCGACAGGATCGCGACGCCGTTGAAGCTCTTCTGTCCGTGGGTCGCCACGTTGTAGCCGCGGTCCTCGAACAGCGCGACCGGCACGCCCTCGTCGACGGATTTCAGCTCCTGCAGGAGCGCGACATCGGGTTGGGCTTCGTCCAGCCAATCGCAAAGCGCCGTCGCCCGCGCCTTGATTCCATTGATGTTGAATGTCGCGATCCGCATCCTGCCCTCCCCGCCATCGTGTCCTTCTTGGCCCGTGCGGGGCGGGCGCGCAACCGGCCGACGCGCGCCCGGCATGGGCCAACCGCCGTTTCCGCGGTTTTCGTTCGTGCCCGTGCCGCGTATCACCCTCCTAAGACACATCGATTTCTCGGGATAGACGACATGGACCAACCCTCCCTCCGGCTGACCGGCGGCCGCGTTCTGGGGCCGCAACGGTTGCAGACGCAGGACCTGGTCATCTCCGGCGGACGCTTCGCTGCCCCGGAAGCGGAGGCGGGCCGGTCGCTCGCCGTCGACGGGCTGTGGCTGTTGCCTGGCATTATCGATCTGCATGGCGATGCATTCGAACGCGCGCTGGCCCCGCGCCGCGGCGTGATCACCAACCTGTCGCGCGGTCTGCTCGCGGTCGAAACCGATCTCGCCGCGGCGGGCATCACGACGGCCTGGCTCGCGCAGTTCTGGTCGTGGGAAGGGGGCATGCGCGCGCCAGAGTTTGCGCGGCGCCTCGCCGCCGCCCTGCGCGATGTCAAGCTCGCCCTGCGGGTGGATATGCGTCTGCAATTGCGGCTCGAACGCACGATGATCGACGATCTGGACGCGGTGGCGGCCTTCGTGCGGGCGGAAGGGATCGATTACGTTGTCTTCAACGATCACATCCCCCATGACCGTTTGGCGGAGGGGCGCACGCCGCCCCGCCTTTCGGGCAGCGCGGCCAAGGCGGGGCGGGCGCCCGAGGCCCATCTCGCGCTGATGCGCTCGCTTTCGGACCGGGCGCACGAAGTGCCGCCCGCCGTCGATGCGCTGGCAAGGAAGCTGCGGGCAGAGGGCGTGAGGCTGGGCGCCCATGACGATGTCGACCGCGACGCCCGTTTGCTTTGGGGAGATATGGGGCTGGCCATCGCGGAGTTTCCCGTGACGCGTCCTGCGGCCGAGGCCGCGCGGGCGCGCAAAGAACCGGTGATCATGGGGGCGCCCAACATCGTGCGCGGCGGCAGCCACAAGAGGGGCGGTATGTCCGCAGAGGCGCTGGTCACCAGCGGCCTCGTGGACGCGCTGGCCTCGGACTATCACTACCCGGCGCTGTCGGAGGCGGCCTTTGCCCTGGTGGACCGGGGGCGCCTGTCGCTGCCGGTGGCGTGGGGCCTCGTCTCGGCCGCGCCGGCGCGCATCATGGGGCTGACGGATCGCGGCCGGATCGAGCCGGGCCTGCGTGCGGACCTGATCGTGTTCGATCCGGATGCACGGCGGATTCTCGGCACCTTCGTCGGCGGCCGTCCGGTGGTGCTGCAGGGGCGCCTTGCGGATGCGCTCGTCGAAGCGCATCGCTAGGCGGAACGGGTGGCGGGGCTTGGGACCCTCCGTGGCGCTGGGTGCGACGGGCTGCGCGGGCGAGAGGCTGCGTTAGATCGAGAACGACGTTCCGCAGCCGCAGGAGGAGGTGGCGTTCGGGTTCTCGATGACGAACCGCGCGCCGATCAACTCCTCCGAGAAGTCGATGGTCGCGTTCTCCAGAAACGGCAGCGATACTTCGTCGACCACCACGATCTGGCCGTCTTTTTCGAGGACAAGGTCGCCGTCGGCCGGGGCATCCAGGTCGATCTCGTATTCGAACCCCGAGCACCCGCCGCCTTTCACCGCGATGCGCAGCGCCTTCGGGGCGGCATCGATCTCGGCCAGCCGCGCGTAGGCACGGTCGGTCACCTTCGGGGGCATGGTCAGCGTCAACGTCATCGGCGTCTCTCCAGGCTGTCACCGCCAAAATAGGTAACAAATCCCATAGCGGCAACCATCGCGCCGTGTCGAACCCGCGGCATCCTGCTCGAAGGGGCTAATGCTGCTGCTTCTGGGGTCCCGCTTTGCGAAGGCGCACGGCTTTTTCTGAACAGGCCGATCCGCCTGTCGAGACGCGGCGCCCCGGACCTCCACGTGACACCGGCGCGGCGTGCCCCGGCAGGCGTGCAAGAGGTGTCTTTGCAGCAGGCCGATCCGGGCTTCTGAAGGCAGGCGACGGCCGAGACGGATGGCCTTGCCGCTGCCTTGTGGGGCGCGGACAGGCGGGGCACCGGCGCCCGCGACCGGGGATCGCGCGGCGCTCGGGTGAGCCGGGCAGGGCGTGGGGAGCGGCGCCGCCGGAGACGACCCGCAGGCGGCTTGGGCGCGATCCCGCGTCGCAATCTCCCCGTGGCTGCGTTATGCCGGCGCGAACCCGCTGCTGGTCAGGAGCGCCATGGCATCCGCATCTTCCCCCGAACCGCCGCCGCCCGTGTCCGCGCCCGCGCCCCTGGCCCCCTATGCCTGCCATCCCACGGCAACGCGGGGCCGCCGCGTGGTGGAGGAAGAGAGCGCGTTCCGCTCGCCGTTTCAGCGCGATCGCGACCGTATCATCCATTCCTCCGCCTTCCGGCGGCTCAAGCACAAGACGCAGGTTTTCGTGGAGCATGAGGGCGATTACTACCGCACGCGGCTGACCCATTCGATCGAGGTTGCCCAGGTCGCCCGCACCATCGCCGGGGCGCTGGCCCTCAGCCAGGAGCTGACCGAGGCCGTGGCCCTGGCGCACGATCTGGGGCACACGCCGTTCGGACATACCGGCGAGGATGCGCTCGACGCGCTGATGGCCCCGCATGGCGGGTTCGATCACAACGCCCAGACCGTGCGTATCGTGACGAAGCTGGAACGCCACTATGCCGCTTTCGATGGCCTGAACCTGACCTGGGAGACGCTGGAGGGGATCGCAAAGCACAACGGGCCCGTGGCGGGGCCCTTGCCCTATGGCCTGGCCGATTACGACGCCGTCGATCCGCTGGACTTGTCCACCCATGCCTCGGCTGAGGCCCAGGTGGCCGCCATCGCCGACGACATCGCCTACAACAATCACGATCTGCATGACGGGCTCCGGGCGGGCCTGTTCACCGACGCCGAGATCGCCGAACTGCCGATCCTTGCGCCGGCCTTCGCCGAGGTCGACGCGCGCTGGCCCGGGCTCGACCCGAAGCGCCGCCGCCACGAAGCCCTGCGGCGGGTGTTCGGCGCGATGGTCGGGGATGTGATCGACACCACCCGCGCGGAGCTCGACGCGTCGCGGCCCGCAACCGTCGCCGACATTCGCCATCTCGGGCGACCGGTCGTCCGCTTTTCCGAGAGGTTTAAGGCCGAGGTCGACGAGATCCGCGGGTTTCTCTTTGCGCGGATGTACCGGGCGCCGCGCGTGATGACGGTGCGCGCCGAGGTGACCCGGGTGATCGACGACCTCTTCCCGCTCTACATGCGCGCGCCGGACCTGCTGCCGGCAGCCTGGCAGAGCGACGTGGCGGCGGTCACGGGGCCGACGGCGCTGGCCCGGCTGGTTGCCGATTACATCGCCGGGATGACCGACCGTTTCGCGCTGCAGGAGCATGCCCGTCTGTGCAGCGGCGGGCCGGACTGAGCCGGGCAGCCTAGGCGTCGCACTCCGTGGCCCGATCGGTGGTGTGCTGCGCTGGGGCAGACCGAACGTCTCGTCTGCGGGGGGACCGTTGCCTGGGGGCGCTGTCCCCGCCGCCTGCGGCGTCTCCCCCGGGATATTTGAAGCAATGTGAAGCGGGGCGCGGGCAAATGCCGGGGGCGGTGCGTGTCAGGGCGGCGGCGGGCCGGGTGGGCAGGGGCGTGGCGGAAGCTGACGCGCTTAGGCGGGACGGGTTTGATCGGGATGGGCGGTGGGACGGCGGTTGACGGGGGCGGCGGGGGTGATAGACCCGCGCGCGCTTCCTTCCCTTACTGTCAGCAGGCGCGCGCCATGAACCTCTATGCCGATATCCGCACCCTCGTCATCGACACGCTGGGCGAGATGATGCGCGCGGGCGATCTGCCGGAGGGCCTCGATCTGTCCAACGTGACCGTCGAGCCGCCCCGGGATGCCGCCCATGGCGACATGGCCACCAATGCCGCCATGGTTCTGGCAAAGCCCGCGGGCAAAAAGCCGCGTGAGATCGCCGAGGCGCTCAGCGTGCATCTCGTCCGCGACGCCAGGATCGACACGGCTGATGTGGCGGGTCCTGGGTTCTTGAACCTGCGGCTGGCGTTGTCGGCGTGGACGGGCGTTCTGCAGGAGATCCTGACGGCGGGGCAGGGCTACGGCCGGTCGAGCATCGGGGCGGGCAAGCGCGTGAATGTCGAATATGTCTCGGCCAACCCGACCGGGCCGCTCCATGTGGGCCATACGCGGGGCGCGGTCGTGGGCGATGCGCTGGCATCGCTTCTGGACTTTGCGGGCTACGACGTCACCCGGGAGTATTACATCAACGATGGCGGGGGGCAGGTGGATACGCTCGCCCGGTCCGTCTATCTGCGGTATCTCGAAGCGCATGGTCAGGACGTCGCGTTTCCGGACGGGACCTATCCCGGCGACTACCTGATCCCGGTGGGCGCGGCGCTGAAGGACAAGGTGGGCGACGCCTATCTGGGGCAGGGCGAGGACGTCTGGCTTGAAGACGTGCGGAGTTTTGCCACCGATGCGATGCTCGCTCTGATCCGGTCGGATCTGAAGCGGCTCGGTGTCGAGATGGACCACTTCTTTTCGGAGAAGTCGCTCTATGGAACGGGCAAGATCGAAGCCGCGCTGGACAGCCTCGCCGCGCGCGGACTGATCTACGAGGGCGTTCTCGAGCCGCCCAAGGGCAAGACGCCGGAGGATTGGGAGCCGCGGGAGCAGACGCTCTTCCGCTCCACCGCCCATGGCGACGACGTGGACCGGCCGATCAAGAAATCCGACGGCAGCTGGACCTATTTCGCCCCAGATATCGCCTACCATTACGACAAGGTGGCGCGCGGCTACGACCTGCTGGTCGATGTCTTCGGCGCCGATCACGGCGGGTATGTCAAGCGGATGAAGGCGGCGGTGTCGGCCTTTTCGGACGGCACCGTGCCGCTGGAGATCCGCCTGACGCAGCTTGTCCGGCTGTTCAAGGGCGGCGCGCCCTTCAAGATGTCCAAACGCGCGGGCACCTTCGTGACGCTGGCCGATGTGGTCGACCAGGTGGGGCCGGACGTGACCCGGTTCGTGATGCTGACGCGGAAATCCGACGCCCCGCTCGATTTCGACTTCGATGCGGTCCTCGAACAGACGAAGGACAACCCGGTGTTCTACGTCCAGTATGCCCATGCCCGGGTCCACTCGCTTCTGCGCAAGGCGCGCGCGGCGGGGATCGACGTCTCCGACGCGGCGCTGCAGCAGGCCGATCTGTCGCGCAACGCCGATCCGGCCGAGATTGCGCTTGCGGCGAAGCTGGCCGAATGGCCGCGGCTGGTGGAGATTGCGGCCCGCACCGGAGAGCCGCATCGCATCGCGTTCTACCTCTACGATCTGGCGGCAGAGTTTCATGCCTTGTGGAACCGCGGCAACGACACGCCGGAGCTGCGCTTTCTGCAGGAGGGCGATGTGGCCACATCGCAGGCGAAAATCGCCCAGGCGCGTGCCGCGGGCATTGTGATCGCCTCTGCGCTCGGTATCCTTGGGGTCACACCGGTGGAAGAGATGCGCTAGACATCCCACGCCGGGCAAGACAGGCGATCCCGCGCGCAAAAAGCCCCCGGTTCGAGGGGTGGCGCGGCAGGCAAATGAGGCAGAGCATGAGCTATTCCACCGGCTACGGTGCCCGCGATGCGGCGCCGTCTTCGCAGCAAGGCATGGCGCCCGCAGATGCGGGCCACGGATACCCTCCGCAGAACGGGGCAGACCCGCTCGCGGAAGAGGCCCGATTTATGGGCGCCTATGACGGGGCCGACGACAGCGAGTATGCCACCGGCGGCGCCGGGGGCGGCGCGTTCCGCAGCATCGTCCACGGGGCCGGGGCGCTGGGCTCGATCGTGCTGATGGTCTGGGTCGGGGTGTGGGGCTACGGGCAGGTGATGCGCGATGTCACCGGCGTGCCCGTGGTGCAAGCGCTGGAAGGGCCGATGCGGGAACGGCCCGAGCAGCCCGGCGGCCAGATCTCGGAACACAAAGGGCTTGCAGTGAACGCGGTGAAGGCGGGGGCGCCGGAGCAGAACCTGGCCGATACCGTCCGCCTTGCGCCCTCCTCCGTGCCGCTCGCGCAGGAAGACGTGCCGACGCCGGCCCTGGCGCCGCAGCCGCGGGAGGCGGCTGCAGAGACGGCCGCGCCTTCCGCAGTGCCCTCCGTCGTGCCTGGAGCGGTGCCGCCCGCCGAGGCTCCGGCGGCCAATGCACCGGAGCCGGCGCGCCCGTTGGCCAACGCCACCCCTTTGATCGAAGCGAGCCTGACGGCTCCGGCGGGGGCGGCCCCCCGCGACGCGGCGCCTGCACCCTCCGCGCCGGAGGCTGCGCCTGTGTCCGACGCCGACGCCCTGGCCCGCGCGCTCAACGCGGAACTGGCCCCGCTGATCGGCGGGACCACCGCGGAGGCGGACCCCTCCGCCGCGACAGGCCCGGAAGACGAGGCGGGCGCCGCGCCGGCGGTGGCCAGCGGCCCGGTTCCCCAGACCGAGCCCGGCGTCGCCCGCTCGCCGCGCCCCGCCTCCCGGCCGGACCGCGCGGCGGCGTCCGACGGCACGCAGGATGCGGCGACCTATGCAAGCGCGAGCGCCACGATCGACCTGCCGAACCCCGATGCCGATCTGGCCCCGGTCGAAGCAGGCACGCGACTGGTGCAGCTTGGCGCCTTCGACAGCGTCGACGAGGCGCGCGCCGCCTGGACGGAGATCACCGGGCGCTTCGCCCCGCTGATGGAGGACAAGTCCCGCGTGGTGCAGCAAGCGGAGGCTGGCGGGCGGAGCTTCTGGCGGCTGCGCGTGCAAGGGTTCACCGATCTGTCGGACGCGCGCCGCTTCTGCTCCGCGCTGGTGGCCGAACGCACCGACTGCATCCCCGTGGTGGCGCGATGACCGGCGCCGGTCGCCCCAGATGACGCTGCCCTGCACGTTCGGCGTCTCCGGCCCGGCGCTGACCGGGCCGGAACGCGCGCTGATCGCGGACGCACAGCCCTGGGGCTTCATCCTCTTTGCCCGCAACGTCGAGACGCCGGGCCAGTTGATCCAACTGACCGCCGATCTGAGAGACGCGGCCGGACGGGAGGCGCCGGTTCTGATCGACCAGGAAGGCGGGCGCGTCCAGCGCATGGGGCCGCCGCATTGGCGGCAATGGCAACCGCCGCTCGACCAGATGCAGGCGCTGGCCGATCCCGGAGCTGCGGCGCGGGCCATGAAGCTGCGCTACCGGCTCATCGCAGAGGAGTTGCGCGCGGTCGGGATCGACGTGAATTGCGCACCGCTCGCCGATCTGGCGCGCCCCGACACCCATCCCGTCCTGCGCAACCGCCTTTACGGCACCGACCACGTGACGGTGATCGGCGCGGCCCGCGCGGTGGCGCAGGGCCTCCTCGACGGGGGCGTCCTGCCGGTGCTCAAGCATATCCCGGGCCATGGCCGGGCCACCCTCGACAGTCACCTCGACCTGCCGCATGTCGGCACGCCGCGTGCGGAGTTGGAGGCCGAGGATTTCGCCGCGTTCCGGGCCCTGGCCGACCTGCCGCTCGGAATGTCGGCCCATATCGTTTACCGCGATATCGACCCGGCCGCACCGGCGACGATCTCTCCCACGATGATCGATCTGATCCGACGCGATATCGGGTTCGACGGGCTGCTGATGACCGACGATATCTCCATGCAGGCCCTCTCGGGCGACGTCGTCTCGCGCGGGGCGGCCGCGCTGGAGGCCGGGTGCGATATCGTTCTGCACTGCAATGGCGATCTGAACGAGATGGAAGCGCTCGCCCGCCGCCTGCCGCCGATGTCGGCCGAGGCGCGGCGGCGGTCGGAGCGTGCCTTTCAGCAGCGCAGATCCGCCATCCCCGTTGACATCGCCGCCCTGGAAGCAGAGCTTGATGGCTTGCTGGGGCAGGCGATGGCGAACGGAGCCGATGGCTGAAGACGACACGCGCGGCGCCGATGTGGTGCCTTTCGCGACAGGGTTGAGCGGCGGCGATGCCGTCGCGGAGCGGCTGGCGGCCGAAGCGCTGGTCGTCGATGTCGACGGCTACGAAGGCCCGCTCGATCTGCTCCTAACGCTCGCACGGACGCAAAAGGTCGATCTGCGCAAGATCTCCGTTCTGGCCCTGGCCGAGCAGTACTTGGGCTTCGTGGAGAAGGCCAAGGAGTTGCGGCTGGAGCTGGCCGCCGATTATCTGGTCATGGCCGCGTGGCTTGCATTCCTCAAATCGCGCCTCCTGCTGCCGCCCGACCCCGCCGACGAAGGCCCCTCGGGCGAGGATCTGGCCGCCCATCTCGCCTTCCAGCTCGAGCGGTTGGAAGCGATGCGCGCGGCGGCCGCCAAGCTCATGGCGCGCGACCGTATGGGGCGCGATTTCTTCCCCCGCGGCCTGCCCGAACATGTCGAGCGCGTGCGCAACGTGCGCTACACCGCGACTCTGATGGACCTGATGCGCGCCTACGCCCGCATCCGCACCAAGGACGAGTTCCGCCCCTATGTGATGGACCGCGAGGATGTCTACACCATGGAAATGGCGCTTGACCGGCTGCGCGGCCTCATCGGCTACGCCGGCGAGTGGACGGACCTGATGAGCTATCTGCCCTCCGACTGGGATCTCGATCCGGCCAAGCGCCGCTCCGCCACCGCCGCCACCTTTGCCGCCTCGCTCGAACTCGCCAAGGCGGGCAAGGTGCACCTGCGCCAGTCGGACACGTTCGGCCCGATCCAGTTGCGCCGCACCGAGGACGGCGATGGCTGAGGACGCGCCCGCCGAGCATCGGGACGCCGATGGCGGGCCCGGTGTCGAGGAGAGCCTCTTCGAAGCGCCGCCGCTCGGCGAGCAGGAGCGCATGGTCGAAGCGATCCTCTTTGCCTCGGCCGAGCCCGTCACCGTCGCCGAGTTGAACGCGCGCATGCCGCACGGCGGCGATGCCGCCATCGCCCTGCCGCTGCTGCAGAAACGCTACGAGGGCCGCGGGGTGCAGGTTGTGCGCGTGGGCGAGGCCTGGGCGATCCGGACCGCACCCGACCTTGGGTTCCTGATGCAGAAGGAAACCGTCGAGACGCGCAAGCTGTCCCGCGCGGCGATCGAAACCTTGGCGATCGTGGCCTATCACCAGCCGGTGACTCGCGCCGAGATCGAAGAGATCCGCGGCGTGTCTGTCTCACGCGGCACCGTCGATCAGTTGCTGGAGCTCGAATGGATCCGCTTCGGCCGGCGCCGCGAGACGCCGGGCCGCCCCGTCACTTATGTGGTGACCCAGGGGTTCCTCGATCATTTCGGTCTGGAGAGCGCGCGCGACCTGCCCGGTCTGCGGGATCTGCGGGCGGCGGGCCTCCTCGACAACCGCCCGCCCCCGGGCGCGGCGCTCGACGAGGCCGACGACGAAGGCCAGCCGGAGCTGTTCGAGCCGCCCCCTTCGGCCGAGACGGGCGAGCCCGGCCCCGATGCGTGATCCCGACATGGCCGATCCCTGGCCCGCAGACGTCATCCTGGAAGGGCACCATGTCCGGATCGAGCCGCTGGAGGAGCGGCACGGTCCCGACCTCAGCGAAGCGGCCGCCGACGGCGATCTGCACCTGTTGTGGTACACCAGCGTCCCGGAACCGCAGGGTATCGCCGAGGAAATCGCGCGTCGGCGGGCGCTGCGCGCCGCGGGCTCCATGCAGCCCTTCGCCCTGTGCGATCCCCGCAGCGGCGCTGCCGTCGGCATGACCACCTACATGAACATCGATGCTGCGAACCGCCGGGTCGAGATCGGCAGCACCTGGATGCGCCGCGCTGTCCAGCGCACCGCCCTGAACACCGAGGCAAAGTTCCTCCTCCTGCGCCATGCCTTCGAGACGCTCGACTGCATCGCGGTGGAGTTTCGAACCCATGTCCTCAACCAGCAGAGCCGCCGCGCCATCGAGCGGCTCGGCGCCCGCCTCGATGGCATCCTGCGCGCCCATCAGATCCTGCCGAACGGAACGCTGCGCGACACGGCGGTCTACTCGATCACCGCCGCGGACTGGCCCACCATACGCGCCCATCTGACATTCCAACTGGACCGCGAGCGCTAGAGACGAGCCGCGCCTCTGTCATGAGAGCGCGTCGCTCCGTCTGTCCGACTGGCTGTGATGCGCGGCCTCTGCGAAATGCGCGGCATCGCAACGCGCGGCGCAAAGACCCGAGTCGACGCAAGACGGAGGCGCTCCAGCGCGCCCTCTCCCGATCACCACACCACGCAGACGAAAGCCTCAGCGACGCAATTCTTCATTTGAGGCTCCCGGGCCAAGGCTGCCGCGGCTACCCGCTCCCCACACCAGAAACCAACGCCCGTACCGCGGCCGCCCGGGAGGAGCGGACTTGGGAGGGGCCATAGCCAGAGCAGACATATTGCACGGTCGCGGTTGGCGGAGAGCCCGCCGCCTTCTCCAGCCGACGGCGATGCGTCTGCACCGGGAAGACTGCCCCGGCAAAAGACCCTCGAAGAGACAGAGCCGATGCCAGGGGGCAAACACCTGCCGCGTCCCCCTCCCGGCCAAGAAAGGCTGACACACGCCCGCCTCGACCCAACGAAGCGGTCCCAAGGAAGGACGCTCTACGGCAAACACACGCAGGTCCGAAACGCACCCGCGCGTCGACGAAAGCCGCGCCAACCAGCGCCCATCTCTGAGCCTGCCCCGCAGCGCGTCCCTGACCACAAGCCATCGCAATGCCACTCGGTCGCGCGCCCCCCTGTCCCATCATCTTGGCAAAAATACTCAAAACCCGGCGCAACTGGCCCAGACCGCGCTTCAGCCCGCGCGGAAGTGCTTCGACAGCTTCAGGCCCTGACCCTGGTAGTTCGAGGCGATCCCGGCCCCGTAGAGACGGTCCGGCGGGGCCGCCATCCGCTCATAGACCAACCGCCCGACCACCTGCCCGTGCTCCAGAACGAACGGCGCCTCGTGGCAGCGCACCTCCAACACGCCGCGCGCGCCGGCCCCGCCTGCCGCCGCGTGCCCGAATCCGGGATCGAAGAACCCCGCATAGTGGACGCGGAACTCTCCGACCATGGCGACATAGGGGGCCATCTCCGCCGCGAAGCTGGGCGGGATATGCACCGCTTCGCGGCTGACCAGAATATAGAACGCCCCGGGATCGAGGATGATGCGGCCGCGATCGGTCCGCACCGGCTCCCAGTACTCCTCCACCGCGTAATGCCCGATGCGGTCCAGATCGATCACGCCCGTGTGCGGCTTGGCGCGCCAGCCGGCAAGGCCGTCCCGGGGACGCAGATCCACCGAAAAGCCCAGGCCCTCGGCGATGTGTGCCTCGCCATCCACCAGTCCCTCCGTCCGGTGCAGCTCGCGCAAGGCGGCGTCGTCCAGAACCGCGCTGCCGCCGCGGCGCAGGCGCAACTGCGTCAGGCGCATCCCCGGGCGCACCAGAACCGAAAAGGAGCGCGGACAGATCTCGGCATAGAGCGGGCCGGTGTAGCCCGGCCCGATCCTGTCGAACTCCACCCCGCCATCGGTGATCACCCGCGTCAGAAGATCGAGGCGCCCGGTGGAGGATTTCGCATTCGCGACCGCCGCAAGGTGCCCCGGCAAGGTCAGCCGCTCCATCAGCGGGATCACATAGACGCAACCCTTTTCCAGAACGGCCCCGTCCGACAGGTCGATCCGGTGCATCTCGAACTCGGTGAGCCGCTCCGCGACCGGGCGCCCGACGCCTGCCAGAAAAGAGGCCCGCACCCGATAGGCCACGCGGCCCAGACGCAGATCGAGGCTCGCTGGCTGAATCTGCCCCTCTGCCAGGGGCGCGTCGGGTTGGATCGCACCGGCCTGCAGCAGATCCTCGATCTGCTGGCATGGCAGCACGCCATTCGTAGCCGAGGAATCAGAGGAGGGATCGGCGCCCATCAGCTGCCTTCCTTCTGCGCCAGACACGGCCCGCGTCCGGGGAGCGCCTTGCGCGCTTGGGGTCGGGGGAGAGCAGAGTTGGTCGGGCTAGCAGGATTCGAACCTACGACCTCCCGTCCCCCAGACGGACGCGCTACCAGACTGCGCTATAGCCCGACGTGTCGGTGTCATAGCGGATTCGCGGGTGGGAGCAAGCCGGAAACCGGCGCAGCAGAACGGGTGCAGGGGCCTGCCGTCATAGGCCGCCGCGCGCATCCATCCGGGCCCGCAGGGCCTTCGCCCGTTCCAGGATCGGCACCAGCTCGGCTGTCGGCAACTGGCCGGGCGCCAGCCGGTCGAGCGCCTCCGTCAGGGCGAGGTCGATCCCCGGCAGGGGCGCGATCTCGGGCGCCGCAGCGGTAGGGTCACGGTCGAAGACGCGCTCGGCGGGGCTTTCATCCGGGGCGGGCACCGGCGGGGCATCGGCAGGCGGCGGTGCCGAGGCTTCGATCTCGGACGGCAGGGCCGGCAAGGGCGCGATCTCGACCTGCGGGGCATCGCGCCGGGGCTCCGGTGGCGGGTCAAAGAGCGTTGGTTGCGCTTGCGGTTCGGCGGGCGGCGGCGGACCGGGCTCCGGCGGCGCGTCGGCCTCGGGTGCGAACGCCACCTCCGGGATCGCGGCCGCGTCGTCGGCTGGCGCCGCCTCCGGTGTGGGAGCGGCTTCCGGCATTGCGTCGAAATCGAGAACAGACGCGTCAGGCGCTGGGCTGTCTTCGCGGTGGTCCGCCGTCGCCTCGGCAGGTGCCCGATGCGGCGCCGCATCGGGCCCGACAAGTGCTTCGCCTGACGGTGCCTCTCCTGCCGGCGCCTCCCCCGCTGGTGTCAAATCGGCCGCTTCGGCCTCGGGTGCGTGATCGTCGACGGGTTTCGACAGGGCGGCCACGGCCTTGACGCCTTGTTCGCGCAGCACCTTCTGGGCGCCTTTGATGGTAAGGCCGTCCTCGTGAAGCAACTGCTTGATGCCGCCGAGCAATTCCATATCGGAGGGGCGGTAGTACCGCCGCCCGCCCGCGCGCTTCACGGGCTTGATCTGGCTGAACTTGCTTTCCCAGAACCGCAGCACATGGGCGTTCACGTCCAGCCAGGCGGCCACCTCACTGATCGTGCGGAACGCGTCCGGAGACTTCTTTCCGGCCATCTCAGCCGCGCTTGTTGCCCGCGGCAACCCGTTCCTTCATCAGATGCGAAGGACGAAACGTCAGAACCCGGCGCGGGTGAATCGGTACCTCCTCGCCGGTCTTCGGGTTCCGCCCGACGCGTGCCGCCTTCTGGCGCACGGAAAAGGTGCCGAACGAGCTGATCTTCACCTGCTCGCCTTGCACCAGCGAATCCGACATATGCGCCAGGACGCTCTCGACCAGCTGTGCCGACTCGTTCCGCGACAGACCGACCTCGCGAAAGACCGCTTCGCTGAGATCCATTCGGGTCACCGTGCGTGGGCTCATCCGCTCCTCCATCCTGGCCGTTGTCAGACGGTAGGCGAGTGCAGGAAGTGCGTCAATATCAATGGGTTGGGTCGATGCGACAATCTGCATGGGGCCGCCGTCCAGGCAGTAACCCCCCCTTAACGCCTTAATAACGCAGCCGAAACGGCCGCGGCGCTCACCAGCGAAGAACCACCGCACCCCATGCAAGACCGCCGCCGATGGCCTCGGTGACGATGACATCGCCTTGCTTGATGTGGCCCCGGGTGTGTCCGACCGAAAGCGCGAGGGGAATCGACGCGGCCGAGGTGTTGCCATGGTCCTGAACGGTGAGAATCACTTTTTCCATCGGCAGACCCATGCGTTGCGCCGTGGCCTTGATGATTCGCAAGTTCGCCTGATGCGGCACGATCCAGTCCACATCGTCGGGCGCGAGCCCCGCCTTTTCGAGCGCGCGGTGGGCCGTGTCGGCCAGCTTTTCCACCGCATGCCGGAACACTTCCTTGCCCTGCATGCGGACGACGCCCGATGTGCCGGTCGACACGCCGCCATCGACATAAAGGATGTCGCGATGCTTCCCGTCGGAGTTCAGATCCGTGGACAGGATGCCGCGATCGCCCGCCTGTGCCTCCGTCTGCGCCTCCAGAACGAGCGCGCCCGCCCCGTCGCCGAAGAGCACGCAGGTCGTGCGGTCCGTCATGTCCAGAATGCGCGAGAAGGTTTCCGCGCCGATCACCAGCACGCGGCGGGCCTGACCCGACACCACGAGGGCCTGCGCATTCGCCAGCGCGTAGATGAACCCGGCGCAGACCGCCTGCACGTCGAACGCGAAGCCTGTGCCCATGCCGAGATTCGCCTGAACCATTGTCGCCACGGAGGGAAAGGTCAGATCCGGTGTCGAGGTGGCGATCACGAGCGCGTCGATCTCGCGCGCATCCATGCCGGCGTCGTCGAGCGCGGCGCGCGCCGCGCGCGTCGCCAGGTCGGACGTGGCCTGCCCCGGGGCAGCGAAGTGGCGCCGCTCGATGCCGGAGCGTGTCCGGATCCATTCGTCGGAGGTGTCGAGCGAGGCCTCGAACTCTGCGTTTTCGACGACGCGGTCGGGAAGGTAGTGCCCAACCCCGCGCACCACCGCTCTGATTGCCATCTTCTTTTTCCGCCTGCCCTCGTTGCTCGCTTTACCCTTCTGTCACCCCCGGCGCCGGGATGCCAGCCTCACCCGCTCGCTTGTGACCCGTCGCCCATATCTGTCTCCGGCGGGTTCGGCGTGTCGTCGGCCACGTCGCGGCGAAGCTCCATCGCATCGGCGATCCGGGCCGCGACCCTGTCGTTGAAGCCCGCCTGCGCCAGCTGGAATGCGAGCTTGATCGCTGCGGAAACGCCGGTTTCGTCGGCCCCGCCATGCGATTTAACGATTGTTCCGTTGAGTCCAAGAAACACGCCGCCGTTTACGCGGCGCGGGTCGATCCGCTTGCTCAGGCGCCGCAGAGACGTGTAGGCCAGAAGCCCCGCGATGCGCGACAACGGCGTACGCCGGAAGGCGTCCCGCAAGAAATCCCGGATGAGCGTCGCCGTGCCCTCGGCCGTTTTCAGCGCGATGTTGCCGGTGAAGCCATCCGTCACGATCACGTCAACTTCGCCCGAGGGGATGTCTCCGCCTTCCACAAAGCCCACAAACTCCATGTCCGCCTGGGGTGCGGCTTCGGCGACGAGGTAGTGCGCGGCTTTGAGTTCGGAGCGTCCCTTGTGCTCCTCGGTGCCGAGGTTGAGGATGCCGACCCGGGGCTTTCGCACGCCCAGGCCGTTGCGCGCATAGGACGCTCCCATCAGCGCGTATTGCAGCAGGTCGTGCTCGTCGGCGCGAATATCGGCCCCGACATCGAGCATCACCGAAAAGCCGGCCTCGGCGCGGGAGGGCCAGAGGCACGCGATGGCCGGACGGTTGACCCCGGGCAGCTTGCGCAGGCGGACCGTGGACAGCAGCATCAGCGCGCCGGTATTGCCGCAGGACACGGCCACCGTAGCCTCGCCGTTGCGCACGCTCTCGATGGCCGACCACATGGACGAGCCCTGGCCCTGCCGCATCACGGTGGAGGGTTTCTCGTCCATATGGACGACATCCTCGGCGTGCCGGATCACGCAGCGGCCCGCGAGGCCGCGCTTCTCGATCAGGGGTTCGATATCGGACCGGCGCCCATGCACGATGAAGCCGATATCGGGGTTCTTGTCGGCCGATTTGGCCAGCCCGCCGACGATCACGGCGGGGCCCTCGTCACCGCCCATCGCGTCAACGCTGATCACCGTCTTGCCGACGAGTTCGGGCGGCAGGCGAGGGGCGGTGTCAGCTTGAGGGGCGCGATCCATCGACCGGAAGGGGAGTTATCTGGGCTCAGGCCGCTTCGTCGTCGATGTCGATCTCGTCGACCATCGCCACGACCTCGCGGTCGTCGTAGTGGCCGCAGGCGGGGCACACATGATGCGGGCGCTTCAGCTCGCCGCAGTTCGAACACTCGCCCGGATTGTCGGCGGTCAGCGCATCATGGGCGCGGCGATTGTTCCGGCGGGACTTCGTGACCTTATTCTGAGGGACAGCCATGTCTCAACCTCGGATCTGGGCCGGGGGCGATCCGCGCCGGCCCGGTCTGTTGCAAAACTTCTATCTGCGGCGCTGACTACGCCGACAGAGTGCCTCAATCAAGCCGGTATGGCTATGTCGGGAACGAGCGCGCCGATTACGCGATCGTGGCGCGGCACGCAAGAGATATTCGCGTAGCAGCCGACGCGGCACGTGTCCGGCGGGTCAGCCCGTTGCGCGGCGTGATTCCCAGTGTGCGGGCCGCCGCAGAAGCCCGGCGGGCGCCGCGATCCTGGGTACGGCGCGGCGTCATTCTTCCAGCTTGCGCTTGAGGTCGGCCAGCGCGGCAAAGGGCGATATGGCGGGTTCGGCCGGATCGTCGGGTTCGGCCCCGGGCGGGCCCGCGCTGATCTCGCCTGTCTCGGCGCCCTCTGCCCGGGGAAAGGCGGGCAGGGCCAGGGCCAGCGTCTCCTCCGCCAAATCGAACAGTTCGATCGAATCCGGCAGGGGTTCGAGCGTTTCGTCCTCCGGCATTTCGGCTTCGCCCTCGGCGGGCGGTGCATAGGTGTCGGCGTAGCGCCGGGCGATATCCTCTTCGAGGCGGGTCGTCACCGGCTCCAGCGTGATCGAGCAGGGCTGCACCACCGTCGCCCCCAGATGCCCCGTCAGCCGCCAATCCTCCCGTCCTTCGGGGATGATCTCGCCGATCAGGCGCAGCTTGCGCAGGCCGAGGAGATCCAGACGCTCCTTCAGCGCGGCAAGCTGGGCCTCCGAGGGGGCGTATTCGAATGCGGTCGGGCCGTCGGTCCGCAGGGAGGCCAGACGCACGCGTTGCGACAGGGGAGGGGTCGGTTGGGCCGGCATGGGGCTTGATCCTGTTGCCGTGATCCTTGCATTGGGCCTGTCACGCCCTTGTGGGCGTCCCAGTCGCTTGCGACGGAACATGCCATTGATATAAGCGGCTGAGCAATTCGTGTTGCAATCTTTTTCCTGCTTGTCGCATCGGTGTGTGCCAGGTTCGGATCGCAAGGGGTGGCACCGGACGAGGCGGGCCAAGGGCGGGTTCAGATAAAGGCATGAGCCGGAGAACGCGGACAATGAACGGGAGCGCCGCACATGCGTGCGGGCAAGGCGCTGTAATGCAGACGTGCAGTGCCGGGCGGCGTGCGGGCCGGCCGCGCCTTGCGGTTCTGATTCCGGCACTTGCCCTCTGTCTGGCGGCCTGTTCGCCCATGGTGCGCAATCACGGCTACGTGCCGACCGACGCCGATCTGGCGGAGATCGTCGTGGGTATCGACGACAGGACCAGCGTGGAAGACACCGTCGGCACGCCCTCCGCGGCGGGGTTTTTGAACGACGACGGATACTTCTACGTCGCCCAGTCCGTGCGCCAGACGGGATGGCGCGAGCCGGAGGTGATCTCGCGCGAGATCGTCGCGATCTCGTTCGACGATAGCGGGACCGTGCGCAACATCGAGCGGTTCGGCCTTGAGGACGGCAATGTCGTAGCCCTGTCCCGCCGCGTGACGGACAGCAGCGTTCAGGGCGTCGGCTTCCTGCGGCAGCTCGTGGGCAATGTCGGACGAATCGACACGACCGCTCTGGGCGGCGGATAGCGCCTCAATCCCGTCTTTCTGCGGGCTGCGCGGGCTGCGCGGGCTGCGCGGGCTGCGCGGGCAGCCGACAGGCCGCGGGCGGGAGAGGCGGACGCAACGTCCCGCCGTCTCATAACGTCCCGCCGTCTCATTCAGCCAACAGCGCCGCCCATCGGCACAGCCAACGTGTGTGGCTAGGGGCAGGGTGGGAGCGCCGACGGCGGCAACCCTGCCGCGCCGGCGCCCGCGCTTCAGCTCTCGGGCTCGAACTTCAGCGCGACCCCGTTGATGCAGTAGCGCAAGCCCGTGGGCTGCGGCCCATCGGGGAAGACGTGGCCCAGATGCCCGTCGCAGCGCTCGCAATGGACCTCGGTCCGGCGCATGAACCAGCTGTTGTCGACGCTTTCGCCCACGGGCGCGCCGTCCTTCGGGGCATAGAAGCTCGGCCAGCCAGTGCCGCTTTCGAACTTCGCGTGCTGGTCGAAGAGCGGCGTGCCGCAACCGGCGCAGGAGAACGTCCCGGCGGCTTTGGGGAAATCGTCGTGCGTGCCAGCCCGCTCGGTGCCGTGCCGCCGCATCACCTTGTAGCCGAGATCGCCGAGCTGAGCGCGCCACTGCTCGTCGGATTTCGTAACCTTTTCCCTCGAATCGCTACCCGCGACGTCCTGGCTCGCGGTGGCTGCGGCTATCGTGTTGCGGTCAGTCATGGTCGTCCCCTCCGTTTCGGGCTGCATGCCGCCTTGCGGCATCGCGGCCTGCGCGTCATATCGGGAGATATGCCGCCCGCTGCCGTCCGCCAAGGGGAGGGCCGCTCCTGGTCGAGGGGACGAACGATCGAGAGCCGTGCGATACCGCCGCTCTACCGCGGCCGCTACACCGCCCGATTCGCGGAGACGGAACGCGATCTGGAGCGCGCGCTGGCGCTTCGGGCGCTGCGCTTTCGCGGTGCCGGCGCGCCGGGCCGGACGGATCGCGACCGGTTCGACGCCACCTGCCGGCACGTTCTGGTGGAGGACCGGGCCACGGGGGCACTCGTCTGTACCTACCGCCTGCAATGGTTCGCAGAGAGTGCACAGCTGTCGGACAGTTACACGAGCCTCTTTTACGATCTGTCGCGGCTTGGGGGCATCGCCGGCCCGGTGCTTGAGATGGGGCGGTTCTGCATCGCCCCGCCGGCGGCGGCTGGTCCATCCGCGGCGGAGCGGGTTCGTGTGAGACGGGGCCCGGCGGGACGGGATCATGAGCGGCGCGGCCCAGGGGGCCGGAGCGATGCGGGACCGGGCTATGAGAGGCGGGCACATGCCGCCAGCACTGCGGGGCCGGGACAGGATGCGGACATCCTGCGAATCGCGTGGGGCGCGCTGACCCGGGCGGTCGATGCGGGCGGGGTACGGCTGCTGATGGGCTGCGCCTCCTTCGCGGGGACGGACCCCGCCCGGTTCAGGGAGGCGTTTGCGCTTTTGCGCGAGGGTCATCTGGCACCCGAAAGGTGGCGTCCGGCGGTGAAGGCCCGGGAGGTCGCCCGTTTTGCCGATTGGAGCACGCCCCAGGGCTGGGACCGTCAGCGGGCGGCGCTGGCGCTGCCGCCGCTCCTGCGGACCTATCTGGCCATGGGGGGGCGGGTGTCCGACCACGCGGTGGTCGACCGCGATCTTCAGACGATGCATGTCTTCACCGGCCTGGAGATCGCCGCGATCCCCCCGGCCCGCGCGCGGGCGCTGCGCCTGGTGGCGGGTTGAGGCGGCCCGGTCTGTCGCTCCGGTCTTGTGGCCCGGTTTTGCTGGCTGATCTCGCCTCCCGGGCCGGGACGCACCTCGTGGGCCTGTGGCCCACTGCGGCCCGCCCACCCCGGGATCCCTCAGGGGATCGGTGCGGGGTCCATCCGGCGGCCCCGGGATGGGCCGACCTTGCGGTTGGCCGCTGTCCGCAGTAGCCCGCCCCCATGGCACGCGCGCCCCTTCTGCAGCTCAGCGACGTGTCGCTCGGCCTTGGCGCCGAGCGGCTGTTCGACGATCTCGATCTCGTGATTCACGGGGGCGAGCGGGTGGCGCTCGTCGGGCGCAACGGGTCCGGCAAGTCCACGCTGATGCGGGTGATGGCGGGGCTGGTGGAGCCCGAGACGGGGGCGCGGGTCGTGCCTGCTGGCACCTCCGTGGGCTACATGGAGCAGGAGCCGGACCTTGGCGCCTTCGCGACACTGGGCGACTTCGCCGTCGCAGGGCTCGACCCCGGCGAGGGCTGGCGCGTCGAGGCGGCGGCCGAGGGGCTGGGGCTGGCCCTGGAGGCGGAGCCCGGCCGGGCCTCCGGCGGCGAGCGCCGGCGGGCGGCCCTGGCGCGCCTTCTGGCCGAAGACCCCGATGTCATGCTCCTCGACGAGCCGACGAACCACCTCGACATCACCGCTACCCTCTGGCTGGAGGACCGGCTCGCCGCGACCCAGCGGGCGTTTGTTCTGATCAGTCACGACCGCGCCTTTCTCAGCCGGTTGACGCGGGCGACACTCTGGCTCGATCGCGGGATCGTCAGGCGCCGGCAGCAGGGGTTCGACGCCTTCGAGGCCTGGCGTGACACCGTCTGGGCGGAAGAAGACCTCGCCGCCCACAAGCTCGACCGCAAGATCAAGGCGGAGGCGCGCTGGGCGGTGGAAGGCATCAGCGCCCGGCGCAAGCGCAACCAGGGCCGGCTGCGCAAGCTCGCCGATATGCGCGCGGATCGGGCTGCGCAGATCGCGCGGCAGGGCACTGCGGCCATGGCCTTCGGGGCCGAGAAACAATCGGGCAAGCTCGTCGTCGAGGTCAAGGACCTCGGCAAGGCGTTCGGCGACCGCACAATCCTGCGCGACTTTTCGATCCGCATCGCGCGCGGCGACCGGCTGGCGCTGGTCGGGCCGAATGGCTCCGGCAAGACGACGCTGCTGAACATGCTCATCGGCCGCGAGGCGCCCTCCTCCGGCCATATCCGGTTCGGCAAGAACCTCGACATCGCCGTCTTCGATCAAACCCGGGCGCAACTCGACCCCGGGGCCACACTTTGGGAGAACCTGACCGGCGACGCCGCGATGCGGATCGCCGGCAAGTCGGATCAGGTGATGGTCCGCGGCCAGCCCCGCCACGTCGTGAGCTATCTGAAGGACTTTCTGTTCACCGATGAGCAGGCGCGCGCGCCGGTGCGGGCGCTGTCCGGCGGCGAACGGGCGCGGCTACTGCTGGCCCGGCTCATGGCGCAGCCCTCCAACCTCCTTGTCCTCGACGAGCCCACCAACGATCTCGACATCGAAACGCTCGATCTTCTGCAGGAGCTGGTGTCGGACTTCGACGGCACCGTGATCGTGGTCAGCCACGACCGCGACTTTCTGGACAGGACCGCCACGGCGACGGTTGCACTGACCGGGGCGGGCCGCGCGACGCTCTACGCCGGGGGCTGGTCGGACATGCAGGCGCAGCGCCGCGCTGCGGGTGCGCCGCCCTTCGGTCAGCCGACGGACGTCGCGCCGGCACGGAGCGGCGCGGGGCGCGCCAAGGCCGTACCTGCGCCTGCGTCAAAGCCCTCCGCCGGATCGGGCAAGGCAGAGGGCCTCAGCTTCACCGAGAAGCATCGGCTGGATGAGTTGCCTTCGGTCATCGAGCGGCTGGAAGCCGAGATCGGCAAGCTGGAAGCGCTGCTCG
>JBCDGG010000066.1:0-27256 GCA_038757905.1 Pseudomonadota bacterium | reverse complement strand
GGGGGGGCGCCCCACGCTCCCGCCCCCCCTCCCCGGCCCCCGCCGCGCCGCCCCCCGGGCCCCCCCGCCGCCGCCGGTGGCGGCGGGGGGGCGGGCGGGGTACAACCCCCCTCCTCCGGGCGCCGGCCCCCCCCCCCGCGACCCTGACGCCCTACGGCGCGTGATCGCGATCTTTCGTGTGCCGTTCCGCAGTCGGCGCAGTCTGGAGCCGGGCGGGCCTGCCCGCGCTCCGCCCGGAGCGTCGCCCACCCACCCACCCGCTTCCGCTCCGCCCGGAGCGCGGGCAGGCCGCTGCGCGGATGGCAGGGCGCCCGTGCCGGGGAGGCCGAAGATGGGGTGCCGGAGGTTAGAACCGGTCGAGCAGCCGGCGCAGATAATCGAGCTCGACGTCGGGGCGTTCCTGCTCGGCCGCCCGGCGGCGGATTTCGTCCAGCAGATCGCGGGCGCGCCGGTAGACGTCTTCGCCCTGGAGCAAGTTCTCCTGCGTTCCCAGCGGGCCGTTATTGCCGCCGTCCCGGCCGAGCGGATCCCGCCGGCCGTTCGGGTTGGCCTGGCCGACCGCTTCGCCTTGCTGGCCCTGGCCCTGCTGCTGCTGGGCCAGCGCTTCGCCCAGGTTCCGCATTCCTTCGCGGAGCGCTTCCATCGCCTGGGCCTGTTCGTCGATCGCCCCGGCCAGATCGTCGGAGCGCAGGTCGTTCTCGGCCCGGTCCATCGCCCGACCGGCGCGTCCGAGCGCGTCGCGGGCGGCGTCGCCTTCCGGCGTGCCGGCCCCGGGGAGGTTCTGGGATTGCCGGTCAAGCTCGCGGCGCAGTTGACGCTGGCGCTCGGCCAGATCTTCGGCGGAGGGCATGCCGTTCTGGCCCGGCTGGCCTTGCCCCGGCATCTGCTGCTGGCCGTTCTGGCCCTGTCCGAACTCCTGGCCCTGGCCCGGTTGTTGCCCCTGGCCGGGTTGCTGGCCATGGCCCGGCTGCCCGGGTTGGCCATGTCCGAATTGCTGGCCCTGACCCTGCTGCCCTTGCCCCTGCTGACCTTCTTGTCCTTGCTGGCCCTGTTGCCCCTGCTGACCGGGGTTGAACTGCTCCTGGAGATTGCGGAACGCCTCGTCCGACAGGCCCTGCTGTTCGCGGAGCGTCTCTGCGAGGCCCTCCATCGCCTGCTGGCCGGGGCTTTGCTGGCCCTGTCCGGACTGGCCCTGCGTGACCTGCATGTTCTCCATCATCTGGCGGAGCTGTTCGAGCAGGGCCTGTGCCTCGGCGGTCCGCCCTTCTTCCATCAACTGCTGCAGACGGTCGAGCATGTCCTGCAGCTGATCGCCGGTCATCTCCTGCGCATTCTCCGAAAGCTGCTGCTGCTGGTTCGGGTCCTGCTGGCGGGCGAGCTGGTTCATGTATTCCTGCATCGCCTCGCGCAGCTCTTCCATCAGCGAGGCGATCTCCTCGTCGGAGGCGCCGTTGCGGATGGCTTCGGCGAGACGGTCCTGGGCGCGGCGCAGGCGTTCCAGCGCATCGGAGAGGTCGCCCTCCTCGATGTTGAGGGCGATCACCCAGAGCGCCTCGGCGATCTCCTCCTGCGCGGCTTCGTCCAGCCCGTCCTCCTGCGCGACAGCGCTTTCGAGGCGCATCAGTGCAAAGCGCAACTGCAGATAGATCGAAGTGTCGCGGAAGACGTCGTCGGGCAGATGGCTCACCGCCCGGATGATCTGCGCCACGCGGGGGCCGTTCGCCCGGGCCCAGAGCAGATCGCGGCGCTGCTCGATGAGCGCGGCGGCCAGCGGATCGAAGAACCGGCGCCCGGGCAGTGAACGCAGCTCCAGCGGCTCCGAATAGCCTTCATTGCCCGAGGCGTCGATGGCGGTCAGACGGAAAGTGACGGGCAGACCGGACCAGGGGTGTTTGGAGAAGTCCTCGACGATCTCTTCGGTGAACTCCGCGCGGTTGCCGGTGATCGGCATCGGCAGGTCGACCTCGAGCACCGGACGCGGATCGGGGTCCACGGCGAGGCCATGCATGCGGGAGATGTCGTCGAGCCGCAGGCGGATCGTACCGCTGCCGGAGACCACACCGTAATCGTCGGTCGCGGTGAAAGCCTGGCTGAACTGGCCCGCGGCTTCCCGATCCATCGGGCCGTCGAAGCGGATCTCGGGCGCGCTGTCGGGAATGACGGCGATCTCCCAGGCCCGGCCGCCCGGCCCGTCGATCGCGATCCGGCCATCTTGCGCCACTTCGAAGCCTTGCGCGGCGTCTGAGGCGGGCGCGACGGCATCGGCGCTGCGGCCGGACACGGTTTCGTCCACGGTGAGCGCGCCGACCTCGCCGTAGAGGCGCAGAGACACGCGGCTCCCTTCAGGCACGCTCAGATCCGGCGCCAGAATGTCGTTGAGATAAAGGCTCGGCTTGCCGGTGTGCACCGGGGGCTCGACCCAGCCCTCCCAGGAGGGGCCGGCGGCGAGTGCCGCGCTGGGCGCGAGGCTTGCGGCATCCGCCACGCTTGCCGCGCGCCAGACCGAGCCGAAGAGCAGGGCGGCCGCGAGCGCGGTGAGCGCCACATAGCGCACGGCGTAGGGATCGCGCGAGGCCAGACGCAGATCGGGCGACACGGCCTCCGCGCCGGCCGCGCGCTCCGCCATGCGGCGGACATGGGCGGACCAGACCGCAACCGATGCCGCGTCCTCGGCGCCGATGGCCTGGACGTCGCGCAGGGCCTGCAGGGGACGGCCCGGCAGCGTCGCATCGAGACGTTCGGCCGCGTCCTCGCGCGTGGGCCAGTGAAAGCTGCGTACGCCGCGCCAAGTGAGCCAGAAAAACGCCAGTACGCTGGCGACGCCCCCGGTCCAAACCACTTCGAGCGGGGCGCCCTCATGCGCCCCGAAGAACAGCAGCGCTGCCAACGCAAAGAGCAGCGACCAGACCGGCCAGAAGGCGCGGACGAACCGCTCCGCCACGAGGCCGAGGCGCGTCAGCCGCAAGGGCCAGACGAGCCGACGCGCCGCATCCGCCTTCGCCTCGGCGGCGCGGGAAATGGAAAGCGTTTCGGGTCCGGAGGGGGGCGGATCAGTCGGGCGGTCGACAGTCATAGCGCTCCTTTCACGGGCGTGCCGGAAGCCGGACACGTGGACTAGGCGCAAGCGGCCAAACCGACGCCAATCACACGACCCATTCGGGGATGGTATCGCGCGCGATCATTTCGTCAAAGCTCGGACGCGTGCGAATGACGGCGAATTGATGCCGATCCACCAGAACCTCCGGTATCAGCGGGCGAGAATTATACTCCGACGCCATCACCGCACCATAGGCGCCCGCCGACCGGAAAGCCACCAGATCGCCCGCCTGCAGCGGCGGCATCGCGCGCGCCTTGGCGAAGGTATCCCCCGACTCGCAGACCGGGCCGACCACATCCATTTCGGAGAGTGCGACCCCCACGGCCGGTTCGATCAGCGGAACGATGTCGTGGTGAGCGCCATACATCGCGGGGCGGATCAGGTCGTTCATCGCCGCGTCGATGATGAGAAAGTCGCGTGTGTCGCCGGGTTTGACGTAGATCACGCGGCTGACGAGGATCCCCGCATTGCCGGCGATCAGGCGGCCCGGTTCGATCTCGATCTCGCAGCCGAGATGGCCGACCGTGCGCCGGATCAGTTCGCCATAATCGGTGGGCAGCGGCGGTGCGGTGTTGGATCTGGTATAGGGGATGCCAAGGCCGCCGCCCAGGTCGAGCCTGCGGATGTCGTGGCCGTCCGCGCGCAGCGTCTCCGTCAGTTCCGCCACTTTCGTATAGGCGGTCTCGAACGGGGCGAGGTCCGTCAGCTGGGAGCCGATATGCACGTCGATCCCGACGACATCGATCCCGGGCAGACGGGCGGCCTCGGCGTAGATCTCGCGCGCCCGCTCCAGCGGCACGCCGAACTTGTCCTGCTTGCGTCCGGTGGTGATCTTGTCGTGGGTGTTGGCGTCCACATCCGGGTTCACGCGCAGCGCAATCGGCGCCACCGCGCCCATCGACGCGGCAACCTCGGACAGGATGCGAAGCTCCGGCTCCGACTCGACGTTGATCTGGCGCACCCCGTTTTCGAGGACGAGACGCATCTCTTCCCGGGTCTTGCCCACGCCAGAAAAGACGATGCGCTCCCCCGGGACGCCGGCGGCCCCGGCCCTGCGATACTCACCGCCGGAGACGACGTCCATTCCCGCCCCAAGCTCGCCCAGAACCTTCAGCAGCGCGACGTTGGAGGCGGCTTTCATCGCATAGCACACCAGATGGTCGCCCCAGGCCAGCGCATCGTCGAACAGCTGGAAGTGACGCGTCAGCGTCGCGCGGGAGTAGCAGTAGAACGGGGTGCCGACCTCCGCTGCGATCTCCTCCAGCGCCACGTCTTCGGCGTGCAAACGGCCATCCCGGTAGAGAAAATGGTCCATCAGGCAGGGCCCCGCCGATCCGCACCGGGGCGGGAGCGCAGGAAGAGGTAGAGCGGCAGGCCGCAGCTCACGCCGATGCAGTAGATCGAAGGCACAGCGATCAGCGACAGCCAGTCGCGGCGCGAGATCGCCTCGGCGATGATCCACACGGTCAGGGCGACGGCTGCGATGGTCAGATCCCATACAAGGCCGGTGGTCGAAGCGTTGACATACCACGCGTCGATCAACCCCCCGAGGCCCCCGCCCGTGGAGCGCATGTGACTGATGAACCAGTACATCGGATGGATCGTGCCCCAGATCGCAAGGGCGAGAAAGACTAGGCGCAGTGGCGACATGGAACTCCTCAATCGCTCAGCGGGGGCAGGGCCCGGGGCCCCAACGTCGCGCAGGTAGCCCGGCGTACAGACCGAGTCCATCCAAACGCCGTTTTCGCGGGCATTTTCCGTTGCCGCGGCGCCGGCCGCCCATGCTTCGCCGTCACAGACGTCCGAGGAGGTCGGGCGTGGGCCAGGCGTCCGCGGGAAGGCCCAGGCGCTGCTGCTCGGCGCGCACCGCGGCCCGGGTTTTGGCGCCGAGGATGCCGTCGATCCCGCCAACGTCGTGGCCCAGATCGCTCAGCCGGCGCTGCAGGTCCTCGATCTGGGCGCCAGAGAGCCCGCGTTCCGGGTTGCCCGCCCGATAGACCGGCGCGCCTTCCAGACGGGTCGCAAAGTAGGCGGCCGTCATCACGTAGACGAAGCTCTGGTTCCACTCGAAATAGACGTCGAAGTTCGGATAGGCGAGAAAGGCTGGCCCTCCGCGGCCCTGCGGGACAAGCAGGCGCGCGGTCAGACTGGTGCCGGGCAGAGCGCCCTGTCGCGAGACGACGCCGAGCGCTGCCCAGTCCGCCACGCTGCGCCCGCCCTCGAGGCCCGACAAGGCCCAGTCGAAGCCATCGGGCACCACGACCTCGTGGAGCCATGGGGCGCCCGCCGTCCAGCCGAAGCCGCTCAGCATGTCGGCGCCGGACAGCAACGCGTCCGCCACCGACGACTTGAGCGACACCTGGCCGTCGCCGTCGCCGTCCACGCCATGGGCCAGGATATCCGAAGGCAGCATCTGCACCATGCCGATCTCGCCGGCCCAGGCGCCGGTTGTCCTGTCCGGGTCCAGATCGCCGCTGGAGAAAAGCTCCAGCGCGGCGAAGACTTGTGGGCGAAAGAGCTCTGGCCGGCGGCAATCGTGCGCGAGGGTGACAAGCGCGTTCACCGTGTTGAAGTCTCCCTGGACGGCACCGAAATCCGTCTCGAACGCCCAGAATGCAAGCAAAACGCCCCGGGGAATGCCATACTCTGCCTCGATCCGGTCGAAGATCGCGTCGTACCGCTCGGCATTCCGCCGGGCGGCGTCGATCCGGTTTCGGCTGATGAGCCTCTGCGAAAACTCCAGAAACGGGAGCTGAAACACGCCCTGACGCCGATCCGCACGCAGCACGGCCGGGTCCTGCCGCACGCCGTCGAAGAAGGCGGCGGCGACGTCGGGACGCGCGCCGCGGTCGATCGCCTCGGCCTGCAGAGCGGCGCGAAAGCCTGCGAAGTCACCGCCGCAGGCGGCCTGAACCGAGATCGGGAAAGCCAGCGCAACCGTGCAAAGGCCCCAAGCCAGCGCCCCCCGCAGGATCGTGCGTTTCCCAAAGCTGCCACGTCCCATACCGCCCCCTGCGCTGCGAACATCGGCCCGGTGTGCGTTGGCCGGACCGGCCTGATCTTGTTCAATCCGTCCGGTCTACTTCGATCGGCCCACACGGCCCAGTCTTCACGGCACGTTTGTTGCCGATTCAGTGACAAACCGCCGTGCGGGCCCTATCGTTGACGAAGCCCGGAGAATGAGATGAGCCGATTTCCGCTCGTTTTCCGGATTGCGGTCCCGTCGATTAACCAAAGTGACTAATTCGCTAACGGTGCGGTAACAATATCGAGCATACTTGCGGCGGGGCTGTTTGTGCTGCGATGCGCGGCACGGAGGAGTTATGCACATCCTGATTGTGCAGGAGAATGAGCATCTGGGCCGCCTTTGGGCGAACCACCTCGAACGCGAGGGGCACGCCACCCATCTCGTGCACTCGCAGGAGCAGGCCATCACCGCTCTGCAGACCCGGGAAAGCCGGGTGATCGTGCTGGACGTGATGCTGCGGCACGGCAGCGCCTTCGCCATTTCGGATTTCGCCAGCTATCGCTGGCCGGATGCCCGCGTGGTCTTCGTCACGTCCTCGACGTTCTTCTCCGACGGGTCGATCTTTCAGCATGCGCAGAATGCCTGCGCCTACCTGAAGTCCGACACCGACCCCGAGGATCTGGCCAAGATGGTGACCTACTACGCGGCCACCTGACCCGGCGGGTCGCCCGGCTTGGGCGGCGCTCAGGCCGCGTTCAGCCGGTCGCGTCCATGCGGCGCCCACCAATCGATCTCGGGCCCGATCGGGACGATGCGATGGGGGTTAATGCTCTCGTGGCTAAAGTGGTAATGCCGGATGTAATGGTCGGGATGGTCCGTCGCGGCGACGCCCGGCGTCTGATAGAGATCGCGCGCATAGGCCATGACATTGGCATAATCCACCAGACGCCGGCGGTTGCACTTGAAGTGCCCGTGATAGACGGGATCGAAACGCAGGAGCGTCGGCAGCACCCGCCAATCCGCCTCGGTGACCGCCTCGCCCGCGAGATAGCGCGAGGTGCTCAGCCGCTCCTCCATCCAGTCGAGCGTATCGAATACCTCCGCCACGGCCTCGTCGTAGGCCGACTGCGTCGTCGCGAAGCCGGACCGGTAGACGCCATTGTTGAGCGTGGGATAGGTGCGTGCGTTCACCGCGTCGATCTCCGGGCGCAGGGCCGCCGGGTAGAAGTCCTGGGTATCTCCGGTGATCCCGTTGAAGGCGGCGTTGAACATCCGGATGATTTCGGAGCTTTCGTTCGATACGATCGTCTCGGTGGATTTGTCCCAAAGGATCGGCACGGTCACACGGCCAGACATCTTGGGCTCGGCCCGCAGATAGACGTCTCGCGCGAAGGCCGCGTTATGCAGGGTGTCGCCGGTTGCGCCGTCGAACCCGGTTTCGAACGTCCACCCGTCGCTCAGCATGTCCGGGTGCACCACCGAGATGTCGATATGCGGCTCAAGCCCTTTGACGGCGCGAAAGATCAGGGTCCGGTGCGCCCAAGGGCAGGCATAGGACACATAGAGGTGGTAGCGGCCGCTCTCGGCGGCATATCCGCCGCGCCCGGACGGGCCTGCGGCGCCATCGGGCGTGATCCAGTTGCGGAACTGTGCCTCGGTGCGCTTAAACGCCCCGCCGGTGGACGTCGTGTCGTACCACACGTCGTGCCATTCGCCGTCGATCAATCGTCCCATGCCGTCCTCCTAAGCTGTGCCACGTACCTAACCCGTACCGCGAAATCGAAAACCGGCGGGGTCGCAGAGCACATCTGCGGGGGCGCACATGTATGCAGTGCGGCATGCCACACAGTGCACTTGCGGCGAAGGTCTTGTCTTGACGGGATTTTTCTCCGCACTCTTTCTTCTTCAGCGCGACGGGTTGGGAGAGCGCCATGTCAGAATTCTTGCCAGCAGACGTGCGCGGCGCGTTGGCGGAGTGGGCTTTGGCCCGCGAAACGGACGGCCCGGGCCTGCGGCTCGTGGCCGACGGGCGGGAATGCCCGGTGCTGCGGCGCTGGCGTCAGGGCTTCGCTGTGGGCCTGGCCGATGCGCCGCGTCTGCGCGGCCTCGTCGATCTTTATGAAGGCGAGCGCCATCTCTGCAAGGCGCTCGTCGTCGCCTCGCGGGAGGAGGCAGGGGAGCGGCTCTACGAGTTCAAGTTCGCCAATACCGCGATCGCGACGCCCCCGGCTGTCGACTTCGTACGCCGCGCGCCCTGACGTCCAGCGCCCTGACGCCCTGCTCGCGGACGCCCGACACTCCGAAGCCCCGCGCTTGGACGTCCCGCACCCTGGCGCCTAAGGCCAAGACGTGCAGCGCTCGGACGCCACACGCATTGGCGCCCCGCGTCCCGACACTCCACGCCGTTGCCCCGCGCCCCGATGCACGCGTGGCTATGGGCATTCGGCGCGCAGGCCGCTACTGCAGGTCGCCGAACGCGGCGCCGAGCCGCGCCACGGCCTCGCGGATGCGCGACCGCTGCGTCGCGATGTTGAACCGCAGAAAGCCCTCCCCGCCGGTGCCGAAGGTTTCTCCTGCAGAGGGCGCGAGGCGGGCCTCTCCGTACACGCGGTTGCGCACCTCCTCCGAGGTCATGCCCGTGCCGGAGAAGTCGGCCCAGGCCAGATAGGTGGCCTCCAGCGGCATGACCTGAATGCCCGGCAGCGCATTGAGCCCCTCCTCGAACAGGCGGCGGTTGCCATCGAGGTAGACCTGCAGGCGATCCACCCATTCCGCGCCTTCGGGCGAGTAGGCCGCCTCTACAACCCGGATCCCGAACAGCCCCGCCGAGATTGCCAGCGCCTTTTTGCGCTTGGCGAACCGGGCGCGCAGGTCCGGATCCGCGATGATGACATTGCCCGTATGCGCCCCCGCTAGGTTGAACGTCTTCGTGGCGGCGGTCAGCATGATCAGCCGGTCGGAGATATCGTCGAGATGGGCGAACGGGATGTGCCGGTGCCCGGGCATGACAAGATCGTGGTGGATCTCGTCGGAGACCAGGATCAGATCGTGGCGCCGCGCGAACTCCGCCACGCCTTCCAGTTCCTCCCGTGTCCAGACGCGCCCGGCCGGATTGTGCGGCGAGCAGAAGATCAGCATCTTTTCCCGCCCGGTCATCCGCGCATCCATCGCGTCGAAATCCAGCACATAGCGGCCGTCCCGGATCGGCATCGGGCATTCGACGATCTCGCGATCCGCCGCGTTCAGGATGCGGAAGAAGGCATGGTAGATGGGCGTCAGCAGAACGATGCCATCCCCGGGGTCGGTGAAGGCATCGACGCACAGGGCCGTGCCGTTGACCAGCCCGTGGGCGGTGAAGATGTGCTCGCGCGCAACTTCCCAGTCATGACGCTCCGACATCCACCACCGGATCGCATCCAGGTAGCTCGACTCGTCGCCGTGGTAGCCGTAGATCCCGTGCGCCATCAGGGCCCGCAATGCGTCGTTGACGGCCTCGGGCGGGCGAAAGTCCATATCGGCCACCCACATCGGGATCCCGTCGTCTTTGGAGACACCGAGTTTCCGGGGCATCTCGTCCCACTTGTCGCAGCCGGTGCCGCGGCGGTCGATGATCTCGTCGAAAGACGCTTGGTCGGATTTCATGCGGGCTCCTGTTCTTGGTCGTGGGCACAATGTCGCTTTTGGGAGCGGCCGCAAGGGCGCTGCCGCGGAGGGTCACCAGCGAGGTCGGCGCTTGCATCGCTGCGCGCCGCCGCCTAAGTCCGCGATATGGCGCTCCTCCCCATCCTTATCCACCCCGACCCCCGGTTGAAGAAGGTCTGCGACCCTGTTCCGGACATAACCGACGACGTGCGCGCGCTGGCCCATGACATGCTGGCGACGATGTACGACGCGCCGGGGATCGGCTTGGCCGCGCCCCAGGTCGGCATCACGCAGCGCTTGCTGGTGGCGGATGCGGTGAAGGAAGGACAGGGCGAGCCGCGCCCGCTGATCATGATCAACCCCGAAATCGTCGCGAAATCCGACGAGGTGTCGACCTATGAGGAGGGGTGTCTGTCGATCCCGGAGCAATATGCCGAGGTGGAGCGGCCCGCGGACGTCACGGTGGAATGGGTGGACGAGAACGGGACGCCGCACAAGGAAGACTTCGGCGGCCTCTGGGCGACGTGCCTGCAGCACGAGATCGATCACCTGAACGGGGTGCTGTTCATCGACTATCTCAAGCCGCTGAAACGCCAGCTCATCACGCGCAAGATGCAGAAGCTCAAGCGCGAGCGCGCGCGGGCCTGACGCCGCCGTGACCGCCCGACCGATCCTGCAATGGCCCGATCGACGGTTGCGCACGCGCGTCCCTCCCGTCGATGCCGTGACCGATGAGATCCGCCGGATTTGGGCGGACATGATCGACACGATGGAGGCGATGCCCGGCTCCGGCGTGGGCCTTGCCGCGCCGCAGATCGGCGTGATGCTCCGGCTGGCCGTGGTCGATGCCAGCACCGAACGGGGGGCGGCCATCTGCCTCGCCAACCCGGAGGTGGTGCAGGCATCGGCCGAGATGCGCCCGCATGAGGAAGCCAGCCCCTGCCTGCCCGGCGTGTCGGCGCGGATCGAGCGCCCGGCGCTTGTCCGCGTGCGCTTCCTCGACGCAGAGGGCGCCCAGGTCGAGCGGGAGTTCAAGGGCCTCTGGGCGACCTCCGTTCAGCACCAGATCGACCATCTGGACGGCAAGCTCTACATCGCGCGCCTGAGCCGGACCAAGCGGGATATGCTGTTGCGCCGTGCGCGGAAGGGCGCCCGATGAGGATCGTCTTCATGGGAACGCCGGACTTCTCCGTGCCGGCGCTCGACGCACTTGTCGAGGCGGGGCACGACGTGGCGTGCGTCTACACCCAGCCCCCGCGACCGGCGGGCCGCGGAAAGAAGCCGCGCCCCTCGCCGGTGCAGGCGCGGGCGGAGGAGCTGGGGCTGCCCGTCCGCCATCCGGCCTCGTTGCGCCCTCAGGAGGAGAAGGACGCTTTCGCGGAATTGGGTGCCGATGTCGCCGTGGTGGTGGCCTACGGGCTGATCCTGCCGCGCGCGGTGCTGGACGCGCCCCGGCTGGGGTGCCTGAACATTCACGCGTCGCTCCTTCCCCGCTGGCGGGGCGCGGCGCCGATCCATCGCGCCGTCATGGCGGGCGATGCCGAGACGGGCGTGTGCATCATGCAGATGGAGGCGGGCCTCGATACCGGGCCGGTCCTCCTGCGGCGCAGGGTGCCGATTTCGCAAGACGATACGACAGGCGATCTGCACGACCGATTGGCAAGCCTTGGCGCGGCCTCCGTGGTGGAGGCGCTTGCGGCGCACGGCTCGCTGCAGCCGGAAGCGCAAAGCGACGCGGGCGTCACCTATGCCGAAAAGATCGACAAGGATGAAGCGCGCATCGCGTGGGACCGCCCCGCCGAGGAGGTCGCGCGTCAGATCCGCGGGCTGTCCCCGTTTCCCGGGGCTTGGTGCCTTGCGGGGGGCGAACGGCTGAAGCTGTACCGCGCGCGTGCGGTCGATGGCGCGGGAGCGCCGGGTACGCATCTGGGAGACTTCGTGATCGCCTGCGGAGAGGGGGCCATCGCGGTGAGCGAGGCTCAGCGGGAGGGCAAGAAGCCGATGGCGGCCCGGGACGTGCTGCGCGGCTTCGATCTGCCCGGGCGGCTCGCTTAGCCGAGCGCTGCATGTTGGCCGCGGGCCGGGTCGCATCCGCTTCGATGGCCCGGTAGCCGCGTGCGGGCGCACCACCGGGCCGGGGCAGCCGCCGGAGCGGCTGCGCCGAGTGTCAGGCCGTCAGCACGGCGCCGGCCACGACCAGTGTGCAGGCCCAGCTTGCCGTGAACAGAAGCGGGCGCATGGGCATCCGGGCCCAGCCCGAGATCATGCCCACGGCGTGGGCAAGCCGGAGCCAGAAGAAGACGACCGCCGCCGCCACCGTCGCACCGGTGGTCACCCCGGCGATATGGGCCACCAGAACCACCGCCGCAAAGGGCACGAGCGTTTCGATCATGTTGAGGTGGGCCCGATGGGCGCGGTGCACCCAGGCCGGCATCTCGGACAGATCGGGGGGCCTGTAGAACGGCGACGGGGCTGGCTCCGCCGCCGGTTCCATCGTGTTGACGCCGACGATGTAGGGGATCCAGAGGCTCGCCGCGAGCACCGCCGAAAGCGTAAGCCAGGTCAGTTCCGGGGTCATGGCTCACACGTCCATCTTCAGGGCGGCGCCGGTTTCCAGCCAGCTCTTGAGGGAAGACGCCCAGCGGGCCCAGCCCTCCCGGACACCGTCCTGCCCGGCGGGGATCTGGTAGTGCTCGGTCGTCAAACGGCAGAGCGGGCCTTCGACGTCGATCCGGTAGACGATGCGCGAAGTCTCGGTATCGGGGCCCCAGTTCGGCTCGAACGTCATCTCGATCAGGGATTTGGGGTCGAGGCGCGTGGTCTGCTGCGACAGCATGGTGGAGCCGTCCTGGCGCAGAAAGCGGGTCGTCGTGCCTTCTACGGCGTCGCCCTCCGCCTTGGAGCAAGCGAAGTGATAGGCGGCCATCTGATCGGCCTTGGTGAGCGCGTCCCACAGGGCGTCCTGCGTACAGCGGATGAACGTGGCCTGAACGAAGTCGGGCTTGATGTCTGTCAGGGTCTCCATGATCGATCTCCTGTTCGGGGCCTCAGAGGCCGTTGAAAAAACGAGGGGTTTCGCCGGTTTCGAGCCAAGTCTTCAGGCTCGCCGCCCAGCGGGCCCAGCCATCGGCCACGCCCTCTCCCGGCACGACGGGGAAGGTCAGATCGTAGTGTTCGACGGTGAGGGCGCAGAAATCGCCCTGCGGGTCGAGGCGGAAGACGGTGCGCGACGGTGCGCCGCCGCCCTTCCAGAGCGGTTCGAAGGTCAGCACGAGGCGCGTCTTGGGCGTTTCCTCGATAGTGCGGCAGACAAGGCCGGGCGTTTTGGGATCGGGAAAGTAATAGGTGTAGGTGTCGTCTGCCTTCGTGATCCGCTCCGACATGAAGTGATACGTCTGCATGGCGGCGGGATCGGTCAGCGCGTTCCACAGGGCGTCCTGCGTGCAGCCAATGAAGCTCTGCAGGGCAAAATCGGGTTTGGTGTCCGTGGTGTCGAGCATGTGCGATTGCCTTTCGAGATCGGTTTTGAGGGTGAGCAGCCCGCGTGCGGCAGGCTTGGCGAGCAGAGGTTCGATCCAACGGTCGATCACCTCCTGCAGGGGCACGGCGTTCAGGTAGTGATGCTTGAAGCGCCCGCGCTTGACGGGCACGACGAGCCCTGCGTCTTCCAGCACCTTGAGGTGCTTCATCACGCCGAACCGCGTCATATCCAGCTGCTCTTCCAGATCGGTCAGCGTCTGCCCGTCCGTTTTGCGTAACGCGTCCAGAAGCGCGCGGCGGGTCGGGTCGTTGAGGGCTTTGAAGATCGTGTCCATGTGGGTCTTATAGGTGACTAAATAATCACGTGTCAATATGGTCACCTATGGGCGCAAAGAACCTCATTCTTGATGGGTTTCCCGTGGATTAGCCCGCGCGGGGTCAGAGATGCCGACGATGGGCGATGGGGTTTCTTTACGTGCCGGGCGATCCGATTCGTCCCGTCGTCACGATTCTGGCGTTGGATTTCGCGATGGGGCGCAGCAGTCCGGAGGCTGCGCGCATGATCGACCGCTTCCCAGTGTCGAGGGCGATCCCCATCATCGTCTTCTGTCTCACGGCACGGTTTCCGTTAGACGATTTTACCAAGAGGCCAGTCGCCCCCGACGCCACCGTTCGGGCACTCCTACGCACCGCGACGTTCAAGGCCGCGGCGGTTCTGCGCCTCTGGGCCTAGCGCAGCGATGATCCCGGTTGATGCAAGATTCTTCGCCAACAGCGTGTTTCACACTCTTCCCGTCGACGTCCTGTTCTACGGGCCGGACGTAAGGCGACCGATCTCCACTGTCGTCATCCGCGCATCGGCGGTGTCGTTCGGCGCTTCGGTGCTCGCCCTCTGTACGATGGAGGCGGGGCGGGTGTCGCCTGAGCCGATCCACGCGGCCTTCTGGCGGACACAGGCCGAGATCGCGATCTTTGCGACGCGCGCAATTGGTCTGCCGGGTCTCCCGTCCCGGCATCGATGCAGGTGTTTCAGGCTTCAACCGCGCTGCGGTCACTCCGGTTGCGCTACTCCCGCTCCGGGTCGTGCCATCTGCAATGGCGTTGAAGCCGCAACCCAACGGAGCGCTGGCGTTCGCCGGCAAACGGCTGCTCCTCCTGGCAAAGTGCCCCGCCGCTATGCGCCCTACGCCCAGCAGCCTCGCGCTGCTCGACCGGTGCGTCTTGGCCAGCGACGTCCTGTCTGCGCGATGTCGTTCAGGCTGGCACTGCACCATTGCGCGCCATCCGGGTGCCAAAGCGCAGGCCCTGGTCTGGACCTGCGCTCACATGCTCCTCAAGTTGGCCGCTCTCACAAAGCCGACAGGGCGCAAAGTGCCCCGGCGCAAGGTCACGCGACTTCGGCCAGACGGGCGAGGGCATCGGCGATCTTGGCGGCCTCGGATTCCCGCGCCGCCAGGTTTTCCTGCGCCTCCTCCACGATCTCGGGCGGTGCGCTTTCGGCGAACTTGGGGTTGTTCAGCCGGCCCCTGAGCCCATCGATCTCCTTCTGGAGCTTGCCTTGCGTCTTTTCCAGGCGCGCCCGTTCCGCCGCGACGTCGATGATGTCGGCGATGGGCAGGCCGATCGTGCCGCCGCGCACGGGGATCGTCACAGCCCCCTTGGGCAGCGCATCCACCTGTTCAAAGCTCTCTATCCGGGCAAGCCGTTTGATCAGCGTCGCGTTTCTGTCCCAGGCACGGCTGGCATCCGCATCGAGCCCGGTATGCACCATCGGCACGTAGAGACCCGCCGCGACATGCATCTGGGCCCGGGCCGAGCGGACCTCCTCGATCAAACCGATCACCCAGGACATTTCCGCCTGCGCCTCGGCGTCCGCCAGATCCGCGGCCGCGTAGGTGGGCCAGTCGGCGTGCACCAGCATCTTTTCACGCGCGCCGAGCAGGCCCCAGAGCTCTTCGGTGATGAAAGGCATGACGGGATGCAGCAGGATCAGGCACTGGTCGATCACCCAGGCCATGACAGACTGTGTCTCGGCCTTCAGCGCGGCATCGTCGCCCTGCAGCAGCGGCTTGGCAAACTCGACATACCAGTCGCACACCATGTGCCAGGTGAACGCATAGGCGGCATTGGCGGCATCGTTGAAGCGGAAGGCCTCCAACGCGGCGTCGACCTCCTCACGCACGCGCCCCGTCTCTCCGAGGATCCAGCGGTTGACCGGGGCGGTGGCCGGGGGTGGCCCGGCCGTGGCGCCGACCATGCGCGGCGTGGCCTCGTTCATCTCGGCGAACCGCGCAGCGTTCCAGAGCTTCGTGCCGAAGTTGCGGTAGCCCGTGATCCGGTCCTTCGACAGGCGCAGATCGCGCCCCATGGCCGCCATGGCCGCAAGCGTGAAGCGCACCGCGTCGGCCCCGTACTCGTCGATCAGGTCGAGCGGATCGAGCACGTTGCCGACCGACTTCGACATCTTCTTGCCCTTCTCGTCCCGGACGAGCGCGTGCACATAGACAGTGTCGAACGGGCGCTGCCCCACCATGGCGAACTGCATCATCATCATCCGGGCGACCCAGAAGAAGATGATGTCGAACCCCGTGATCAGGACCGAGGTCGGGAAGTACTGCTTGAGCGCCTCGGTCTCCTCCGGCCAGCCCAAGGTGCCAAGGGGCCAGAGACCCGACGAGAACCACGTGTCGAGCACGTCGGTGTCCTGCCAGACCGGGTAGATGAGCTTCGTGGGATCCTGGTCGATCTCATATTGCGCGAGGCTGCGCGCCATGGCGTGGGCGGCTGCGTGCCGGTCCTCGACCTCGACGACAGTGGCACGGTTGAGGGGGGTCGGCAGCCCCGCGATGACATCGGCGAATTGCGGGATCACCCCCTCGAAGTTCATGGCGGCGTGGTGCCGGTCCGTTCCGCGCACCAGATTGTCAGCCGTCAGGAATCGCAGCATCTCGGTGGGGTCGAGCGTGCCGTCGCCCTCGTCGTCGACGAACTCCTGCAACCGCAGGTCGAACCCGTACCAGACCGGGATGCGATGGCCCCACCAGAGCTGGCGCGAGATCGTCCACGGCTCGATATTCTCCAGCCAGTGGAAGTACACCTTCTGATCCTGCTCCGGCAGGATGCGCGTCTCGCCCGTCCGCACCGCGTCGATTGCGGGCTGGACGATCTGCGCGGTGTCGACGAACCACTGGTCCGTGAGCATCGGTTCGATCACCACCTTCGAGCGGTCGCCGAAGGGCTGCATGATGGGCTTCTGCTCGACAAAGGGCAGCAGGTTGCCCTCCTCGTCGGGCATCATCACGGCCAGGCCTTCGTCGGTAATGTCAGCCACGATGGCCTTGCGCGCCTCGAACCGGTCGAGCCCGCGATAGGCGTCGGGCACCAGGTTGACCGCGTTGACGTCGACCTCCGCCGCTGTCATCTCGCCATTGGCCACCGCAAGCGCGATGTCGGCGCTGTCCGCGTATGACAGGCCATCCTCGCGCATCGTCCCGTTGGCGGCGAGCAGGATGTAGAGCGGGATGCCATTGCGGTTGGCGACGGCATAGTCGTTGAAATCATGCGCACCGGTGATCTTCACCGCACCGGAGCCAAAGGCCGGATCCGGATACGCGTCGGTGATGATCGGGATCAGGCGGCGCTTGTCCTTCGGGCCGACCGGGATCTCGCAGAGTTTGCCGACGATGGGCGCGTAGCGCTCGTCATCGGGATGCACCGCGACGGCGCCGTCGCCCAGCATCGTCTCCGGCCGCGTCGTCGCGATCGAGATGTAATCGCGCTCTTCCTCGCGGATTACATGCCCCTCGGCGTCGCGCTCGACAAAGGTGTACGTCTCGCCGCCCGCCAACGGGTACTTGAAGTGCCACATGTGGCCCTGCACTTCGATGTTCTCGACCTCCAGGTCGGAGATCGCCGTCTCGAACTGCGGGTCCCAATTCACCAGCCGCTTGCCGCGATAGATCAGCCCGCGCTCGTAGAAGTCGACGAAGGTCTTCAGAACCGCATCGTGAAAGCCGCCATCCATGGTGAACGCTTCGCGGTCCCAGTCGCAGGAGGCGCCCAGGCGCTTGAGCTGGCCGATAATCGTGCCGCGGGACTTGTGCTTTTGCGCCCAGACCCGCTCGACGAAGGCCTCGCGCCCCATCGTCAGCCGGCTTGGCTCCTGATTGAGCATCATCTCGCGCTCGGTCACCATCTGGGTGGCGATGCCCGCATGGTCCGTGCCCGGCTGCCACAACACGTCGTCGCCGCGCATCCGGTGCCACCGGATCAGGATGTCCTGCAGCGTGTTGTTGAACGCATGCCCCATATGCAGCGAGCCCGTCACATTCGGCGGCGGGATGACGACGGAGAAGGGTACGCCGCCCGGCTTGGCATTGGCCCCGGCTGCAAAGCACTTTGCCGCCTCCCAGGCCTCGTACAGGCGGCCCTCGGCTTCGGCGGCGTTGAAGGTTTTTTCCATCGCCATGCGTCTTCCCTCCATCGGGCAGGGTGCCCGGCGAGGAGGGTCTAGCGGAGGTACGGGGTGAGGGAAAGCCTGTCCGCGCGCGAACCTTCGGTGCAGGCTCAGCAGTGCGGCGGGCGCCGGTGTCGAAGGGCTGGAAGCCGGGCGCCGGAGGGCGATCCCGCCTTCGCCTGAGACGGGGGGCGGCACGAACGCAAGCGGGAAAGGGCAGCGCGTAGGAGGGGCGTCCTGAGGCGCCGTTCAGATGCGCCGATCCCACTTCAGGGCGAGCTGGATCAGGCTTTCTGTCGTGCGCACCCCCGGAATGGTGCCGATCTGGTCGAGCAGGGCGTCGAGGCGCGCGGTTTCCTCCGTCACGACCGAGAGGATCAGATCAACACGGCCCGTCGAGGTGGCGCAGCTCTCGACCTCGGGCATCGACTTCAGACGCGACAGCACCGCCGCGGTGCTGCGCGGCTCGATCTGGAGCAGGACGGTGGCGCGAATCCGGCGGCGGCTGATCTCCGCGCCGAGCCGGATGGTGTAGCCGGCGATCACGCCAGACCGTTTCAGCTTTTCAACGCGGGCCTGAACCGTCGAGCGGGCCAGCCCGAGATGCCGGGCCAGGGCCGTGGTCGACTGCGAGGCATCCGCAGCGAGGGCGGCGAGCAGCCGGTTGTCGATCTCATCCATGCAGTCTGCCGTTAGATTTCGTTATTTTGCCAATGTAAACGAGCATATCGATCAATCTGGTAGGTGAAAAGCCCGGTGGCATTGCGCACTCTGATGGGGCGAGCAGAAAACAGAACAGGAGATCCGGCGATGTATCCGGCCCGGCCGTTATACCGAAACCCCGCGGACGTTTTGCGCCGTCTCGATCCCGATGCGCCGGTCCTTTGCTTTGCACCGCTGATCCTGCGGGCCACTGCGGCGGAGTTTCTCGCCGGGTTCCCGGGCGAGGTGACCTATGCCGTAAAGGCCAATCCGGAGCCCGCCGTGCTGGAGAACCTGTCGGCCGCCGGGTTGCGTGCCTTCGATGTCGCGTCGATCCCGGAGATCGAGCTTCTGCGCACGACGCTCCCCGGCGCGGTGCTGCACTACAACAACCCGGTTCGCTCGCGCTAAGAGATCGCTCGCGCCGTCGAGCTCGGCGTCCGGTCGTTCAGCCTCGACAGCGCCGGGGAGCTGGCGAGGCTCGCGGAATGGGTGCCCAAGGGCGCGGAACTTGCGGTGCGGTTCAAGCTCGACGCCAAGGGCGCGGCCTACGACTTCGGGGCGAAGTTCGGCGCCGTGCCGGAGGAGGCGGAGGGGCTGCTCGCAGAGGTGGCGCGCGCGGGGTTCACACCGTCGCTCACGTTCCATCCCGGCACCCAATGCGCGCCGGTCGATGTCTGGTGCGCCTACGTCCGCGAGGCGGCGCGCCTCGCCCGCGCCGCGGGGGTGGAGATTGCGCGGCTGAATGTCGGCGGCGGCTTTCCCGCGCACCGGATGGCCGGTGCCCCGCCCGATCTCGGCGCGATCTTCGACGGGATCGCAACCAGCGCGCGCGAGGCCTTCGGATCGACCGTGCCCGCGCTTCTGTGCGAGCCCGGGCGAGGCATGGTGGCAGAGAGCTGCACTCTGCTCACCCGCGTGCGCGCCGTTCGCGGGACGGATGTCTTTCTGAACGATGGAATCTATGGCGGCCTGGCCGAGATGCTGAGCCTGCAGATGACGGACCGCGTGTCGGTGCTTGGGCCGAGCGGTGCGACGCGTCCCGGCGCTCCGGCGCAATGGACGGTCTTCGGGCCGACCTGCGACAGCCTCGACCGTCTGCCCGGGACGGTGCCGCTGCCATCGGATATCGGCGAGGGCGACGCCGTCCTGTTCTCCGGCATGGGCGCCTATTGCGGGGTGACAGCGACGCGCTTCAACGGCTTCGGCGCCGTGCGATTGGAGACGGTCGAGACACTTTTGTTCTGAGAGAACAGAGTGTTCACACTGGTGTAACAATCGCGCGTCGCGGCATCTGCGCGCTAGGCACGGCGCCTTTGCGGGCGCATGCTGGACGCGAGGAGGACGCGACCCATGCTTTGGTCTCGGACATTCCAGGCGTGGAAAAGGCTGCGCCGGCGCCGTGTGCGCCGGATGTCCGGCGCGGGCGGCCATCGGCGCGGGCCCGTCACACTGGTTGTGATCCTCGATGGCACCTTGTCCTCTCTCGCGCCCGGCACGGAAACCAACGCGGGCCTGACGTGGAAGCTGCTGACCGAGGGCGGCGCCCGGCCCGACCGCTTCGTGTTCTACGAGGCCGGGGTGCAATGGGACGGCTGGAAGAGCACGCGTGACGTGATCACCGGGCGCGGCCTCAACCGTAAGATCGAGCGTGCCTACGGCTTCCTTGCCTCGCGCTATCGGCCCGGCGACCGGATTTTCCTGTTCGGGTATTCGCGCGGCGCATTCGCCGTCCGGTCGCTCGCCGGGGCGATCGACAGTATCGGCCTGCCCCGGTCGCCCTGCGCGACCGAGCGCGTCGTGCGTCAGGCTTATCGGCATTACCGCTGTACCTCCGACAGCGAAGCGGCGGAGGAGTTCACCCGCCGGTACTGCCACACGGATGTCGTGATCGAGATGGTGGGCGTCTGGGACACGGTGAAGGCGCTCGGGTTGCGCATGCCGCTGCTCTGGCGCCTGACGGAGCCGCGCCACGCGTTCCACAACCACGCGCTCGGGCAGCATATCCGGCATGGATATCATGCGCTTGCCCTGGACGAGACGCGCATGGCCTATGAGCCGATCCTGTGGGAAAGCGACGGCCATGACGGCCATGTCGAACAGCGTTGGTTCGAGGGCAGCCACGGCGATATCGGCGGTCAGGTGGCCCGGCGGCCAGAGGCGCGCGGGCGGGCCAACCTGCCCCTGCAGTGGATCCTTGGGCGCGCCGAGGCCCACGGCCTCGACCTTCCTTCGGGCTGGCGGATGCGCTTTCCGGCCGATGCCGATGCGCCGTCGGTGGGAACGCTGCGGGGATGGGGCAAGCTCTTCCTCTTTCGCCGCCGGCGTCAGGTGGGGCGAGACCCGTCGGAGGTGCTCGACGCGTCGGTCGGCCCGCGCGCGGCGGCGAGGGGGATGGGCGCAGAGCAGCCTGCCGGCGAGGTTTCCGCCTGAGCGCCGGTGCCGGTCCTGTGTGAGCCGAGACGGTCCCGCGAGTTTGAGGGCCCGGTATCGCTCAGATGAGCGCGGCCGCCGCATCGGGAGCAACCGACAGATGCGTGGCGAAGACCGCGCCGTGGAAAGCCCTTTGGGTTCGCGACGAGCCATACCCGAACCGACCCGAAGCCACCCGGTGGCGAGAGGTGATTCGCTGCCGATTCTGCATGGCCCAGACACTTTCGCAGACGGCGCCCCTGATTTTGTGATCACACAAATTCAGGCTGTGATCACATATAGTCGATTTCCAAGCGGAAAGGGCGTTCTGCGGCGAATTGGCCGTTTTAAGCCGACCGGTGACATGCCAAGCGTTGGGAAACGCAAGAAAGACGGGACAGTGTCGTGAACATCCATGAATATCAGGCGAAGGCCCTGCTGCGCAGCTACGGGGCCCCGGTATCGGACGGCCGTGCCGTTCTGAGGGCGGAAGAGGCGAAGACCGCGGCCGGGGAACTCGACGGGCCGCTTTGGGTGGTCAAGGCACAAATCCACGCAGGCGGCCGGGGCAAGGGCAGCTTCAAGGAGCCGGATGCCGGCGACAAGGGCGGCGTGCGGCTTGCGAAATCCGTCGAGGAAGCGGCGGATGAGGCCAAGCGCATGCTGGGGCGCACCTTGGTGACGCACCAGACCGGCCCCGCCGGTAAGACCGTGAACCGCATCTACATCGAAGACGGCTCCGGCATCGAGACCGAGATGTATCTGGCGCTGCTGGTGGACCGCGGATCTTCGCGCGTCTCGTTCGTGTGCTCCACCGAAGGCGGCATGGACATCGAAGAGGTGGCCGCCGAAACGCCGGACAAGATCCTGTCGTTCTCTGTCGATCCGGCGACCGGCTATCAGGCCTTTCACGGGCGGCGCATCGCCTTCGCGCTGGACCTCAAGGGCCAGCAGGTCAAGCAATGCGTCAAGCTGATGGGCACGCTCTACAAGCTCTTTGTCGACAAAGACATGGAGATGCTGGAGATCAATCCCCTGATCGTCACCGATAAGGGCGATCTGAAGTGCCTCGATGCCAAGATGGGGTTCGACAGCAACGCGATCTACCGCCATCCCGACATCGACGCGCTGCGCGACGAGACGGAGGAGGACCCCAAGGAACTCGCCGCCTCCAAGCACGATCTGAACTACATCGCCCTCGACGGTGAGATCGGCTGCATGGTGAACGGTGCCGGCCTCGCCATGGCCACGATGGACATCATCAAGCTGTACGGTGCGGAGCCTGCGAACTTTCTCGACGTGGGCGGCGGCGCAACGAAGGAGAAGGTGACGGAAGCCTTCAAGATCATCACGTCGGACCCGAACGTGAAGGGCATTCTGGTCAACATCTTCGGCGGTATCATGCGCTGCGATGTGATTGCCGAAGGCGTGGTGGCCGCGGTCAAGGAGGTCGGCCTCCAGGTGCCGCTCGTGGTGCGCCTCGAAGGCACGAATGTCGAACAGGGCAAAGAGATCATCAACACGTCCGGGCTAAACGTGATCGCGGGCGACGACCTCGCGGATGCGGCCCAGAAGATCGTGAAAGCCGTTAAGGGGTGAAGGCGAAGATCGTGGCCGGACTAGCGCTCTCTGCCTCCCTTTCCGCCTGCAATACAGAGGGCGGAGCATCGCAGAACGCGGCGGGACCCGCCATTGGAGGAAGCGGCTTCATCGTCCCCGATGTCCAGAACGCCGTGCGCGCGGGCGTGGATGCCTGCGCGGCGGGGACAGTGTCACAGCTTCCAGCGAAAGGGTTCAAGAAGACCTTTCAGGGCCATCGTGCAGACATAAGGAACCCGGGTCTTCGGGCTACCGTGTCGGTTATGGAGCGGCGCTCGGAGTGCGTGATCACCATTTCCCCAGCGACGTTCCGGGATCGCAGCGCGATTGCCGCCCTTACGAACGATACTCTGGACGGGATCGACGCAAACAACAGAGCGGTGCTGCGTGTTGGTGCGATGAACTTTGCTTCCTTCATCGAAATTGGCATCCGCACATGACGAGGTGCGGGGCGATAGATTCTATCCAGCAGGGGCCAAGACCTTAGAGGCCAAGATGACCCATTGTTCTGACACCGATACCCAAGGGATCTGCAGGGGCTTTTGCTTTGCAGATCCAATGTCGGCTGTGCGGACGGTTTCCGTCGAAGAGGCCGTAGGTCCGGTGGGTGGTTAGCTGGATGTCGTGCCGAGGAGTGGGAGAACCGGCGTGCTTGGGCGTTTAGATGGTCGTGGTGCTGAAAGAGCAGGGCTTGGCCTACTTCATCGTCCCGAAGTCGGCGGGGACGAGCATCTGCCATGCACTGCACGCGGCCATCACCGGCGAGCGCTTCGACGGCGATGTGCAGGACATCCACACCTATTACCCGACCTATCCCGTCGGCCCGGAGGACTTCGCGACATGCCGGCCGCTTTGGAAGTTTGCGGTGCTCCGCGATCCGGTGAAGCGCTTGCTGTCGGCTTATCAGAACCGCGTGATCGACCACGGCGACCTCGACGAGGCGTTCGGCGTGTCACTGCGGACCCGGTTCGGTGCGTGGCGGCGCGGCCTGTCGCTCCGCCCCGGGGCGTCGGCCTTCTTCGAGCGGCACGACGCGTACGCAAGGTACTCGCGCCTCGTGCGGCAGCACACACTGCCGATCCATCGCTATATCGGCTCCGACCTCTCCTACTTCGATGCGCTCTACACGATGGCGGATCTGCCGAAGCTTGCTGCCGATCTGTCGGCGCGGCTCGGCCAAGAGATCGCGTTCGAGCGTTTCAACGAGGGCGGCCGGCCTCCCGCGTTTCAAGACCTCTCCCCGGCGGCGCAACGGAAGGTGCGCGAGCTGACCGTCGGGGATTACGACCTGCTGAGCCGCTACTTCGCGCCGCCCGCCGCGGCGCCGGAGGGGCGCGGTGGACCTCTGCGGGCATGACACCATGGCCGACGCGATGAGGGAACCAGCCAAGACGCTCCGCTTGCCCGCATTGTCGCGCGGGCTCGACTTCATCGTATGCGGCGTCCCGCGCAGCGGCACGTCGGCGACCGTGCAGTACCTGAACGCCTGCACCGGGCTCCGCTGCTTTTCGGAGCTGTTTCACGAGAACGCGGACCATGCCGCCATCCGCCTGCCCGAGGGCCTTGCCGCCATGGCCGGTGACGCGGACATTCCGGCGAACAAAGCCGAGCAGGCCCGGCACTGGCTTGACCGCTACGACACCGAGATCGCGCCGAGCCTCGTGGGCAACAAGATGCCCGCCTATTATCTGTTTCTCGGCCGGGTGCTCGACGCGCTTTCGACCGGGCGCGCGATCGTATGCCTGCGCGATATCGCGGGGATCATGGGCTCCTACAACGCGCGGGCCCGCCGCGGTACCGAATGGCACGCAGGCCGGACCGGCATGTTTGCCGGGGGCGAACAGCTTGTCCTTCTCAAGGCGCTGCTTCACGCCCGCGACCGGGATCTTTTGCTCCTGCCCCATGCCGCGCTGCTCCACGATCCGCAGGCCACGACGGAGGCCATGGTGGCGTTTCTGTCCGCGGGGACGGAGCGGGCCATGCGAATTCATGAAGATCAGGTCGAAGGGGTGCGCGCCCAGGGCGCCGAAAAGAGGGCAGCGCACACCCCGCTCAATGCCACCGAAGAACAGGTTGCGGCGCTGTTTCAGACGGACGGCTTGCAAGCGCTCTTCGCCAGCCCGCGCCCGATCCACATTCGCGACCTTCCGGCACCGGCCGCGGCGGAAATGGCCGCCCTGCCGAGCGATGTCGTCGGCTATCTGGAGCCCTTTGCAACCGGCTCCGAGCACATCCCGAACCGCCACTTCTGGCCCGCCTTCTGCGAAAGCATGGCGGCGGGCGAACTGAACCCAAGAGCGCTCTGACAGGCGCACCACCGACCGGGTGTTTGCAGCGCCCGCACGACAGACCAGGAAGAGTGATCAGCATGGCCATCCTCGTAGACGAAAACACCAAAGTGATCTGCCAGGGCTTCACCGGAAGCCAGGGCACGTTTCACTCCGAACAGGCGATCGCCTACGGCACGAAGATGGTCGGCGGCGTGACCCCGGGCAAAGGCGGGCAGATGCACCTCGACCTGCCGGTGTTCGACAGCTGTCACGAGGCGGTGGCCAGGACCGGGGCGAATGCCTCCGTCATCTACGTGCCGCCGCCCTTTGCAGCCGATTCCATCCTGGAGGCGATCGACGCCGAGATCCCGCTGATCTGCTGCATCACCGAGGGCATCCCGGTGCTCGACATGATGAAGGTGCAGCGCGCGCTCGAGGGCTCGACCTCGACGCTGATCGGGCCGAACTGCCCCGGCGTGATCACCCCGGGCGCCTGCAAGATCGGCATCATGCCGGGCCATATCCATACGCGCGGCAAGGTGGGCGTGGTGTCCCGCTCGGGCACGCTGACCTACGAGGCGGTCAAGCAAACCTCGGATAGCGGGCTGGGCCAGTCGACCGCCGTGGGGATCGGTGGCGACCCGATCAAGGGGACCGAGCATATCGACGTGCTGGAGATGTTCCTGGCCGACGACGAGACGCAGGCGATCATCATGATCGGCGAAATCGGCGGCTCGGCCGAGGAAGATGCGGCGGCTTTTCTGGCCTCCGAAAAGCAGAAGGGCCGCTGGAAGCCGACCGCCGGCTTCATCGCCGGCCGCACCGCGCCCCCGGGGCGTCGCATGGGACACGCTGGCGCGATTGTGGCTGGCGGAAAGGGCGGCGCCGAGGACAAGATCGAAGCTATGAAGTCCGCCGGGATCGTCGTGGCCGAAAGCCCGGCGCATCTCGGGCAGGCGGTATTGGAGGCGATTGGATAGTGAGAGACATCCACGTCTGGAGGAATGTTTGGTTCACATGCGCTGCTTTCCACAGACGGGCGGTGCGCTGAGGTAGACAATGCTAGTTTCGCACACCCATAAGTTCATTTTTCTAAAGACGCACAAGACGGCGAGCACGTCCGTTGCTATGGCGTTCGAACCGTTTTGCACGCCGGACGAACACGTGGTTGCGATGGGCACTCCTGCGATCTTAAGTGCGTTTGGGATCGTCGGCGCACGAGATGGCGAGAACCGGAAATGGCGGAAGAATGAGCCCATCTGGAAGGGCCATATGACGGCTGAAGAATTGAGCCGTCGCCTCCCAATTGAATGGAGCAAGTACCTCAAGTTCACGTGTGTGCGAAATCCTTTTGATCGGGCGCTCTCGAAGTTTCTCTTTCGAATGCGAAATTCCGGCGCAGCAAGGTTCGCGAGCGTTGATGCCATAAGAGAAGGGCTTTCCAGGTGGTTGCACGGTGGGGGGCTTAAGAGCGACAGTCGGATAACGATGCTCAACGGAGAAGCCGCATTCGACGAGGTGATCCGCTTCGAGAACCTGAAGGATGACATCGGCCGCATTGCGAAGAGAGTCGGTGTCGAGGTCGATACCGACAATCTCCCGCATGCGAGGAACAACGCAGCCTCCCGGCTTGGATGCTCGGTCGACGACGTGTTTGACCGACACATGCGAGAAATTGTCGTGACTGCGGATCGTTGGGTGATCGAAGCCGGCTTTTATCAAGACGATCCAATGGTCCAGTCGATCATTGCGAGCGATTGCATTGCTCATTTGGACCGCAGCGAGACTAGAGCCATCCCAGATCATGAGGCACGATCATGAGTGAACAGCCCGCCAACCAGATCTTTCACGCGTCGTCTTTCCTGCAAGGGCCGAATGCCGAGTACATCGAGCAGCTCTATGCGCGGTATGCCGACGATCCGGGCGCGGTGGATGCCGAATGGCAGGCGTTCTTCCGCGAGCTCGGCGACGAGGAGCGCGCGGTCAAGGCGGAGGCGTCGGGCCCGTCCTGGGCCAGAGAGGACGACTTCGTCGCCGACGAGATCACCGCAGCACTGACCGGCGAGTGGCCTGAGGCCGTCAAGGAGATGAAGGGCGCGGGCCAGAAGATCCGCGCCGAAGCCGCGGCGCGCGGCGTCGAGGTGACCGACGATCAGATCAAGCGCGCGGTGCTGGATTCGATCCGCGCGATCATGCTGATCCGCGCTTATCGTATCCGGGGCCATCTGGCCGCTGATCTCGATCCGCTCGGGTTGCGCGACCCGGAGGAACGCCCGGAGCTCGACCCGGCGAGCTACGGCTTCACCGACGCCGACATGGACCGGCCGATCTTCATCGACAACGTGCTCGGCCTGCAGACGGCCACGATGCGCCAGATCGTCGAGATCGTGAAACGCACCTACTGCGGCACCTTTGCGCTGCAATACATGCACATCTCGGATCCGAAGCAATCCGCCTGGCTGAAGGAGCGGATCGAGGGCTTCGGCAAGGAAATCCAGTTCACCCGCGAAGGGCGGCGCGCTGGGGGTGCAGGACATCGTCATCGGGATGCCGCATCGCGGGCGGCTGTCGGTGCTGGCCAACGTGATGGCCAAGCCCTATCGTGCGATCTTCAACGAGTTTCAGGGCGG
>JBCDGG010000065.1:0-27312 GCA_038757905.1 Pseudomonadota bacterium | reverse complement strand
CAGGCGGGCCCCGGCATTGGCCAGCTCGATGCGGTTGCCCGCGGGCTCCCAGACATAGAGAAAGAAGGTGCCCTGGATCGCATGTTTGTGCGGCCCGGTCTCGATATGCACGCCGTTCTCGAGAAAGATGTCGGCGGCGCGCAGAATGTCCTCACGCTGGTCGGTGGCGTAGGTCACATGGTGCAGACGCCCTTTGCCGCGTCCATGCTCTTCGGTGCAGGCCAGGTCGTAGGTCTTGTTGTTGATGGTGAACCAGCAGCCCCCGAGGCGGCCATTGTCGAGCCGGATCTGCTCCGTCACACGCGCACCGAGGCAGGTCTGCATGAAATCGCGAAAGACGGTGACGTCGCCGGCCAGCAGGTTCAGGTGATCGAGCCTGCGCGGGCAGGCGCCCTGCGCATGAAACCGGCTCGCCATGTTCTTGAGCGCCGGGCGGTCGGCCGCGTCCGGCACATACCGGTTGGTGTCCCAGTAAAGCTCGAAGACATGGCCGAACGGATCCTCGAAGCGAAACGCCCGTCCATGCCCCAGGTCGCCGTCGACCCAGCCATGCAAGGTGCAGTCACTCGCCTCGATCGCCGCCACGCGCCGCTCCAGCGCGGCTTCGGAGACGGTGCGATACGCGATATGGCCGAGGCCCGTCGTCGCGTCGGAAGTCAGTTTCAGCGAGTGAAACTCGTAGTCATCCCACGCCCGCAGGTAGGCCGAGCCGCCCTCCCGTGCGCTCAGCTTCAGCCCGTACACCCGCGTGAAGAAGTCGAGGCTCTCCTCGAAGCGGTCGGTATAGACCTCGACATGTCCCAGATGTGCGACGTCCTGACAAAGCTCGGTCATACGTCCTCCGCCAGAAACCGGAGCGTTGACAAAGCGTTACCCGATCGCATGCCTTCCCCGCGGACAAGGTCCATTCCGGCCAACCCGTTCACGCGACCTTCGTGCGCCAGCCGTCGCCGGCATAGCCTTCGCGCACTTCGCTCGAATAAGGGGTCGGCGACACGCGTACGCGGATCTCGGCCTGCCGATGCTGCTCTGCCGAGGTCTTGGCGGTGTCGTCGGGCTCGCCCCACTTCAGCGTCAGCACGTCGCCGACCTCGACAGACTGGTCCACGACGCCGAGAGAGAGCACGCAGCGCTCGTTGTAGCTGTAGCCGTTGAACATCGACATGCCGACGGTCTTGTCGCCGTGCATCACCATGTCGGCCGAGGACGAGGCGTAGTTCGGCTGCGGAAAGTCGATCCACTTGTAGGGAATACCCTCGTCGAACGCCGAGGCGATGACCTTGACCACATCCTCCTTGTTCCACTCGAAGGTGACCTTCTTGCGGTTCGTGCCGCTCTCCTTCATCGCCAGCAACGCGTCCTTGCCGATGAAGTCCTTCTTCTTCCAGCCGATGTAGAAGTCGTAACCCAGCTCGAACGGGTTGACGTAGTAATCCTCGATATTGTCCGACACGAAGCTGCCGCCGATCGCGCCCGCCGCCTCGTACATGTCGGCGCCGACCCAATTGCGGTACTCCGCCAGCATCCCGTCGCCGGTGTAGATGCCGGGCAAGGGCGAGGGGATCCAGCCCGATTCCAGCGTATTCGTGGAATAGGCCCGGCTGCCGCATTGCACGAGGTCCACGCCCGCGTCCTTCGCCGCCTCCAGGATCGTCGAGTGGATGTAGTGCTTGTCGTCATAGGGGCCCCAGATTTCCAGCCCCGGCGCGCCGGACATGCCGTGGCGCAGCGCCTGCACCGTCTTGGAGCCTACGTTGATCCAGTCGACATGGAAGAACTTGATGACGGGGATCGGCCCGCCGTTCATCTTCTCGAAGATCTTCGGCGCGTCCGGTCCCTGGATCTGGTAGCGGTAGTGAGTGCGCAGCACGCGCTCTCCCTCGGGGCGTGAGGTCGAGCGCGGGTCGTGCCGGATGCGCACGTTCCAGTTGCCGTAGGCGGCGCAGAACATCAGCCAATTCGACGTCGGCGCGCGGCCCACGAGGATGAACTTGTCCTGCCGCTCGCGGAAGATGATGTGGTCGCCGATGACATGGCCATTGGGCGTCACGGGCACGTAGTGTTTGGCCCGGTTCAGCCCGAAGTTGGCGAAGCCGTTGATGCCATGGTGCGCGAGGAACGCCTCGGCCTGCGGACCCTCGACGATCAGCTCGTCCATGTGGTGGCACTGATCGAACAGGACGGCCGTCTTGCGCCAGGCCTCCTGCTCGACGCGCCAGTTGCGGAACTCCGGCGTCACGACCGGATAGACATACATTCCGATCTTCGAGTTGCGCAGCATCTCGACCGGGTTCCTGTGCTGGGACATCACATCCGAAAGGCTTGGCATCGCGGGTTCCTCGAATTGGGTCAGATGGATTTGACGAGCGACAGCCCGGGGATGCGGGTCGTCAGGTGCGGGCCGGCCTTCTGCAGGAAGGCGAAGTTCTTGCGGGCGAGGCGCGCGTGTTCGCGCGCCAGCGCCTCGGCCCGCGCGCCCTCCCGCGCGGCGATCGCCTCGAGAATTGCGCGATGCTGGGCCTGGGCGCACACAAGCGAGGCCAGAAAGCCCGGGACCAGCTCCTGGCCGCGCAGAAAGGCACTGGGCGAGGCGAACGGCAGCTGTGAAATGCGCGAGACCTCTCGCTCGATCAGGGCGCTGCCCGCCATGCGCGCCACGAGCTCGTGGAAGGCGGCGTTGAGCGGCACGTAGGCGTCGAAATCGACCTTGCCGTCGTCCGAGAAGGCCGCGTCGATAGCGTCGAGGACGCCGTTCGCCTCCGCCATGAGCGCCGGATCGGCACCCCGCTCCGCGGCCAGCCGCGCCACGGTGCCCTCCAGAACGCCGCGCAGCTCGATCGCGTCGTTGACATCGTCGAGGTCGAAGCTGGCCACCTGGCAGCCGCCGCTCGGAATGCGCGACAGCAATCCCTCGGAAATCAGCCGCTCCATCGCCTGTCTGAGCGGCGTCCTGGAGAGGTCCAACCGCGCCGAGAGCGACACCTCGGTCAGCCGCGCGCCCGCCGGAAACTCGCCGGACAGGATGAGGGCGCGGACCGCGCGCGTGGCCCGCTCGGTCTGAGACACCCGATCCCCGTCGCCCATGTACCCTCCCTCGCGACTGCGGCAGCGCGTCGCGCCATTTGGCTACAGTGTATACAATCGTGCGTCAAGCGTGGCGTTTATGGATCAGAAACCGCGATAAAACCACTCACTGTACACAATCCTTGCGAGCGTCACCAGCGTCAGCGGCTCGGCGTCCAGTCGTGATGCCGGCCGGTCGAGGGCGGCTTCGCGACCCAGGACAGCGGATGTTTACGGGGCCTGGAGACTGAGATGGCGTGCTTGCGCGGTGCGCGCGCGCGGGGGCTCGTCCGAAGGACGTCCAGGACATTCCCGCGCAGCCGTTGGCGAGACCTTGACGGATGTTGCTTCGCGCGGTTCCGACACGCGGCGGCAGGTCGCCGTGCGGCGCTGCGCAGGGGTGCTGGTCAGCCGACCTTCGGAGCGGCCTTTCGTTGCGCGGGGAGGCAGGTCTTGCGCCGGTCGCCGCTTGCCTCCTCAGCCGCGGAATGGTCGGCGATCTGCCCTGTTGTCTCGGCATTGGCGGCTTCACGCTCCACTACGTTCGAGACGTCGTCCATTCACTGTTCTTTCCTCTCGGGCTGGCAGAACGCGCAGGCGCATCAGGCGATGGCTGTGTAACCCAGCCGCAGCGCGACCACGGCCAGAAGCACGAGGATCATCTTGTCGAACGTCTCCTTCGAGACGTGCCGGGCCGCGCGTTCGCCCAGCGGCATCGCGGCAAAGAGCGGAATGGCGGCCAGAAACGCCAGTCCGGCGCGGTCCCAGGTGAGCACACCGAGGGCGGCGAGCGAAGGGATCTGAAGCACCGACATCATGAAGAAGAAGATGGAGATCGTGGCGATGAATTCCGACCGGTCGAGCCGCATGGCGTTGAGATACGTGACGGACACGGGGGCCGAAATCCCGCCCGCGCCCTGCATGAGCCCGCCCATGAGGCCCACGGGCCCGGCGATCGCTTCCGCGCGCGACCGCTCGATCTGCCAGTCCGGGCGGAAGATCCGCAGCCCGATATAGGCGAATACGATGGCTGAGAGGGTGCCCATCAATACCTCGGTCGGGAGGGTAGCGAGGATGACCGATCCTGCCGCGGCGCCGAGCGCCCCGGCGCCGGCAAAGACGGCGACGAAGCGTGTGTGCCCGATGGAGCGGCGGTAGGCCCTGGCCTGCCAGGCGTTCGACAGCAGGTTCAGCACGGAAAAGATCGCCACGGCCTTGGGCACACCGAAGACAATGGCGAGAATGGGCACACCCACAACGGGCGTGCCTGCACCTGTGGCGCCCTTGAGAAATCCTCCGAGCGCGATGCCGAAGAGCGCGATGGCAATGCTGGTTGCGTCCATTCAGAGGGCGTCCGTTGCGGCGATCGGCCCGTCTGGCCAAACGGGCCGCCGTCTGGTGCCGCCCCCGGATACTGTGCACTTCCGTGGTTCGACAAGCGCCTCCCGGCCTGCGGCGCAGCTGGCGGGGGTGCGGGGCACACGCGCGGCAACTGCGAGACAGCGGTGCGTGGCGCGCATGTCGCCGCGCGGCACCAAACACGCCCCGCCGTAACCGGACCTGCCCCCTGCAGGGCGGGCCCGCTCCACCGCGCGCCGTTCCCCGGCGCCGACACCCAGATGCTGGTGCAGACCCTTCATCTGCCCTCCCCATGTGCCTTGATCTTCGCGAAAGCGCCGTTAATGTCAAACTCAGTCTCAATAGTTGGGATTATATCCGGGCTTTGGGGTCAACGGGAGGATACATCATGAACAGGCTTCTGACGGCTGCGGCGGTCTCTCTTGGCGTGAGCCTTGGCGCTCCGGCGTCGGCCCAGGACCAGAGTGTCGGGATCGCGACATCGAACCCCGGCTCACTCTTTCACAACATCGCGACGTCGGTCGCCAACGCGGCCAACGCCGGTGGGCTGAACACGACGATCCAGCCCGCGACGAGCCCGAACCAGTTCATCCCTTTCGTCGATCAGGGGGGGATCGAGTTCGGCGTCTCCAACCTGCAGGAGGTGAGCTATGCGATCACGGGCGACGCGTGGTGGAACGGGCTGGAGAACCCCAACATCCGCGTCGTCGCGCATCTGCAGCCGCTGGTGGCGGCGATGTTCGTTCGGGCCGACAGCGACATTGCCTCGATCGCGGATCTCGCGGGCCAGCCGATGACGGATGGTTACACCGCGCAGAACACCATCCTGCCGCAGCTCTCCGCATTCTACAGCACCGCGGGCCTGACGCGCGACGACGTGGAGAAAGTGTCCGTCGCCTCCGTTGTCGCCGGTGCGGACGCGTTCATGGCGGGCGATACTGTGGGCTTCTACTTCGCCCACGGTGCGGGAAAGGTGCGCGAGGCGGATGCGGCGGTGGGGGGCTTGCGCGCGCTCGGCGTGGACGACCCGAGCGATGCCGTGCTCGCCGCGGCGCGGGAGCATTGGCCGACCGCGTTCTTCATGACGCTCTCCGACGGGGCCATGCCCGGCGTGCTCGCCGAGACCACCTATATCGCCTTCCCGCAGGTGATCTTTACCCATGCCGGCGTTCCCGACGAGATCGTCTACGAGATGGCCAAGGCGATGTACGAGCAGGCCAGCGTGATGGGAGAGACGTTCCCCCCGATGCGGGCGTTCCGGCCCGAGAACATGCGCGGTGATCCCGGCGTGGCGGAGTTCCACCCCGGCGCGATCAAGTTTTTCGAGGAAGTCGGCCTGAACTGAGCCCGTGCCCGACGCGTCGCAGCCCATGATCGCACCGGGCGGCCTGTCGAAGGCCGTTGCGAAGCCTGTCAGCGACGTGTTCGCGTCGGGCCTTGTCCTGTGCGCGGTGGGTTGGGCCCTCTCGCTTCAGCGTGAAATCGGGCTGGATCTCTATCCGCAGCAATTCTTTGCGGCGATCCTGTTCTTCACCGTGCCGTTGGCCTTTCTGTCGCTGCCCGCGCGGCGCGGGAGAGCGAGGGACCGCGTCCCCTGGCACGACCTGCTCCTGGCCGTTCTGGCGATGGGGGCGATCGGCTACATCGCTGTGGAGTATCCGCGGCTGGTGCTGTTGGTCTTTGCGCGCCCGCCGGAGATCTGGATTCCGGGCGTCATCGTGCTCCTGCTGCTGCTCGAGGCGCTCCGGCGGGCGACCGGGTGGGCGCTTGTGCTGATCATCGCGGCCTTTCTGCTCTACGCGCTCGTCGGCGATGCGATCCCCGGGCGCCTGCAAGGCCGGGCGCAAAGCTGGGAGCTTCTGGCCGGCTACATGGCCGTCGATTCCAACGGGGTGCTTGGCCTGGCATTGTCGGTTGCCTCGACGGTTGTGATCGCCTTCATTCTTTTTGGTGTGTTCCTGAGCGTGACGGGCGGCTCGGCGTTCTTTACCGATGCGGCCCTGCTGGCGATGGGGCGATTCCGGGGGGGTGCGATGAAGATCGCCGTGGTCGCCTCGGGGCTCTTCGGCTCGATCTCCGGCTCGGCCGTGGCCAACGTGGCGGCGACCGGCGTGGTGACCATCCCGATGATCAAGCGCGACGGCTACCCCGGCCACAAGGCAGGCGCGATCGAGGCGGTGGCCTCCACGGGCGGGCAGCTGATGCCCCCCGTCATGGGCGCGGCGGCGTTCCTCATGGCCGAGTTCCTTGCCGTGCCTTATTCGGAGATCGTGCTGGCGGCACTCGTTCCGGCGCTGCTCTACTACGTGGCGCTCTTCATCCAGGCCGACCTCGAAGCAGCCAGGCTCGGCATCCGCCGGGTACCCGCTTCCGAAATCCCGAAAGGGCGTGACGTGGCGACCGGCCTGCATTTCGTGCTGGCTTTTGCCGTGCTCATCTACCTGCTGTTCTGGGAACGCTACCAGCCCGAACGCGCTGCGCTCTGGTCCATTCTGGCGCTCTGCGCCACGGGTCTGCTCATCGGCTACAGGGGGCGCCGCCCGAGCCTCGGCGCGCTTCTCGGCAGCGTGCCACGCACGGGGCACGCGGTGCTCGAAATCCTTCTGATATCGGCGGCGGCGGGACTCGTGATCGGCGTGCTCAACGTGACGGGCCTGAGCTTCAACCTGACCTACGCGCTGGTGCAGATCGGCGGCGGCAACGCGGTCGGGCTTCTGGCCCTGTCGGCGATCGTCTGCATCGTTCTCGGGATGGGGTTGCCGACGCTGGGCGTCTACGTTCTGCTGGCTGCGCTTGTCGCGCCCGCGCTGATCGAGGTGGGGATCGAGCCCATCGCCGCGCATCTCTATGTGCTCTACTTTGGCATGATGTCCATGATCACACCGCCCATTGCGCTGGCGGCTTTCGCAGCCGCCGCGATTGCCAAGGCCCCGGCAATGTCGACCGGCCTGGCCGCGATGCGCTTTGGCTGGTCGGCCTACGTGATCCCGGTGCTCTTCGCCTTCTCGCCGACGCTGATCCTGATCGGCGCGCCGGCAGAGATCGCCTTTGCCGTCACGACGGCAGCCATCGGCGTATGGCTCGTCTCCGCCGCGCTCGCGGGCTACTTCGCGCGCGAACTGCGCCTGGTGCAGCGGTGGCTCTTCGCATTGGCGGGTCTTATGGCGCTTGTCCCGGCATCGACCTTCGACGGTGCGGTGCTGACCGATCTCGCAGGGATCCTTCTTGGGGCGATCCTCATGGGAGCAGAGCTTGCCGCCGCGCGGCGCGCGCCGATAGGGGAGGCCGCGCCATGAGCAGCGTTTCCGGCTCCGGCGAGCGCATCCTCGCGATCCTTGACCTCTTTTCGGAGGCGCGTCCGGAATGGACGTCGGACGACATGCGCACCGCGCTCGGGTACTCGCGCCCGACGCTCTACCGCTACCTCAAGACGCTTAAGGATGCGGGCTACCTGACGAGCCTGTCGAGCGGCAGCTTCGCGCTTGGACCCAAGGTGACGGAGCTCGACTACCTGATGACGCGGGCGGACCCGATGATCCGGCACGGAACCGCCGAGCTCAACGCTCTGGCGGCCCGGTTCCCGGGCTCGGCGTTCCTCGCCCGCTGGTACGGCAGCAGCCTTCTATGCGTGGCGTCGGTCGTGTCGTCGGACACGCCGCGCTCCAGCTATCCGAGGGGTCGGCCCATGCCGCTGGGGCGAGGCGCGATCAGCCGCGCCATCGCGGCCGCGCTGCCGGCACGGGAGCGGCGTCGGATCGTGGGGCACCACCTGTCCGACTTCGCGGGCGCGGGCGTCGGCGACAGCATCGAGGACGTCATGGCCGCCCTGCGCGACGTCCGCCGCGACGGCGTTGCGGTGGCCTGGGACGAGGTGACGCCGGGTGTGGTCGGCGTGGCCGCCGCGATCCTCGCGGGAGAACAGACCCCGCTGGGGGCCCTTTGCCTGTCGAGCGACGAAACCGAGATGACGGCAGAGAAACTCGGCGAGGTCCGCGCCGCGGTCCGCGCGGCGTCGGAACGGGTGACCGCAGGCATCAACCGCGCCGCCCTTCCGCATGCAGGAGCTGCCTGAGATGCCCGCGCCAACAGACAAGCTCCCTTGCTGCGTCGGCCTTTGCGACGATCCCATCCGCCTCGCGCCCGTGACCGTGACCGTGACCGTGGCCGTGAGGCCGTCCAATGGCCCTTCATTCCGTGGAGACCCCGCATGACACTTCTGGATCCGGCCCGGCACTTCATCGCCGGGGCGTGGGTCGACGGCGACGCGCCGACCGACCAGAGCATCAACCCGGCGACTTTCGAACCGCTCGGCACGTATCATCGAGGCAGCCGTGCACTGGCCGACGCCGCCGCCGCAGCCGCACGCCGGGCCTTCTTCGAAACGGCGTGGGCCGCGTCGCCCCGACTGCGGGCGCAAGCGCTCTACGAGGTCGCGGACCGGCTGGAGGCCGCGAAGGACGATATTGCCGATCTAGTCGTCGCTGAGAACGGTAAGGTCCGCTCCGAGGCGTTGGGCGAGACGATGGGCGCGATCTCGGAAACGCGGTATTACGCGGGGCTGACGCGCAATGTTCGCGGCACGATGATGGAGACCGCGCCGGGCAACATGTCGTTCTTCGGGCGTGAGCCGGCGGGTGTGGCGGGGATCATCGTGCCCTGGAATGCGCCGGTGACGCTGCTGATGCGCTCCCTCGCGCCGGCGCTCGCAGCCGGGTGCACCGCCGTCATCAAGCCCGCCCAGCAGACCCCGTTGGTCCATGCCCGGATCATGGCGGCGATCACCTCCGCCCCCTCTTTGCCCGCAGGCGTGGTGAATTCCGTCAACGAGAACGGGATCGAGGTGGGGCAGGCAATTACCGCCTCTCCCGATATCGACGTAATCAGCTTCACCGGGTCGAGCCGGACGGGACAGGCGATCATGGCAGCTGCAGCGCCCACGCTAAAGCGCGTTGGGCTTGAGCTTGGCGGCAAGGCGCCCGCTGCCATTTTCGACGATGCCGACCTCGACCTTGCGGTGCGGGAGCTGACCCATGGCGCCCTTGCCATGGCCGGGCAGATCTGCGTCGCGGCGGCCCGGTTTCTGGTGCACGCACCCGTCGCCGCCGCCTTCGAGGAGAAGGTGGTCGCGGCGTTCCGCGCGGTTCGGACAGGGCCGGGCGCCGATCCCAAAAGCGACATGGGAAGTCTGATCGACGAGCCCAACCGGGAGCGCGTCGAAGGCCTGATCGAACAGGCCGGTGATGAGGGAGAGATGCTGTTGCACGGCGCCCGGCACGGGCCGGGGGCCTTCCTCACTCCGACCCTTTTTCGCATCGACGATCTCGCGTCGCCGCTCGTGCAAGAGGAGCTGTTCGGCCCCATCGTCTCGGTCGAACGCTTCGCAGACGAGGCGGAAGCCATCCACAAGGCGAACGCCACGCCCTACGGGCTCGCGGCGTCGGTCTTCAGCCGGGACGGGGCGCGGGCGATGCGCGCGGCACGGGCCATTCGCGCCGGGACGGTGTGGATCAACTCGCACCTCAGGCTCTTTGCGGAGGGGGAAACGGGCGGCTACGGCAAATCCGGCCTCGGGCGGTTGCACGGGCCGGAGGGCCTGCACGACTTCCTGGAAACGAAGCACATCTACATGGAGGCGGGGGTGATCCCGCAGACGGCGCGATGAGCGAACCCTTTGACTGCGATGTCGTCATCAATGGCGGGGGGCCGGTCGGCATGGGTCTCGCGATCGAGCTCGGCCAGCGGGGTGTCTCGGTTTGCGTGGTCGAACGTCACGCCGAGCCGTCGCCCATCCCAAAGGGTCAGAACCTGACCCAACGCACCTGCGAACACTTCCGCGCCTGGGGCTGCGAGGCCGAACTGCGTGAGGCGCATCCGCTCCCCGAGGGCGCCGGGATCGGCGGGATGACGACCTATGGGACGCTCCTGTCGGACTATCACTATGACTGGCTGAACCGCGCGCATGTGAAGGACTACTACTTCGCCGCCAATGCCCGCTTGCCCCAATACGCCACCGAGCGGGTCCTGCGCGCCCGCGCGGCGCAGATCCCCGCGATCGACGTCCGGTACGGCTGGAGGGGAGAGACGCTGGCGCAGGATGAAGACGGCGTGACCCTGTTCGCATCGGTCGCCGGGCGCGCAAGGCAAGACCGGATCCGGGCGCGCTATGCGGTGGGATGCGAGGGCAGCCGGTCTGTCGTGCGTGACGCAGCGCGGATCTCGGAAACGCGCTCGGAACACAACCGCCTCATGGCTTTGCTCGTCTTTCGGTCGGAGGAACTGCACCAGCTTCTGACCCGCTATCCCGGCAAGGCCTTCTACAACGTCCTGCACCCCGATTTCGAAGGCTATTGGCAGTTCTTCGGGCGGGTCGATCACGGGCTCTCGTGGTTCTTTCACGCGCCCGTCCCCGATGGCACCACGCGCGACAATCACGACTTCAACGCGATGTTGCATCGCGCCGTCGGTCAGCCCTTTTCACTGGAATTCGACCACGTTGGGCTCTGGGACCTGCGCGTCTCCCTCGCGGACAGCTACCGCGCAGGCCGTGCCTTCATCGCGGGAGACGCGGCGCACAGCCACCCGCCCTATGGCGGCTACGGCATCAACACCGGGTTCGAGGACGCGCGCAACCTTGGGTGGAAGCTCGCCGCCACGTTGCAGGGCTGGGCGGGGGAGGATTTGCTCGACAGCTACGATGCCGAGCGACGCCCGGTCTTTGCGTCGACGGCGCAGGACTTCATCGAGCGCTTCATTCACGAGGACGACGCCTTCCTGAAAGCGTTCGACCCGGAGCGCGATCGGGCCGCGTTCGAGGCGGCCTGGTATGCGCGCAATCTCGATGCCGACGAGGTCAACGCCTTCGAGCCGAATTACCGGGGCTCTCCCATCGTCGCACCGACGGGCACGGCAAAGCCGAGCGCCAAGGGGGATCACAGCTTCCGCGCGCGTGCGGGGCACCTGCTGCCGCCGCCCGGAGCCGGGGCCGGCGACGCCATCCTCGAAGGGATCGGGGAGGGGTTCACGTTGCTGACCACCGGGGATCCGTCGGAGGCGGTGCAGCAAACGGCGGCGCGCCTCGGCGTCCCCCTGACCTTGTGGCCCCAGCGGCCAGAATGGCGGGACGTCTATGGGGCAGAAGCGATCCTGCTGCGGCCGGACCGGTTCGTTGCGTGGTGCGGAGATCAAGAGGCGCTGCCGGCGGACGTGCTGTCCCATGCGGTGGGACGCCCGAACACGGAGGGCGCGCATCCATGACGGCCGGGGAACGCCACGCCATCGTGACGGGTGCTGCGTCCGGGATCGGGCGGGCCGCGTCGCTGGCGTTGGGCGCGGCGGGCTACCGTATCACCGCGCTGGACCGGAACGACCCCGGCGACGCGGCGGACCACTGGCACAGGGTGGATCTGGATGATCCCGGCGCGGCGCTTCCCGCGGTGGAGGGCGCCGTCTCTGTGCTGGTGAACGCAGCCGGTCTGCCGCCGCGCGAGGGGACGGAGGCGCAGGTTCTGCGCGTGAATTTCCTCGCGCTGAAGCGGGTCACCCGGCACGTGTTGCCGCAGATGCCGGAGGGCGGGTCGATCATCAACCTTGCGTCCAAGGCAGGCGCGCATTGGCGCGCGAACATCGCGCAGGTTCGGCGCTTGATCGCGATGCCCCTGGACGCCCGGCTGGATGATTTCGTGGAAGCCGAGGGACTCGACCCGGTGCGGTCCTACGACCTGTCGAAAGAAGCGGTGATCGCGTGGAGCAAGGCGATGACCGGCCCGTTGCTGGACATGGGACTGCGGGTGAATTGCGTGAGCCCTGCCGCCGTCGACACGCCGATCCTCGGCGACTTCACGGCCGCCTTCGGCCATCGGGCGACGCGGGGCATCGAACTGACGCAGGGTGCCGGGCGGCCGGAGGACGTCGCAGCGGTGATCGCCTTTCTGGCCGATCCGGCGTCCGCCTGGGTGCGCGGCTGCAACATCGAGGCCGATGGCGGGCTGACGGCGCAGCTCGAGACGGAACGCATCATCGCGCCGGGTGGCGCACCGCTTGAGGCAACGGACATGGCATGACGCGCTTTCTCGACACCTGGCTGAACCGGGTCGGTCTTCGGGAGAGGCCCGCCCCGACAGTGGACTCGCTCGGCCTGATCCTGCGCCATCAGCTCCGCACGATCCCGTTCGAGAACCTGACCGTGCTGGGCGGACAGGTTCCGGATCTCGATGATGCAGCGCTGGAAAGGAAGCTGATTGCCGACAGACGCGGCGGGTATTGCTTCGAGCTGAACGGCCTTCTGGACAGGGCGCTGAGGGACCTCGGCTACAGCGTGACCCCGCTGATGGCGCGTGTGATGTGGAACAAAGACGCCCCCCCGGGCCCACGCTCGCACCTGTTGTTGCGCGTGGAGGTGGAAGGCGCCGGCTGGCTCATGGATGCCGGTTTTGGCGGACCGACGCCGGGCGTCCCGATCCCGTGTCAGCCCGGCGTCCATGGGGATCCACGTTTTGCCCTGAAGGAGGAGCCGGGGCTGGGCACGGTACTGTCGCGGAAGCTCGCGTCCGGGGAGTTCGCCGCGCTCTATGCCTTTACCGCAGAGCGGGTCGGTCCGGCGGACATCGCCGGGGCAAACTGGCTGATGGCGACATGGCCCCCGTCTCCCTTCCGGTCGCGCCTTGTCGCCGCCATGGGCGACGATCAACTGAGGCACATCGTCGAGGGGCGCAGCTATCGCGCCGCGTCGGCAGAGGGGGAGGCGCACGAAGAGAACTTGGACACGCCAGAAGCGCTGTTCGCCTGCCTCGCACGCGTGTTCGGGCTGTCTCTGACGGCAGCCGAGCGGGCAGGGGCGACGCGGCTGTGCTTTCCGGGCGAACAAGACACGACAGCGGAGGCGATCCAGAGTGGCTGACAAGAGAACGGCGCTCGTAATTTCAGCGCATTCCGCCGATTTCGTCTGGCGATGCGGCGGGGCGATCGCGCTGCACCAAAGCCTCGGATACGAGGTGACGGTGGTGTGCCTGTCTTACGGGGAGCGCGGCGAGAGCGCCAAGCTGTGGAAGCAGGATGGCATGACCCTGCCGCAGGTCAAGACCGCCCGCCGGGGCGAGGCGGAGGCCGCCGCGGCCGCGCTCGGGGCCCACGATATCCAGTTCTTCGATTGCGGGGATTACCCGCTCGATCTGACCGAGGATCAGAAATACCGGCTGGTCGACGTGATCCGTGCCGTGCAGCCCAGCTTCATGCTCACCCATTCGCAGTATGATCCCTACAACACTGACCACATGTACGCGATGAAGCTGAGTCTCGAGGTGCGGATGATCGCGCAGGCCTGGGGGCACAATCCGGGCGAGACGGTCCTCGGGGCGCCGCAGCTCTACCTCTTCGAGCCGCACCAGACCGAACAGATGGGCTGGAAGCCCGATACCTTCCTTGACATCACGCCCGTGTGGGACAGCAAGCGCGCGGCGATCGAGTGCATGCAGGGCCAGGAGCACCTGTGGGACTATTACACCCGCGTCGCGCAGAACCGGGCGAACCATTTCCGGCGCAACTCCGGCGGGCAGGCCGGGGGGCGCAAGGCGGAGTATGCGGAAGCGTTCCAGTCGGTCTTTCCGCGCACCGTCGACGAGCTTTAGGGGGCGCGCATGGGGATCGTCATTCAGAACGTGGAGCGCGCCGATCCGGAGGTGATACGTCGCCTCGGAGAGGCCGGCGTCGCCACCGTGCACGAGGCGCAGGGCCGGACGGGGCTGATGTCGGCGCGGATGCGGCCGATCCAGCAGGACTTCGCCATCGCGGGCTCTGCGGTGACGATCTCTGCCCCGCCGGGGGACAACTGGATGATCCACGTGGCCATCGAGCAGCTGCGGGAAGGCGACATCCTCGTGCTTGCGCCCACATCGCCCTGCGACATGGGGTACTTCGGCGATCTTCTGGCCACCTCGGCCATGGCGCGCGGGTGCCGCGCCGGCGTGCTGGACAGCGGCGTGCGGGACACGGCTGACCTGCGCGCCATGGGATTTGCCGTCTGGTCCACCGCGATCTCCGCGCAGGGCTGCGTCAAGGAAACGCTGGGCTCGGTGAACGTGCCGGTCGTCTGCGCGGGCGCGCAGGTGCAGGCCGGCGACGTGATCGTGGCGGATGACGATGGTGTCTGCGTGGTGCCACGGGCGCATGCGGCGGACGTGCTGGCCAAGGCCGATGCGCGCACCGAGGGGGAGGAGGCGCGGCGGGCGCGATTTGCGTCCGGCGAGCTCGGGCTCGACATCTACGACATGCGGGGGCGTCTGGCTGAGAAGGGCTTGCGCTATGTCTGACGCCGCGTCGGGGGTGCGTGTCATGTGGATGCGCGGCGGGACGTCGAAGGGCGGGTTCTTTCTCGCCCGCGACCTCCCCGCCGATCCCGCTGCGCGCGACCGGCTGCTGATGGGGGCCATGGGCTCGCCCGACCCCAGACAGATCGACGGGATGGGCGGTGCCGATCCGCTGACCTCGAAAGTCGCGGTTGTCGGTGCGTCGGAGCGGCCGGGGGTCGATGTCGATTTTCTCTTCCTGCAGGTCGGGGTGGCGGCGGCAAGCGTCACGGATGCGCAGAACTGCGGCAACATCCTTGCGGGTGTCGGGCCGTTCGCCATCGAACGCGGGCTTGTGCCCGCGCAGGACGGAGAGACGCCCGTGACGATCTTCATGGAGAACACCGGCCGGATCGCGGTGGCGCGCGTGGCCACGCCCGGGCGAAGGGTGCGGTACGATGGATCCGCCCGGATCGACGGTGTTCCGGGCACGGCCGCCCCGGTGCCCATCGAGTTTCGCGAGACCGCGGGCGCGACCTGCGGCGCGCTCTTTCCGAGCGGAGCCGTGATGGACCGGATCGAGGGGGTCGAGGCGACGCTGATCGACAACGGGATGCCCTGTGTCGTTCTGCGGAGCGATGACATGGGCATCACCGGACAGGAAACGCCGGAGGAGCTTGAGTACAACACGCCCTTGCGCGACCGCCTCGAGCGCCTGCGGCGACTGGCCGGGCCGATGATGCGGCTCGGCGATGTGACGCACAAGACCGTTCCGAAAATGACGATGGTCTCGCCTGCCGGCCAGGGCGGCGCAGTCTCGACGCGGACCTTCATCCCGCATCGCTGCCATACGGCAATCGGGGTGCTCGGCGCGGTGAGCGTGGCGACCGCGTGCCTGACCGAGGGCGCAGTCGGCGCCGATCTGGCAGACGTGCCCGGCGGCACGCCCAAGGCAATGGCGATAGAGCACCCGTCGGGTGCGCTGACCGTACTTGCCACTGTCGAGGGTGGGACCGTCGTCCACGCCGAAGTGCTGCGCACGGCGCGCAAGCTCATGGACGGCGTGGTCTATCCGGCAGAGCCTGTTCCCATGGGTGCCGGATGATGCCCGGGCTCGTTGCCGTCGCGCATGTGCCGTGGTCTTTTCCGGAGACGGTTCAGTGCCCTGGCATTTCGAAACCAACGGCTCCCGCGCACCAGCCCTGAGCCCAGAAGGAGGAGACACAACAGATGGCTGCCAGCCTCCCACTGATCCCGCGAAACCGGGCAATCCACCCCGATTCCTACGATCCCGGCTACAAGACCAGCATGTCGCGCGCGCCTGAGCTTCCGCTTCTGTCTCTGGACAGCACCCCGTCCGAGGAGACGGGGCCGCGCTTTGGTCACGGCACGATCGGACCGCTCGACAACAACCTGATCCTGAACTGGACGAAGGGCGCGGCCCCCGCGGTGGGTGAGCGGATCCTGCTGCACGGCCGGGTGATGGACGAGATGGGCCGACCCGTTCCGGAAACGCTCGTCGAGATCTGGCAAGCGAATGCGGGCGGCCGCTACCGCCATGTCAAGGACACCTATTTCGCGCCGTTCGACCCGAATTTCGGCGGCTGCGGGCGCACGCTCACGGATGCGGACGGGTATTATCAGTTCATGACGATCAAGCCTGGTGCCTATCCCTGGCCCAACCGGGGCAACGATTGGCGCCCGGCGCACATCCATTTCTCGGTGTTCGGGCACGCGTTCGGCCAGCGCCTGATCACCCAGATGTATTTCGAGGGCGATCCGCTAATTGCGCGCTGTCCCATCGTGGCGACGATCAAGGATCGCGGCCAGATCGAGCAATTGGTGGCCCCGCTCGACATGGCGATGGCCAAGCCGATGGATTTCCTGGCTTACAAGTTCGACATCGTGCTCAGGGGGCGCCGCCATACCCTGTTCGAGAATCGTCCGGAGGGGATGTGACATGGTGCAAAAACTCGACCAACTGACCGAGACCGCCTCGCAGACCGCGGGGCCTTACGTGCATATCGGGTGCATCCCGTCCTTTGCGGGGCTGGAGGGCATCTACCCCGAGGATCTTGGGCGGTCGCCCATCGCTGACGGGGCAATGGGCACGCCGATCACGATCACCGGCAGCGTCTTTGATTCGACCGGCTGGGCGCTGCGCGACGCGCTGCTCGAAACCTGGCAGGCCGATGCGGCGGGGATCTACCCGGGCCAGCCCGGGGCCGATCCGGCCGTGTCGGGCTTCTGCCGTTTCGCCGCTGATGGGCAGTCCGGGCTCTACACGTTGCAGACGATCAAGCCGGGGCCAGTAACTTTGCCGGACGGGCGGGTTCAGGCGCCGCACATCTCTGTCTGGATCGTGGCGCGGGGGATCAACACCGGTCTCTCGACCCGGATCTATTTCGAGGATGAGAAGAACGAGAGCGATCCTGTCCTGTCCCGGATCGAGCAGCGGCCGCGCGTGCAGACCCTCATCGCCCAACTCACGGGAGGAGGGGCGTACCGCTTCGACATTCGCCTGCGGGGCGAGGGCGAAACGGTGTTCCTCGACATGTGAGGCCAGTCGAGGGCCGGGCTTCGCTCCCGTAGTCGCCTCGCTTTGGTAAGCCAGGGGCAGATTGCGCGGCGCCGTCGCCCGCGGATATGGGGCTGCGGGTTGCACGTTGCGCGGCGATGAGGCCGCGCTTCGCCGCCGCACGGGGCGATCAGGCCGCGTGCGGGCGCAGCCCCAGGATCTGTCGCGCCTCGGCTGGCGCGGCCACGGGCCGCCCGGCGGTGTTGCAGAGATCGACGACGCGCTGAACGAGGGCCGCGTTAGAGGGCGCGAGGGTCTCCCGGTCGAGGCGGACGTTGTCCTCCAGCCCGGTGCGCGCGTGGCCGCCCGCGGCGACCGCCCATTCGTTGAGCGTGATCTGGCGCGCGCCGATCCCGGCGGCGCACCAAGGAACATCTTCGCCGAAGAGGCGCTTGACCGTGTGCACGTAGAAATCGAAGACCTCCCGGTCCACCGGCATGGCATTCTTCACCCCCATGACGAACTGAACGTAGGGGGTCGCCTCGAGTCGTCCGTCGCGATGCATCTTCTCGGCCTGGAAGATGTGCGACAGGTCGAATGCCTCTATCTCGGGCTTGACCCCGTATGTGCGCATCTCGCCGGCGAGCCAATCCACCAGATCGGGCGGGTTCTCGTAGACCCGCGTCGGGAAGTTGTTCGAGCCGACGCTGAGCGAGGCCATGTCGGGCTTGAGCTGCAGCATGCCGCCGCGCTCCCGCCCGGCGCCGGAGCGCCCTCCGGTGGAGAATTGCACGATCATGCCGGGGCAGTGCTTTTCGAGGCCCTCCTTGAGCCGCGCGAATTTCTCGGGATCGGACGAGGGCGTCTCATCGTCGTTGCGCACATGGGCGTGGCAGATCGCGGCCCCGGCCTCGAAGGCTTCGTGCGTGCTTTCGACCTGCTCGGAGACGGAAATCGGCACGGCGGGGTTGTTCGCCTTGGTCGGGAGGGAGCCGGTGATGGCGACGCAGATGATGCATGGGGTGGTCATGGCAGAGGGTCCGGGGGCTGTCGGGGGTCAGGGTCGCCGGGCGGCTCGGGGGACGCCGCCATCTCGTCCAGGGTGTCCTTGGCGAGCTTGATGGCGTGGTTCGCTTTCGGCACGCCGGCATAGACCGCGACGTGGAGAAAGGCCTGCATGATATCGTCCGGGGTCGCGCCCGTTTGCCGTGTGGCCCGAACATGCATCGGAATTTCTGCGAAATTCCCGGTCGCGGCGAGGAGCGCGAGTGTCAGCATCGAGCGTTCGCGCTGCGTGATCGTGGGGTCGGACCAGACGGTGCCCCATGCGCCTTCGGTGATGAGGGTCTGGAAGGGCAGGTCGAACTCGGTCTTCGCGGCCTCCGCCCGGTCGACATGCGCGTCTCCCAGAACGGCGCGGCGGGTGGCCATCCCCTTGTCGTAGCGGTCAGTCATGGACGTGGGCCTCCAGGAAGGGGCCGAGGAGCGCGGCAAAGGCGGCCGGATCCTCGACGCAGGGCAGATGACCCGCGCCCGGGATCACGTGGAATGCGGCGCCGGGGATGAGCTGCGCCGTCGCCTCGACCAGCGCAGGCGGGCTGGCGCCGTCTTCGCTGCCGGCGATGGCGAGGGTCGGCAGGCGCAGGGTTTGCGTCGTCGCGGTCAGGTCTGCCGCGGCGAGGGCAGCGCAGGTGGCCATGTAGCCTTCTGCGGGCGTGCGCGCGAGCATCGCGCCCCAAAGTGCCGCCTCGGTCGTGGGGCGGAAGGCGGCGCCGAACCAGCGGTCGAGCACCTGCGCCTCGATCGAGGCCAGCCCGTTCTCTTCCACGGCGGCGATGCGGGCTTGCCACATGGCGGGTTCTCCCATCCGCGCGGCGGAGCACGCGATCGCAAGCGCGCGCACCAGATCGGGGCGCCGGGCCGCGAGGTGCTGGCCGATCACGCCGCCGATGGAGAGACCGACGAAGATCAGCGGCCCGAGGTCCAGCGCCTCGATCAGCGCTTCCGTGTCGGCCGAGAAATCCGCGATGCTGTAGGGGCCTGCGGGACACTCGGAAAGGCCATGCCCGCGATTGTCGAACCGGACATAATGCAGACCGCCCGGCAGGAGCGGCATCACCTTGTCCCAGAGCCGCAGGTCCGTTCCAAGGGAGTTCGCGAAGAGCACGGGGGGGCCTTCCGCGTCGCCGCTCTCCACGACATGCAGGCGGATGCCATTTGCCTCGACCGCCCGCATCAGTAGGGCAGCCCGACGTAGTTTTCGGCCATGGCCTTCTGGGCGGCCGTGTTGGAGCGCAGGAACTCCAGCTCCGCCACTTGCATCTTGAGGTCGAACGCCGTCTGCCCCGGATAGCGGTGGGTGAGGCCGGAGAACCACCAGCTGAAGCGCTCGGTCTTCCAGACCCGCGCGAGCGCCTTTTCCGAGTATCCGTCGATCCCGTCTCTTGCGCCGGTTTCATAGAATTCCCGGAGCCCAGTGAAGAGGTAGTGCACGTCGGAGGCGGCGGTGTTCAGCCCCTTGGCCCCGGTGGGCGGCACGATATGGGCCGCGTCCCCGCACAGGAAGAGCTGCCCCCAGCGCATGGGCTCTGTCACGAAAGAGCGCAGGGGGGCGATGGATTTCTCGATCGAGGGGCCGGTGACCATATCGGCCGCCTGATCGGCGGGGATGCGGCGCTTCAGCTCGTCCCAGAACGCGTCATCGCTCCAGTCTTCGGGTTTGTCGCTCAGGTCGCACTGGATGTAGTAGCGGCTGAGATTGGAATTGCGCATGGAGCACAGAGCGAAGCCGCGTTCGGAGGCGGCGTAGATCAGCTCATGGTTGACCGGGGCCGTCTCGCTCAGGATGCCAAGCCAGCCGAAGGGATAGACCTTTTCGTACTCCTTCCGCACGGTGTCGGGGATCGTCTTGCGGCTCACGCCGTGGAACCCATCACACCCGGCGATAAACTCGCAGTCGATCCGCCTGGCGGCGCCGTGCTGGGAGTAGGTGACGTAGGGCGTGGCGCTGTCGACGTCGTTGAGCACGACGTTCTCGACCTCGAACTCCAGGTTGCCGCCCGCTGCCTCACGGGCGGCGTAGAGATCGCGCGTGACCTCCGTCTGGCCATAGACCACCACGGGGGTGCCGGTGTGCTCGGTGAAGTCCACGCGGAACATCTCGTCTCCGTAGGAGATCAGGGTGCCGTGGTGCGGGTAGCCCTCGCGGTGCAGCCGGTCGGCGCAGCCCGCCTCCTCCATCAGGCGGATCAATCCCTGCTCCAGAACCCCGGCCCGGATGCGCCCCAGCACGTAGTCCTTGGTCTTGCGTTCCAGCACGATGCTTTCGATCCCGCGGGTATGCAGAAGCTGCGACAGCAGCAGGCCGGAGGGTCCTCCGCCGATGATCGCGACCTGTGTCTTCATGCCGTTTCTCCCTTCATTCCCCATGGGACCTGGAGATCGACCCGACCCAGGAAAGTCGGGGGTTCTCTTGATCTTTCATCGCATCCGGACGGGGGCGCCGATGCGGTCGTGCGCGTCTTGGCCGCGCGACGCCGACACCGAAGGGCCGGCATGGGGATTGCGACGTGGCCCCCGGCCAAAGGACGGTCCGTGCGGCGGTGGCGTGCCTTGCGTCGCCATCCTCTGCGGGGTCGGACGGGCCCGCACGGAACATCGGGCCTGCCATCGTTTCACTGGCTGGGAGACGGGGCCGAGCGCCCCACGGCGCGCGCCAATCGTGCTGGTCAGGTCCTGGGTGGAGCGCGAAACAGGGAGTCATGAGGCGCCGCCCGAGAGCTCCAGCGTCAGCATCTCGCAGCCGCTGGCCGCGCGGCTCTGGCATGTGACGATTTCCGCCTCTTGTTGCTCCTTGGACAGAACGAAGTCGCGGTGTTCGACGTCGCCGTCGAGGTATCGGCATTTGCAGACGCCGCAGATGCCGTCGGAACACTTGATATCCATATGGATGCCATTCTCCAGCAAGACATCGGAGATCGACTTGTCGGGCGGAACGCTCAGTTCGCGCCCGCCGGGTTCGAGCCTGACCTTGAAGGCGTGGTTCACGTAGTCGGGCTGTTCCGGGACGGAGAAATATTCGAGGTGACGAGCGTTTTCAGGGAAGCCGTTTCGCTCGGCGGCCTCGATGACGGCGGTCATGTAGCGGTCCGGCCCGCAGGTGTAGACATGCCAGCCCGGCTCGTAGGGGTTGAGGATGGCGTCGAGATCGGCCCGCGCGCCGCGATCCGAGAAGTGATAGCTCACCCGATCCGCCCAGGGGACATCGGCGAGATCCCGAAGATACCCGGCATCGGCCTCGCGATGCGCGGAGTAGTGGAGCTCGAACTCCCGGCCTATGGCATGCAGGCGATGGGCGAAGGCGATCATCGGCGTCACGCCGATCCCCCCGGCCATAAGGAAGGTCCTTGCAGCGTCCTCGACCAGCTCGAAGTGATTGATCGGTTTGGAAATGAAGACGCGGCGTCCTTCGGTGAAGATCCGGTGGAGCATTTTCGAGCCGCCCCGGCCCTCCTCCTCGCGCAGGACGCCGATCTGGTACCTGGAGCTGTCCGAAGGATCGCCCGACATCGAGTATTGCCGCAGGAATTCAGGCGTGACGACGACATCCAGATGCGCGCCCGCCGTCCAATCGGGCAGCGGGGCGCCGTCCCATGCGGTGAACTCGTATTTCGTGACCCCTGCCGTCATCTGATCGACCTTCGCCACGCGCGCGGTGATCACCGGCGCATCCGCGAAGCTCGGCGCTTCATGAGCAACCCCCTCGGTGTCGCCCCGCGCCAGCCGCGCCTTGTAGTCGGCGGCCGGGATCATCTCCTGGTAGGCCTTGATCCCGGCTTCGCGGTCCATCGGGAAGGGGTAGGGCCAGGGCCATGGGGTCAGGTTGGCCGGATAGACGGCCAGGGTCTGATCCTCGTATTTCAGATCGAGATCGGGCTGGATGTCACGTCGATTGACCGGGTGCGCGGGGGTCTTGTAGCCGCCATCCGGCTTCAGCTCCAGATCCCACCACCATTTCTTGGTGTCGTTCAATCCGCCGTTGCCCAGCTTATCGTCGAGCTTCGCCAATGCCGGGGCCGCAGACGGCACGTTCATCGCCAGCCAGCGGAACGGTTTCTCGGCGAAGAGACCTTCGAGGTTCCACGGGCAGGTCTTCATGCAGCGCCCGCACATGGCGCCGCCTTCCGTGGTGATCCTGTAGGTGGTGCATTTCTGGCTATCGGACTTCCAGATCTCGTAGCCATTGAACATCAGCTTGGGTCCGGCGGTGATCGCGCCGGCCGGGCATTCACGCGCGCATTTCTTGCAGTTGTTGCAGAAGTTCTGGAGGCCGAAGTCGATCGGCTTGTCGTGGGCCAGCGGCATGTCCGTGGTCACCGCGCCCGATTTCAGGCGCGGGCCCAGGAGCGGGTTCAGGATCACTTCGCCGATGCGGCTGACCTCGCCGAGGCCCGAGAGCAGGAGGAGCGGCGGTTGCAGCACCTCGCCATCCATCACCGTATGCGCCTTGGCGGAATAGCCCATGTTGCGGATCTGCTTGGCGATCACACCGCCGAGGAGCGAGAAGCGCAAATAGGCCCGCATGGATTGGGCGACCCCGATCCAGTCATCGCCCGAGGCGCCCTCCATCGTCTCGTAGCCCTGGTCGATAATCATCGAGATCGCGTTGGGATGCGGCGGGATCAGTTCGGCGCCGGTGGCGTCGTGGCTGTACCAGGCCCAGTCCGGACAGCGGGAGATGCCCACGGCGTCGACACCGAGGAAGTAGCTCGCGGCCTTGACGTTGGCCGCATTGCGCTCGGCATCTGTTGGCTTCTCGGCGGGCGCTCCTGGCACGCCGTCCTGAAGCAGAACGAAAGCGCCGAGGATCCTGCGCTGCGCGAAGGAATGCGCGCTTTTTCGGGCGTACCACCCGCCCGCGGCGGCCTTCTGCTGCTTCTTGCCGAGATCGCCGAACTGGGAGCGGGCGAACATGTCTGCCCGCTTGGGGACGCGCGCGACGCGCTCCTCGTCGATATAGGTCGTTGGCGTGTCGACACGCTTGAGGGTTTCGAACGGATGCGCGCCCATCGCGTAGTCCCGCTTGGCGTAGGGATCGCGGTTCAGCGCGCTCTTCGATGTGCCCTTGCCGACCCACCAGGCCGGGCCGAAGCGCTGCTCGGCCAGGGGGGCGAGGCAGGCGTCGGTCGCCATCTCCATATCGGTGGTCACGGCCGCCAATCCGAAGCCCGCGCCGATGAACGGGGCGTGCAACGCGCCGTCCTCGACCGTGGCGAGGCCCGCCGCCACCGCCAGCTTGTTGAGGTCGACATCGGAGGACGTGGCGGTGTGCGCCTTCGCCCGAAAGCCGAGGAGGTGCAGATAGTTGCTCAGGATCACCGCCGTTTCGGTGGCGCGCAGGGCGGCGCGATGATCCTGGGCGTCAAGAATCCACGCGGCGCCCGGCTCATCGGGGCTGGGGGGGCGCAGATGCTCCACCAGGCAGACGATCACGTGGGTGTGGCCGTCGATGGAACTGGGCGGCTTGGCCAGCGATTCCTTGAGCCCGGCCATGATCTCGTCGATGCCGGAGGCGAGCGTCTTGGTCTGCTTGGTGCGCAGATCCTCGGCCAGCCGGTCGATCCCCGGATTGCGACTGGGCGCGTCGCGCAAAGCTTCTTGCGGGACGCGGCAGATCCCCATCATCGAGGCGTCCTGGAAATAGCCGAACGCCTTCATGTGGTTGGCGCGCTCGATCGGCTCCGTCGGGGCGGTTGCGGGCTCCGGGTTGACCAGCCCGTCGCGGATCGCATCCATCATCGCCTGATACTCCCCCATCGCGTTGACGAGGGAATGGGGGGTCTGGAGCCGGTTGAAATCGAGCTCTGTGCTGGGGGGCACCGCGGAAAGATCTGTCGGGATCTCCACCCGTTTGAGCCGCTCAAGCGGATAGGGCCCGAGGTGAAACGGGCGGTTCTTCGTGGAGAAAAAGCGCAGACTCATGGGGCTTCGAGGTGCTCCAGATCCAGGTCCGCCACGCGCGCGCGACGCGACGGGGCGACGTGGCCTATTTCTTCTTGTCGTCCTTCAGGACGTCGCCGAGGGGCACGCCCATTTCGTCGCCGATACGTTTGATCAGCGGGTACTGCACGGCCATGTCGAGGATCGCGTCCATGGCGGAGCCGACAGGCGTCTTCGCTCCGGCCTCGCCGCCCCCGTCGCGCCCCAGTCCCGAGACATGGTTGACGTTGATCGCCTTGATCTTCTCGGCGGGCTTGACCATTTCGCTCACGATCCTGGGCATCGCGTCCAGCCGGGCGCGCTCCAGCTCCATCGCGATGAGCGGCTCGGAGCGCGCATTCTCGGCCTCGATGCGGGCGCGCGTGGCCTCCGCCTCGGCCAGCTTGACGGCCTTCTCCGCCTCGGCCTCCTCGCGCCGCGCGGCGGCCTTGTCCTTGGCCGTCGCGCTTTCGCTTTCGGCGGCGATGGCCGCGCGCGCGGCGGCGGCGGAGGCATCGGACCGCGCCGCGATCTCCGCCAGTTCGGCCCGGCGTTCTGCATCGGCAAGGGCGCGCGCCGTCTCGACGGCTTCGGCCGCTTTCACGGCATCGGCGCGTGCCGCATCCGCTTCGATCTGGGCGCGGCTTTCCTCCTGGCTCTTGGCGGCAATGGCGATCTGGCGCTCCTGGTCGGCAATGGTCAGGGCCTGCTCGCGCAGCACCTCGGCGGCCTGGATGGAGCGCTCCATATCGATCTTTGCTTCGGTCGCCGCGCGCTCGCTGTCGGCCTTGCGCTTGGCGACTTCGGCGATCTGGGCGGCGGCGAGAGTTTCGATTTCCTGCTGTTGTGCGATCTCGGCGCGGCGTTCTTCGAGGTCGATCTCGAGCCGCTTGCGCGAGGCTTCCATCGACGCACGGCGGACGGACACCTCGCTGTCGGCGTCGATCTCGGCGCGCTCCTTTTTGGACTTGGCGATGACCTCGGCGAGCTTGCGCATGCCGACGGCATTGAACGCGTTGTTCTCATCGAGCGCCGAAAACGGCGTCTGATCCAGCCCGGTGAGCGACACGCTGTCAAGCTGCAGCCCGTAGCGGGCCAGCGTGTCCGTCAGCCCATCGCGCACCTCGGAGACGAATTGCGCGCGGTTCTCGTGCAGCTCGTCCATCGTCATGCGGGCCGCGACCGAGCGCAGGGCATCGACCATCATCCCGTCGATCAGGTTGCGCAGTTCCTCGCGCTGGAACGTGCGCTGGCCCAGCGTCTGGGAGGCGCGCGTGATCGCCTCGGGCTCCGGCATCACCGACACGTAGAATTCAGCGCCGACATCCACCCTCAGGCGGTCCTGCGTGATCAGCGAGGACTCGCCCCGGCGGTCCACGTCGAGCCGGAGGGTCTGCATATTCACGCGGCTGATCTCGTGGAAGAACGGGATCGCGAGCACGCCGCCATCGATCACGACGCGCCGTCCCCCTACCCCCGTGCGCAGGAGCGAGACTTCGTTCGTTGCGCGTTCGTACCACCATGCCGCCAAGGCAATGATGGCCGCGGCGATGACGATCAGGAGAATGATCCAGCCCAGAATGCCCATCAGATGTCCTCCCTAGAGCCCGTGCATGTTGCACAGGATGTTCGATGACATGCCGCCATCGGTCGGTATGTTTGTGCCGCGGATCCAGCTGGCCATGTCGCTCAGCAGGAAGAGGATGACCGGCGCGATGTCCTCGGCGGTGCCGGGGCGGTCCATCACGCGGCGGTCTTCTTCGGCCCGCGCGCCCAGCGTCTGCAGGAAATCCCCGAGGATCGGCGTGTCCACCGGGCCGGGGCTGACGGCATTCATGCGGATGCCCCGATCCCGCCAGGTCCAGCGGTTTTGCATGGTCCAGACCACCAGCGCTTCCTTCGAGAAGAAGTAACTCCGCCCACCCTCGGACGAGACCTTCCAGCGCTCGATGAACTGGTCGAGATTGTGGAAATCCAGATGCTCGGAGGCCTTCACCGCGTCGACGGCCTGCGGCCAGCCAAACCCCGCCAGCGAGGCGACGTTCACGATGCTCGCCCCGTCGGCCAGCTTGGGGATCAACCCGTAGGTCAGCCGCTTCAGGCCAATGAGGTTCACCCGCAAGAGCAGGTTGGCGTCCTTCGTCGGCGGCAGGCCCGCGTTGTTCACAAGGCCGTCGACCCCGTCCGGCAATACGTCGATCAGGGCGTCGATCGCGCGCGGGTCGGAGAGGTCGGCGCGGTAGAACTCGTCGACATGATCGAAGTTCTTGTTGACGTCCACGCCGAGCACCTCGGCCCCCTGTTCAGCGAGGATCCGCGCGGTCTCCCACCCGATGCCGGAGGAGGAGCCGGTGACGATCACGCGCTTGCCCTTGACGAGATCGCGCATGCTCAGAACACCGGCGGAAAGGGTTTCTGGCCGCGGTCCAGCGTGATCCAGCGGGTCTCGGAGAAGCTCTCGAGCGACCAGCGCCCGCCGTAGCGGCCCAACCCGCTGGCCTTGGCGCCGCCGAAGGGCGCATGGGCCTCGTCGTTGATCGTGGCGCAGTTCACGTGGCACATGCCGGTCTCAAGCTGCTGAGCAATGTCCATCGCGCGGTACTCGTCTCGGGTGATGATGCCCGAAGACAGCCCGTATTCTGTGTCGTTGTTCATCGCGATGGCCTCGGCATCGGTCCGGAAGGGGACCACCACGGCGACCGGGCCGAAGGTCTCGTCGCGCCAGATGTCCATGTCCTGCGTGACATGGGTGACGATGGTCGGCTCGACGAAGCGGCCCTGCACGCCGCCCCCGAGCTGGATCTTGGCGCCCTTGGCGACGGCGTCTTCCAGTTGGTGCTTTACGCGCGCGGCCTGGCGATCGTTGATCAGGGGGCCGATGACGTTGGAGCGGTCGGCCACGTTGCCTGTCTTGAGCTTGGAGGCGCGAGCGATGAACTCCGTGAGGAACCCGTCGTAGACCTGCTCCTGCACCAGAACCTTCTCGACGCTCATGCAAACCTGGCCCTGGTGCATGAAGGCGCCGAAGCTGGCGGCGGAGGTCGCGCGCTCCATGTCCGCGTCCTCAAGCACGATCAGGCTGTCCTTGCCCCCGAGCTCGATGCAGGCCTTCTT